>REDP01000216.1 GCA_007693455.1 Planctomycetota bacterium | reverse complement strand
CTCTCCATTCGTTCCCAGGGTAGCGCCTGTGGCGCAACCCTGGGCTGGGCTACGGAGCCCCGTTGGGGCTCGATCAGGCCACGCGCCTGCGTATCGCAAATGCTTAATGCCATTGCTCTGGAGATCGGCGGTCCCGGAGGCAGACTTTGAGTCGCCCTGCACCACCAACTATACCTTGCCTTGCCTCATCCCTAGAGGATGCGAACATCAAGCATGAACGACATTATGCAGATGATCGCTGACCATGCTTTTTACGAGATGGCGGCCATACTTGTTCTAGCGACCCTGGTTGGTGGCATTGGCTATCTTCTTAAACAGCCGTTAATCATTGCATTTCTTGCAGTGGGAGTGCTTGCCGGACCATCGGCACTCGGTCTTATTGATAGCTATGAACGCATTGAACTCTTGGCTGATATTGGGATTGCCCTCCTCCTCTTTATTGTGGGCATGCGCCTGGATCTCCACCTGATCAAAACCATGGGGCCTGTGGCCCTGGCAACGGGCCTGGGTCAAGTCACATTTACCGCACTTATTGGCTATGTCATTGCGCTCCTCCTCGGTTTCGATCCGCTACCGGCGGCTTTTATTGCCGTAGCGCTTACCTTCTCCTCCACCATTATTATCGTAAAATTACTCTCGGATAAACGTGAGATAGATGCCCTCCATGGACGCATAGCAGTGGGCATGCTTATTGTCCAAGACATTGTGGCAATCATTGCCATGGTGGCCCTCATCGCCCTTTCTAAGGGAACGGGTACTGAGGATGGAGGCAGCGATCCCAACATCGCCATACAAGCAGTGACCATCTTAGGCAAAGGCATCCTCTTTATTGGCGCTATCGTTATTATGATGCGCTGGGTGCTTCCACGTCTTCTTGAGGCGCTCAGCAACTATCAAGAATTAATGGTCTTATTTGCCATCACCTGGGCAGTGGCCCTGGCGGCCACGGGCGACATGCTTGGCTTTAGCAAAGAGGTCGGTGCGTTTATGGGTGGAGTCGCCCTAGCCAGCACTGGCTATCGCGAAGCGCTTGGGGCGCGCCTTACCACCCTGCGCGACTTTCTTTTACTCTTCTTTTTTATCGCCCTAGGGGCTCGCCTGGAGTTTGCTGCCATTGTCACGCAAATCCCCGCAGCCCTCGTCTTCAGCGCATTTGTTCTGATCGGCAATCCGCTCATCGTTATGACCATTATGGGTATTATGGGATATCGCCGCCGCACGGGCTTGCTTACCGGCCTTACGGTTGCACAAATCAGTGAGTTCTCATTGATTCTCGCCGCCCTCGGCATGAGTCTCGGGCATATTAGCAATGACGCAATGAGTCTGATCACAGTGGTGGGCGTTTTTACGATTTGTGCCAGCACCTATATGATTCTCTATTCAGCCCCCCTGTATGGGCTACTCGGCAATTGGCTCACCTGGTTTGAGCGCAAGAATCCCTATCGCGAACAACACGGCGGAGATGCCGCCACACAAGGGGCCGATACCATGGTCATTGGTCTTGGCGCCTATGGGGCCAATCTTGCCGAACACCTCATTGAACGTGGACACCGTCTGGTTGGCGTTGATTTTGATCCAGAGGTTCTCCGTCGATGGCGCAGCCACATAGGGGTCGTATACGGTGATGCCACCGACCCGGAATTCCTTGATCAACTAGAGTTCTCAGGCATTGCCTGGATTGTCAGTACCACGCGGGATCGCAATGTGAGCCTCAATCTTATCGATGTTCTCCGGCGACGCGGCTATGTGGGGCGCATTGCCCTCACCGCACGTAATCGCCACGATGCCGAAATATTTGCCGACGCCGGAGCCGATGTGGTCCTACGCCCCTTTCGCGATGCTGCCGAGCAGGGCGCAGACGCCCTCCATTCAGCCATGCATATGCTTCCCATGGAAATTGATTGGCCCCTGGCCCTGCGCGAAGTACGCCTACGGCCGGGCTCTGCTTATGCGGGATCATGTATTCGTGATCTGGAATTATATGCCCAGACAGGGGTCAGCGTCTTGGCGGTAAGCCGTGGCGGTAAAGTGCACTTACAGCTGGATGCCGATTTCCGTCTCTTTCCTGGAGATCGCTTAGTGCTTATGGGGCCACCAGACAATCTGCGCCAAGCGGGGGGCATGCTCGAACGCCTGGAAACCCATGATCTCGCCGATGAACCGCCCCAATGCGGAGTGAGTGAAATCCCGTTACCATCATGGGCGCCGCAGGTTGGTCAAACCCTGGCCACTGCAGGCTTGCGGGAAAACTATAATGTGACCATCGTAGGCATCCGCCGCGGCACAGAACAATTGGTTTCCCCCGATCCCGATACCCAGCTATTAGCCGAAGACCATCTCATTGTGGTTGGCAGCCACGACGATCTTAACCGCCTTCAACAATCCTTGTTGGCCGACAACAACGCGTAGAGAAAGCCATATGCCCGCCCAATCCTACCCAGCCCTCCTCAACAACCATCAGGGCTTCCTTCATGGTGCCGACTACAATCCTGATCAGTGGCTCCAGCATCCACATATTATTGAGGAAGACTTTCAAATAATCTCCCGTGCCGGAATGAATTCCTGGAGCCTGGGCATCTTTTCATGGGCAGCCTTAGAGCCCGAGCCTGGGGTATATCGCTTTGATTGGATGCAGGACATTCTCGATCGCTGTGCGCAAGCCAATATTGCGATCATTCTCGCCACCCCTTCGGGCAGTAAGCCTGCCTGGCTTTCCCAGGCCCATCCCGAAGTGTGCCGCGTGCTGCAATGGCAGGGCCCACGCGAACCCCACCGAGGGCGCCACAATCACTGCCCCAGCTCAGAAGTATATCGCCGCGAAGTAAGCCGCATCAACGGCGAACTTTCACGCCGTTTCGGCGCTCATCCGGCAGTAAAGCTCTGGCACCTTTCCAATGAATATGGCGGGGAATGTCGTTGCGAAACCTGTCTCCAAGGCTTTCGTCGCTGGCTTCAGGAACGCTACGGCAGTCTCGATGCCCTTAATGATGCCTACTGGAATGGCTTCTGGGGGCATCCCTACAACGACTGGGAGCAGGTACATCCCTTCGAGGTCATACACGACGGCCTGCAATTGGATTGGCGGCGCTTTGTCACCGATATTACCGTGGATTTTATGCTTATGGAAAAAGCCGCCGTACGGCAGCACTCCGACCTCCCCGTTACCACCAATATGATGGGTCATTATCCAGGACTGGATTATTGGCGCTTAGCCCCGCATCTCGATGTCATCAGCAATGATGCCTATCCCAGCTTTGATGGCCGCAGCGATGAAAGTACGTCCCTGACCCAAGCCATCTGCGATGCCAATCTCATGCGCAGTTTAGGCGGCGGAAAACCCTGGCTCCTTATGGAAAGCACCCCAAGCCAATTAAATTGGACCGAAAACTTTGTCATGAAACGGCCTGGCGTGCATCGACGGGAAATGTATCTGCAAATCGGTGCTGGCGCCGATGGCACCTGCTACTTCCAGTGGCGCAAGGGTCGTGGCGGATCAGAAAAATATCATGGTGCCATTATTGATCATGCTGGCACCCATACCCGCGTCATGCGCGAGGTCGCTGAATATGGACACACCCTTCCCCAACTGGAGGCCGTGTTGGGCAGTGGTGTCAATGCCAGGGTTGGCCTAATTGAAGATTGGCAAATGCGTTGGGGTCTCGAGTGCGCCCATGGCCCTCGCAAAAATCCCAAGCATAAAGGATACATGGACGAAATACATGCCTGGCATCATGCGGCCGTAAGTCGTGGTTTGAGTGTCGATATTGTCCCCAGCAATGGCGACCTGAGTAACTATGACCTCCTCTTGATGCCCATGGGCTATCAAGTTGACGAGAAATTGGGGCAAGCCTTAGAGAGGTTTGTCGGCAATGGTGGCATTCTCATCACCTCCTACCTCAGCGCCCACTGCGATCCCCATAATCGCTGCCACTTAGGCGGCTGGCCGGGATCAGGACTGCGCCAATTATGCGGAGTCTGGGCGGAAGAAATGGACGGACTCCCTGATGGCGAGGTGGTGCAGGTTACCAGTGAAACGCACCTTCCTGGACTTGCCGCCACGGGCCGCGCCCGCACCTATTGCGAACGCATCCACGCCGAAGACGCTGAAGTGCTTGCCCGTTACAGAAGTGAATTTTATGCCGGAGAGCCTGTGCTCTGCCGCCGCGCTGCGGGCAAGGGCTACGCCTACTACCTTGCCGCGCGCATGGACCAAGCCTTCCTTGACAGCCTCATTGACGCCGTGGTAGAAGCCCATCAGGTCCCCAGCATTCTCCCCCAACGGCCCCCACCGGGAATCATTGTCCAAGAGCGCGACAACGGCCAGCAGCGTTTCCTATTCGTACACAATGCGACCCCCACGGCCCGAGAAGCCCCGCTCCCCCCAGGCACCTGGACCGATCTTACCCACGGCAGCACCTACCGCGACAGCCTTTCCCTCTCTGGGGTGGATTCTCGCGTACTAATATGGCAAAATATTTCCTCTTAAGGGTGAATGCATCTCGCGGGCCTATTCCACCTCAATATAGGTCGTGAATATCCGTTCATTATTTAGGTCATCTACGCTGATTAATTCAATCTCAACACCATCACTGAGATCATACCCCTCAAAATGTTCAGCCAAAATGAATTGCAGGGACCATTCATACGGTGATTCTTCACTGCTGTTTTCTTCCGCGGCTTTAACAGCACGGTCCACTGGATCAATCACAGCACGCAGCTCCGTCTTTTTATCGGCAATACCACTCAAGGTAACTTCATGAATGAGAATTGGGCCAAGCACAACGTCCTCATCATCCGATCCATCACTTGATCCACCACAAGCAATCAACGTGGTACATAAAATACTTGCGAGTATGTAGGTTCGCATCTCGTCACTCCTGATAACAAGGTTAGTCAACACTGGGGGGCTTTTCGGTCAGCTGGTTTATGTAAATGACTTGCGTAGTCCCCAATGGATCACTTTCACTGGTCGCACGAAGCCGCAGGACCTCACGACCCGATTGCACGACTAGCGTAAATGATCGTGTTTCTGGGTCGAATTGCAGAGCCTCATCCGTAGATAGGTTGATATTTTCACCGGCAATATCAACAAGCGTGAAGGTTTGCGTGGCTGGTGGAGCCTGACCGACAATGCGAACATACTCATGAGTCAGCATTGGACCACTTCGATCAATAGTGGCGACCACGGCGTTCGCATCACGACTGAGATTGCCGCCGTCCCGAGCAAAAGCTGCACCAGCATTTACGGCAACTATTACCGGACCATCGCTACTGTCGCTCAGGTCCACTTCAACAGTAAATTCTCTATTTTGAGCGTTAGCTTGCAAAGTCCCTGCCATAATACTAGCATTTGACACATCAATGTCGTCCTCAGTGAATTCGTCAACTGTGCGCGCAAAATAAAAAGTCACGGTTATATTCTCACCATTAGTCAAACCAGCATCATCTGGAGTAATCTCAAGATCAACGGGATTGTCGTCATAATACACCGTGTATATTGACGGCTCCTGCAGTGGGTTACCTGCAAGATCCACAACTGCCTGCTGATCGATGATCTCAACCCTTACCTCACCGGTTACCTGCGGAGGGGAAGTTGCTCGTATCGTAAAATCGACTCGATCTGCGCCTTCAAGGTCAAATTCCATGTCATTGCCGTGAGCATCGCGCACCCGCAGCACTTCACCTGTAAAACCATATAGCGCCTCGCTGGCGGCAAGAATGAATGTCGGTTCGCCATCGGTTAACACTCCGGCATTCACTTGACTCAGGATCGGCGGCAGGGTGTCGATGCGGACACTCATCTCGGCCTGACTTCTGTTATCAGCAATATCGGTTACTGTAGCACGGAGCGTATACTCACCATCGTCTAGCGCATCGCTCATATCGATAGTCCAATCACCCTGACTATCAACCGTTGTCCTATATTCCGCCTCAGTCTCCAGCACATTCAAGGTAAGTGACGCATTTGCCTCTGCACTACCCACAACCTTTGGCATGGTAATTCGCGTGACGCCGTCGTTATTATATTCGCCGGTGTCGTCACTCTCCAGCAACGATAGCCGGGGGTCTTCTGTGCTCGTTTTGATTACAACAGTTAAGTCGTTCGATTTGTCAGACACGTTTCCAGCACGATCGACGGCATCAACCTGAAGGCGATAACTTCCATCTGCCAACGGACCTGGAATAGTTAGTTGATATTGACCGTCAGCGCCCGTTACCCGCCCATCGACGAACTCCCCATCCACATATGCCTGAGCCGTAGCATAGGCCTCAACCTGTCCCACAACCTGAAGATTCTCGGTAATGTGAGTGATGGCAAAGCCACCACTACTGTCACTATCCTCATGGAGCTTAGGATCTTCAGGACGCGATGGAGCTGTCACGTCATAAACAAAATAAAGGGTATCAGAATCGACGGCATCAACCCCAGATTCATTAGTGGTAGCCCCCGCCAACACTTGCATCGAGATCTCCCCCTCGCTTTCTGGAGTTACCCAAAAAGCGAAGTGATCAAGTAGTTGCCCCTCAAGCATATTCGTCGACTGAACTGTAGCATTTTCAACATAAACCCTAGAAGGATCACTTACATCAAATCCATATACTGGCTCGGAAAATCTCAGCTCAACTTCAATCGGCGACTGATTGGTATAAGTTTGGGTTACACGCAATTCTGGAGTCGGGTAGGCAGCCTGCAATACTATATCAACGCTATAAGCATTCGCGGCCAGACGGTATCCGTATTGGGCAGCCCAAGCCAGATCCTGGGGAGCAGGAAGCACGCGGACTTCCCTCGCTCCCACCCCACTATCATAACGCAGCTCTAAACGCCGAGTCTGGGCTTCTTCCTCCTGCCAGGACGGTGGCAGATGGACGGCAAAAATACGCTCATCCCAATCAATCCAGCCTCCATCAGATGGTGGGCAGCCAACCTGTATTCCATGGGGAATATGCAGATAAACTGTCAGGGCAAGCATTGCCGAATCATGTCGCCGAACGTCCAAATAAACGGGATCACCCCCTTGCTCAAGAATATCCCCTTCAGACATGATGGATACATCGGCGCGCTCCACGGCCAATTCGCGTCCCCAACTGGC
>REDP01000087.1 GCA_007693455.1 Planctomycetota bacterium | reverse complement strand
AAAGACTCCCGTTTGATTCTTGGTCCGCAGATGACGCAGATGTTCGCAGATGATTTTGATGAGGGTTATCCCCATCTGTGTCCATCTGCGACATCTGCGACATCTGCGGACTATCTGACCTCACAGCGGTGTTTTTTGGGTCCGCAGATGACGCAGATGTTCGCAGATGATTATGATGAGCGGAGCGCTAGCTAGCGCTAGCTAGGGACAGGCGCTCTTCTGCCGCTGGCATAACGCTATTCAGGATACAGATAAAAGATTGCTCAAAAGTCTTTTACGAATTTGGACACGGATCAACAATTCAGGCAGAAGTCCTCGGGCCCCCGCCTGTAATATCTCTGCCTGTCCCCGAATTTCCAGTTTCGGCTTATTTAATGGGGAAAGACGGAGTTCTCACGGAGACGCGGAGGCACGGAGGGCTCTGGGTCTTTAACAACATGTTGCCACGGACCAACCGGGTCTCTCCCTGGATTTCTCCGTGGGCTCAGCGGCTCCGTGAGAGAAAATTCGACGAGGCAGCCCGGCGACGATACACATACGATGACAGAACGGCATTGCTGGGTGAAGAGGAGTACCGCAAGCGCCTGGGCTCAATCAGTTGGCTGATTGAAGCTCTTCAAACAGCGCATCAGCTACCGGGCTAACGCCGAATAAAAACAAAGCGGCTTAGCCGGATAGCATTGAGTGTAGCTGTCTTTTCTCGGTGGTGATCTCCGGGCTGGGGCTATGCTGTTGGCCATGACACGGGTGGCGATTATTGGTGCGGGGGCGGCGGGAATGTTTGCGGCTATTCAGGCGGCCCAGGCTGGGGCCAGTGTGGTGGTGTTTGAGGCTGGATCCAAGCCCCTGGCTAAGGTGGCGATTTCGGGTGGGGGGCGCTGCAATGTGACCCATGACTGCGTGGATCCGGTGGCCTTTGCCGAAAGGTATCCCCGGGGCAGCCGCGAGCTGCGCGCCGCCTTTGCCCACTTTCAGGCCAGCGATCTCATGCAATGGTTTGCGGGTGCAGGGGTGGCCCTGAAGACCGAGGCGGATGGCCGCGTCTTTCCCACCAGCGATGACAGCGCCACCATCTGCGATATCATTCGCCAGACAGCGCGCCAGGCCGGGGTGGTGCTGCGCACCCAGCACAAGGTGCGCAGCCTGAGCCAGAGCGATCAGGGCTTTTCCCTGCGCTTGGATCAGGACCTGGTGCAGGCGGACCGTGTCTTACTGGCCAGCGGTGGCGCACGCCAGGGCATGGCCTTGGCCGAAGGCCTGGGCCACCGCATTATGGACCCGGTGCCGGCCCTGTTTACCGTGCGCTGCCGGGATACCCTGCTCAAAGATCTCTCGGGCATTGCCAGCCCGGCGCGGCTGCAAGTGCAGGCCCAGGGGGCCAAACACAGCCATAGTGCCGAGGGCCCGCTGCTGATTACCCATTGGGGCCTCAGCGGCCCGGCCCTGCTCAAGGCCAGCTCCTGGGCGGCTCGGGATTTGGCAGCGGCGGGTTGGAAGGGCACGCTCACCGTCGATTGGTGTCCCCAATGGCCGGAACACGACCTGCGCCAGCGCCTGCGCGACCTGCGCAGTGAGCACCCGCGCAAGCAGGTGGCATCAACGCCCCTGGCCGGCATTCCCCGTCGCCTGTGGGAGCGCCTGATCGAGCGCGCTGGTCTTGAAGGGGTGTGGGCCACTGCCAGCAATGCCATCCTTGAGCAATTGCTCAGTACCCTGCGCCGCAGCAGCTTGGCGATCACCGATAAGGGGCCCTTTAGCGAAGAATTCGTGGTCTGCGGCGGCGTGGCGCGCAAGGAAGTGGATTGGCGGCGCATGGAAAGCCGCCTGGTTCCCGGCCTGCACATTGCCGGTGAAGCCCTGGATCAAGACGGTCTTACCGGCGGCTTTAATCTGCAAGCCGCCTGGACCACCGGCTGGATAGCTGGACGGGCCATGGCACAGCCGCTTGCGGGCTCGGTTTGCAGCAACTGAGCTAGAGCAGCGCGGGATTAGCCAGCCATAAGTGTATACACAGGGCGCTGGCAAAGCCCACCCAGGCTACATAGGGCAGCAGCAAGAGGGCAGCCAGGCGGTGTTGCTGCCAGCACCAGAGCACCAAGGCTATAATCATCACCAGCAGCAGCAGGACATTTACTGTCGCCCAGGCTCCGTGCTGGCCGACAAAAAAGACCCAACTCCAGGCCCCATTCACCGGTAGGTGGATGAGGTAGAGCAGCAGCGGCCCCCGTAGCGCCCGCCAGCCCAGGCGCTGCCACAGCAGCCAGGCAGCAATGGCCATCAGCGTATAGAGCAGGCTCCAGGCCGGCCCAAAGAGCCAGGCCGGCGGTGCCCAGGATGGTCGCTGAAGGCTGGAATAAAAGGCACCCGCATCAACCGAGGCCATGGCCCCCACTGCCGCCGTCGCGTAGGCCAGAGACAGACTCAAGCCTAAGACCCCAGCCTGGGTCCAGGCAGGAGGGTGGTGGGGTGGGAGTGTCTGGGTAGTCATGCCTGCGGATACTCAGACGCAGTGGAACCGCGTAAGCGCATCCATAGTGCATAGACCAAGCGCGGACGCACAAATAGCAGCAGTCCAAACAGGAAGAAGATGGCGAGATCAATGAAGGCGGTAAAGGGAATGACTCTATCATTCATGCTCAGACCCTGGGCGATCCGTATATCGCCTTCGCCAAACAGGCGATAGAGGACAAGCAGCATGAGCGTGAATCCGGCTAATCCAGCGAGCAGAGTGAAGGCATCCTGGCTGCTGACAGTATGCTCTGATTGGGGGTGGGCGTCGCCGTGAGATTGTCGCGACCAGTGTCGACAGGCCATCGCAATACTTATGCTTACGGCCAAGGTGATGCCATGGGGAATAAGCAGTGCAATAAACATGGTGATCTGTGAGGGTTGCGAAGAATCGAAGAGATCGAAGATGCCCACGGCAATCAGGATAAGCATATGGACTGCTACCACCGCAGCGAAGCAGAAAGCAAGTATCCCGGCGAGATCATAGATGCTTTTGGCGCAGGTATGTTGGTTCATGAGGATGTTCTCTGGCCTGAGGTGTAGGGATCCACTTGCGGGACGAGTTGCTGCCATCTTCCCCAAGCATTGAATAGCGGGCGCGCGAAACAGAAGATCAGTATGCCAGGCAGGCTTTGCGCTGCTCCTCGAAAGACAATGCCAGTCAGGCTTGTATGGTAGTCGTCTTCGGGCATTGCAGAGAGCAGCAGCCACACTTCCAACTCCCAACGAAGCTCGGCCAAAGCGGAAAAGGCGGTGTAGGCAGCGATGGAGCTGAGGGCACAGAGGGCCAGGGGGAAGCAATCTCCACGGCTTTCTTTTTGGGCTTGGCGCTGCCAATACCAGGCAACCACGGCCAATAGGCAGAGCATGGGTAGGCTGGCCAGGGCGATTAGCAGGAGATTGGGCGTTTGGCCATGGGCCAGTGCATAGATGATTGGATCGCTATGCGTGCTATCGGGGAGGGGGAAACGCCGGTGCCAATCCAGACTGTAGTAATAAAGGCCTGGGATAGGACGCACCAGCAGCACAACCAACGATCCCCAGGCCAGCCAAGACAGTACGCGGTAGAGTGCCTGGATGCTGCGCATGCTTAGCCATGCTAAGGTAGATCACGCAATGGTCTAGTCCTGCTTGTGGACGGCCCCTGAGGGCGGATTCGCTGCCCTGCCTGCAAGACGACTGCACTACAATGCGACTACTTCTACGCGGTAGTGTATCTCTTCGGCATCCTCTGGAATCATATAGAGAAAGCCAAGGTCCAGCACTGGTTGCGGGGTAATGCGCTTATATGCGCCGCCATCATGGGATGCCCAAAGGTGGTAGGCAACAATGCCTGTGCCGTGTTGCTGCCAGCGAATGAAGGCAGATCGCTCGCCGTTCAAGCCCCGATAGGGGGTGATAGCGGTGATGACAGGTGGCTCTGGGGTCCTAGCCTCGGTTGGATCTGAGGGTGAAATAATGAACATCCGCACGGCAGCCGGAGGCAGAGGGAAGGCTAACGTGTGAGATGCCAGGGCTTGTCGATGTTGCAGGACTGCCGGTTCCATATCTGAGGCTAATGCGGCATAGGTATCGGCATCGCCACTTTCTGGCTGGCCCAAATCTTGCCAGCGGCCGTAGGGATTGGCGTGTTGGCGATCAATGCGCAGTTCGCTAAGCACGGGATTGGCGATGCCAAGATTGCTTAAGCTAAGGGAGATATGGGCACCTTGTTTGCTCAGGTCTTGAAGCTGGAGGGGAGTAATTGGATGATCGCTATCGGCTCCCGAGCGAACCGGCCCAAGGTCAGGAAGGCTGGCAAAGAGAATGGCAACTTGCCCATTATCCAGGCGACTTGCCAGGACGCTGACATAATCCCTTTCGCTGGCTAATCCCTCTACTGGCAGGCGCTGTCCTTGCATGTGGGCAAGCAGTGTCATGGCATTGTGAACGGGTTTTTTTATGAGCCAAAAGTGATCTGGATTATCCGCAGAAGCCCACCGCGACAGGGCGGTGCGGGTGTACCAGTCCCGAGAAAACCCTTATCATTGAGCAGGAGCCCATAGTTGATATCGCTCGTATCAATAAGCAGTCGATTATGGGCGTCGACGGATTGAATAATAAAGCTCGCATACCATGCCGTTGGTCGCCACCAGAAGGGGCGCCGCCAGCCCCAGGTGGGATCGGCTTCATTATTCCAGAAGGGGAGCGAGCGAAAGCGTGGGTGGTGTTCGCGGATCCAATCAATAGAACGCTGCTCCATATCGATCATCGCATAGGGCCGATTTTTTGCATGCACCGAGATGAAGTCCAATACAGAGCCGGTTTCTCCGGTGATGGCATTGCTACCAGTATCACAGTGAGCAATCACCGCCTTGAATTCCGGAGAGAGAACGGTTGCCGTGCCCGGGCCACCAAAACGATAGTCTTCATTCACTGCCTTGATGGCACTGCTGGTGGCATCCCAATAGTTGAGGAGGGCCGGGATGCCTTGATCCCAAAACCATTCGTGGATATCAGGTTCATTCGTAGACTCGAAATACCACGATTTCAACTCTTCGCTGCCGTAGCGGTCCTCCAGATTGCGCGTTAAATCAATGATAAAATCGTGCCACAGCAGGTAATCGGAACGCTCTTGGAAGTCCGGTATCCATTGCTGCCTGCGCCCGCGTTGGCCCTGAGCATCGGCATCGTAGGTCACCGCCGCAGAACCGATAACCCGAGGGAATCCCATGATTTCAAAGATCGGCTTCATCCCCCGATTGACGAGTTGATCAAGGGCGCTGAAGAGCTGTTGATAATCATAGCGTGCCTGGTCGCTGCCCGGATTGCGCACGGTGACCATATTGAGCAGCCAGTGCGGGCGGACATAGTGCATGCCTTGGTTGGGAATCGCTGCCTGATAATCCAGGGTCAACTGCATGTCCGAGCGCAACAGCAGGTTTCCCGGTGTAAAGCCGGTCCCATTCCAATAAATGGGCAGTCTTTCTCCCTCGGCGCTCAGGTCAATCTGATACGAGCGCTGCGGATACACAGCCTGGGCCCAGGCGAGGGTGGGTAGGAGACAGAGGATGAGGATGGGGATGAGCGTGTGTAATAAAATCTTCTTTGTTCCCTTCGAGGTGCGCTCCAGGTTCAATCCTGAGCTTGTTAGGCACTAGCGTGGCGCTCTGATCGGCACATAGCGATAATAGGTTTGCAGGCTTTGTGTCGCGTAGGCAGTGACAAGTAGGCGGCCGAGTTGATGACCGTCAAAGCGGGTCTCCTGGGGATCCCAGCTGCCATCAAAACACCCATCATCTCTGCGCTGTCCGGCAACCAGGACATCACGAAAGGCGGCGTTCCACTCTTGCCAGAGGCTGTTATCCGTTTGCCTTGCGCTCAGTTGAAAAAGAGCCTGCGTGGTCCATAGGAGGTTCTCAACATTCATTGGCCATTGCCGTACTTGGTGATCTATGTGGGCATTCTGTAATGCACGAAAACGGAGTTGCTCACGCATGGGGTCATGCATGGCATGCTCCTGATCCCTCCAGGTCCAGGTAACCAGGTGTGCTCCGGCGGCTAAGTGGAAGGTAGCATCCTGAGTTTCTTCGCTGGGATTCCAGCGTAGCAGAAAGTCCTCGCGGCCACCCTGCCACACTGCCTGAGCATAGTGTTGCCCACCCACAATGCCATTGCCCACATCAAGATCCACCATCTGTGCAAGGTACAGGGCCTGCATCACCCAGGCGGTGGTCAGGGTATCCATGGCTGATCCCTGGCGAAGGCCCCAGGCGAGGGCGCGTTCGGGAACCCGGTGTTGCTGGGAGATAAGGTGGGTAACACCGCGTTGGGCAGGCTCACGCAAATCTGGATCTTGGCTCACAGCAAAGGCTTCGACAAGGGCCAGGGTTGCCTGGGCATCGACACGGACATTGTCTTCAGCAAAGCGTCCATCCTCCTGCTGCTGATCGAGTAACCAATCGAGTCCTGCCTTGACGACACGACGAAACGGACTCGGAATATGATGATCATAGGCTGCGCCGAGAAAACAGAGCAGGGCTTGAGCGCTGACCGTGATATCGCCTCCGGCATCTGGATGTGCTTCCCCAGGCTCGCATCTGGGGCCAAGATCAGAACAGCGATCAGGGTAAGAGCGCAGGCCCCATTTTCCATTTTCATCTTGATGTCGGCTGAACCAACGCAGCGCTGCATGAACGGCAGATTCGCTGGCTCGACTGCCGCCCCAATTGCCGAGGGCGCGGCGCCTGAGCCCACCCCGACGATGAGCGAACAGAGAGGTTTGAATTCGATCAGCGGTCAGCAGTTCAAAGGTATCGCTGGATACGACAAGCCCTGGGTGTTGAGCGGAAGGATCTTCGACTTCAATAGGGACCGTAACAGGAGCAGCATCGCCCTCTTCAGCCGTGAGAGGACACTCCAGTACGCAGAAGAGCAAGCAAAACCCAGCAGCGTATCTGAGTAAGGACAGGTTCCACAGGCGCGAGAGACAGCGACAGGACATAAGAGACTCCTTTTTTGTCCCAAACCAAAGGGTTCGAGTGATTTCAAAAGCGCTTACTGCTGGCTCGGAAATGAAAGGAAATACAGTAACGCTGTATTATACTGGCG
>REDP01000158.1 GCA_007693455.1 Planctomycetota bacterium | reverse complement strand
ATTACGCCCATCGCGAATAGTGGTATAGATATCAAGCATATCCGATCCCCAACTCCAATAGTCATCGCGCAGACTTGGGCCGATACTGCCCAATCCATCCGCTTGATGGCACTGGGCGCAGTTGTGCACGGCATAAAGCCGGCGACCATTATCCACACGACTGCGGTCGGAGAGGAAGCCACGGAGAATATCCTCATCCAATTCTTCCATATTAGCCAAACGCTGCTCTTGCGCTTCAGCCAACTGTGCTTCAAGGCGTTCAACGCCAATTTGCCCTGGGCCAAAATGATACCAGGCAATATAGATCACCGCAAAGACTATGGACAGGTAAAAGATTGCCTGCCACCACAAGGGGAGATTATTGTCATACTCCTGAATACCGTCAAAGGCATGATCGCGAAGCTGATTTTCGTCAGAGCTCATGGTGCTGGCGCTCCTGGGAAGGGTGCTGGCGTGATTGAGAAGATTCAGGACCGTCTGTACCATCATCTAAGGCTAAGGCCTCCATACGGCGATGGTGGTCGCGCCGACGATCGGTCAGCAAATATATCAACAGTAAAAGAAAGAGGCTGGTGAAAAGTATTAAGCCTATGATGGGATAGACCACACTACCACTATCGGGCAATAAACGCATAGCTTACTCCACAATATCCGTCCCTAAACGCCGTAGATAGGCTATTAGGGCAATGATTTCCAGGCGATGAAGATTTTCCAGGTCTCCTGGTGCTGGTGGTTCATCGAAACGTGGATCATCCTCGTAATCCTGATCCTCACTTGTCCCTAGCACTGCCACTAAGCGTGCCGCCAGTTCGCGCGCCTGGGCTTCAGCATGCGCTGGAGCTTCGACTATTTCGCGCCTGGTGTAGGTGTCCAATGGAGTCCGTGAAAGGGCCCGCATGCGTGGTTGGACACTGTCGAAATCAACCTCATTTCGGTAGAGGTTTTTATACGTGGGCATAATGGAGACCTTAGCGAAGTCCCAGAAGCCCGCGTCCTCTGGCAGAGGTCCTGGCGATGTGGTCTTGGCCGGATTCCACATGTGACGGTAATGCCACACTGGATCAGGGCGGATTATCCCCTCACGCGCAAGGTCTGGACCAGTGCGCTTAGAACCCCACAGGAAGGGCCGGTCGTAGATGTGCTCGCCGGCTCGGGTGTAGGAGGGCACCGACATGATTCCGCCACCGTAGCGCTCGGTTTCCGCGCGCAGGGTTCGCACCATTTGCGTGTGACAGGAGACACAGCCCTCGCGGATATAAATATCACGTCCCACCAGTTCCAATGGAGTATAGGGTTTCACCGTGGCAATACGCGGGGAGAGGGAGCCTTGAATCATGTTGGGAACGATTTCCACCGCTCCACCAATGAGGAGGGCTATGGTGGTGAGTACCATGAAGGGGAAGGGCCAGCGCTCGATGAGTCCATGCAAGGCGCTCACCTTCTTCACTGGACCTGGAGCGGACCAGGCTTCTTGCATTTGCTCGGTAACAGGAGGCTCTGGTCGCAATGGTGGGGCCTGCGCCTCGTCCTCTACCAGGCTGCCTGCGCGCATGGTGCGCCAGATATTATAGGCGCACAAGACCGCGCCGAGTAAATACAAGGCGCCACCAAGGGTGCGCACATAATAGAACGGAATACTTAAGGCGATGGTGTCCATCCAGTCGCGATAGACAAGGTAACCATCCTGGTC
This sequence comes from Planctomycetota bacterium, assembly GCA_007693455.1. Classification (GTDB taxonomy): domain Bacteria; phylum Planctomycetota; class UBA11346; order UBA11346; family UBA11346; genus REDP01. The sequence goes on along the minus strand of REDP01000158.1, from coordinate 5,425 downwards.
AAACTGGAACCACATGGCGCCCTGACTCACACCAGTAATCCACATGGTAATCGCATAGAGCACAATGCCCAAAGTGGCGATCCAGAAATGGAAGTTGGCTAGGGCCTGGGAGTAGAGCTCGCGCTTATAGAGCTTGGGTATAATCCAGTAGACCATGCCAAACATCATAAAACCAACCCAGCCCAAGGCCCCTGAATGCACGTGGCCAATCACCCAATCGGTATTATGGGCCAGGGCATTGACCGAGCGCAGGGAGAGTAATGGCCCTTCAAAGGTGGCCATGCCGTAGAAGGTGATGGCGACCACAAAGAATTTCAGCACGGGACTGGAACGCACTTTATCCCAAGCGCCACGCAGGGTTAACAAGCCGTTAATCATACCTCCCCACGATGGAGCCCAGAGCATGATCGAGAAAGTGACGCCCAAGGTTTGGGCCCACTGCGGGAGACTGGTATGGAGAAGGTGATGGGGGCCGGCCCAGAGGTAAATAAAGATCAGGGACCAATAGTGAATAATCGACAGGCGATAACTGTAGATGGGGCGACCTGCTGCCTTGGGAAGGAAGTAGTACATCAAACCAAGAATCGGCGTAGTGAGCACGAAAGCTACGGCATTATGGCCATACCACCATTGCACCAGGGCATCTTGGACGCCAGCATACAAGGGATAGCTCTTGGTAAGATCAACAGGAGTGGCAAGCGAATTGACGATATGCAGGACTGCCACGCCAATAATTGTGGCGATATAGAACCATATGGCGACGTAGAGATGGCTTTCACGGCGCTTATAGATGGTTCCAAATACCACTACCGCAAAGATTACCCATGCCACGGTGATGAGAATGGCGATGGGCCACTCCAGTTCAGCATATTCTTTACTGGTAGTGAGACCCATAGGCAAGGTAATCGCCGCAAGGAGAATGATAAACTGCCATAACCAGAAGTGAATGCTGGCCAAGGGACCGCCCCACAGGCGGGCCTTCAAAAGGCGTTGAATCGAGTAGTAGACGCCAGCAAAAATGCCGTTCATCGTAAACGCAAAAATCACCGCATTGGTATGCAGTGGCCGCAGGCGCCCAAAACTGGTGTATTCGGCATTCAGCCAATGGGGCCCCCAACTAGCTCCCATTCCGGCAAGCTGCAGGGCGATAAAGACGCCGGCAGCCATGCCAACAATACCCCATACTACACAGGCGATAACAAAATTACGCACGACTCGATCGTTATAGGTAAAACGGTCAAGCATCGCAGCCTGTGGCTGCAGCATGTGATCAGCGGCGCTCATTAGGGCGTTCCTCGTCGGGGTCCTTGGGGGTGGGCTCATCATCGCAGAGCATACGTAGGGCTGGAGTATCAAGGTCATCCATCTGACCGCTACGCACCATCCAAATCAGGGCGGTAACAGCCATGAGGAAGAGAAAGAAACCGAGACCGGTAAGGATAAAATACAGTTCCATGCGGTATACGGCTCCTACTCTGGACTATGGTAGCACTTGGCAAAGCAGGATTGCTTACGGCACCACAACAGCCCTCGCATCTGCATCAGACACTCGTACAGTGAATAATGCTCTGCGATAACCTTAAAGAATGGTATGGTTGCAGACAATCTGGGGTCTGTCCAGCACTACCTGGTAAAGGTTCGGCACATGACTGGATATTCGTCTAAGGTATACCACTTGCCTCTCGTCAAACGTAACTGGCAGGAAGTATACCGTCTTCAGCCTCAACACGTGCACAGGCCTGCTCGAGCATAGCGCAAGGAGCCGCATGGACACCCACCCACCTCAAGCCTCCGCCTACCCCGATCCCGATTTATGCGTCATGCACGGGCATCTGGGCGGGGAATTTATGCTTTTTGGGGTTGGCGGCCTACTGATGGTGTCCTTTCACTGCGTCGGCATGTGCGGTCCCTTGATCATGGCCTTCCGCTTTGGCAGCGAAGGAAGTACGACCCGACGAGCTTGCGCGGCTGCGGGACAACTGCTTTGCTATCAAAGTGGGCGCCTGATGGTGTATCTTATGGCTGGAGCACTGGTTGGTATGCTGGGTTTAGCCCTGCACTATCAACTCCAAGCCATTAATAACGTTTTAGCCTTGGTTATGGCGGGCATCTTTGCGCTTATTGCCCTGGGACAATTGGGCGTTCCTGGTTTTTCCCGCACCAATAACGCCAGCAGTCCCCCTGGTATCTTGGGCCGGGTTATGCGCGGCATCCTGGATCGCTGGCGCGGACGGCCGTATGCCCGCGCCTTTGCCCTGGGCGTGGCCATGGGCTTTCTGCCCTGCATGCTGGTATTTTGGACATTGGGTCTCGCCGCCAGTCGCGCCCACCCCCTGGACGGGGCGATTTTAATGGCACTGCTTATTGTGCTCACCACTCCCGTCCTCCTCCTCACTGCCATATCACCCATGCTGATCCATCGCTATCAGGCAGTCCTCCGTGATCGGGTCAGTCCGTTTGCCTTATTACTCAGCGCCGTATGGCTCATGCTGATTGGCTTGGCTGCAAATGGAGTCATTGCCCACCAGTCACTAACCCTTGGTCCGTGGACGGTGATGTTTTGGTAGGCACGACCAGCGTTCCCTGCAGTCATTGCGGAACCCCCATTCCCGCTCAACAGTGTCAGGGCGAGGGACCGTGGTTTTGCTGCCATGGTTGTCGCACCGTGTATGGACTGCTCCACGAGGCAGGCCTGGAGGAATACTATCGCCTGCGCGATCGCAGCGGCGTCATTGACCCTGAAGCCATGCTTCCCGCCATCCCTCACAGCGACCATGACAGCCTCTTCGACGACCCCGATTTTATCCAACAGCACGTGCAAGACCATGACGATGGTAGCTGCAGTGTCCGCCTGTATATTGAAGGGGTACATTGCGCTGCGTGTGTATGGCTTTTGGAACAGGCGCCACGACTCTACCCAGGACTGGCGTCCGCACGTCTCAACTACCAACGATCCTGCTTGCAGCTGCGCTATAACCCTAACACCGTAACCCTTGGCAGTATCGCCCGCGGTATTCGCCGCCTGGGATACCGACCCCATCCCTGGATTGCCGCAGCCGAACACACGCGCGCTACCCGCGAACGACGGGTCTGGATTCTTCGCTTCGCCATCGCCGCAGCAAGCATGATGGCAACCATGCACCTGGCGGTCAATCTGTTTGCTGGCGATCTCACGGGAGATCTTGAACCCCACGCCCGCTCTTTCTTTGGTTGGCTCTCCTTTCTCACCTGCCTCCCTGCGGTAACCTGGTGCGCCATGCCCTATCACCGAGGTGCCGTGGGGGCTCTGCGCGCACGCCGAGCAACCTTAGATTTAACCGTGTCGCTGGTACTCCTGAGCGGTTTTACCATAAGTACGATTCATCTCGTTATTGGGCGCCATGATGTGTATTTCGATGCCATGGCCATGTTTATCTTCTTCCTTCTAGCTGGTCGTTTATTATTCATCATGGCCAAGGATCGTGTGCGTGGTGATGCCGCCGCCCTCACCATGCTGGTTCCCAGCCATGCTCGACGGGAAATGCCCGATGGTAACTTCCGTTCGGTAGCCAGTCAGCACCTTCATCCAGGTGACCACATCAGCGTTCAAGGCGGCGAGCGCTTCCCTGCCGACGGTCATGTCATCAGTGGCCAGGGAACAGTGGATAACGCCGTTCTTACAGGCGAAAGCATGCCGCTGGCAGTTGGTTTAGAGAGCAGCGTACGCGCTGGCACACTGCTAATGGATGGCACCCTACTCTGCCAGGTAGAGGCCGCGGGTGCCAATACTCAGATGGGGAAGCTTCTCGCCCACCTACACAGCGACCAGAGTGGACCAAGCCCTATTGCGGCACTGGTAGATCGGGTACTCGCCTGGTTTGCACCCGTGGTCGCCATACTGGCAACCACAACCTTTTTATTGTGGCTGCAGGTCGACCTCTCCCGCGCCTGGGAGCAAACTATTGCCGTCCTGATCGTTGCCTGCCCCTGTGCCCTGGGATTAGCGGCCCCCTTAATCCAGGCATTAAGTGTCAATCGCGCCGCCCGACAGGGCATACTCATTCGCGATGCAGCCATCCAAGAACGCCTCACCCAATGCCGACACGTGGTCCTCGACAAGACCGGGACATTAACGACAGGCGCCATGCACGTGCGCCAAATCAGTTTTACGCCCCCTCAACATATTACCGAAATTCAGGCGCAAACATGGTGTCAAAGCCTCGCTTCGCGCAGTGGACACCCCGCATCCCGCGCTATCGCCAGCCATCTCCATCACCATCACGACAGTCATCAAGCTCCCCTTACCGAGGTTGTCGATGTACCAGGCCAGGGCATTCAGGCGCGCTGCGGCAGTCACCTTCTCCGCCTGGGCACCGCAGCATTTGCCCAAGACAGCAACCCCGATGCAGATCCAGGACATACCGTCTTGAGCGTTGATGGCTTAGCGGTAGCGCGCTTCACCCTCTACGACCCCCCACGACCAGAGGCCGCAGAGCTTATCGCCCTCCTTGAACAACAAGGCTGGAGCATAACTGTTGCCAGCGGTGATCATCCCCAAGCCGTGGCCGACTGCGCTCGAGCACTCAACCTTAATCCCAGCACCTGCCATGCACGCTGCAGCCCTGAAGATAAACGTCTTCTGGTTGAAAAACTCGAAAACAATGGCGGCGTAGTGATGATTGGCGATGGCATTAATGACGCCGCCGCCCTCCAGGCCGCCAGCGTCGGCATTGGTATCCGCGGAGGCCTACAAGCCACCCTACAGGTTTCTCCCGTGTTTTTACTGCGCCCCGATTTAGCCCTCATCGCAGCTCTCTTGCGCGGAGCACGCAAAAGCCGGATCAGTCTGCGCCAATGCCTCGTCTGGTCGCTTATCTATAATGTTGGTGGCATTGCTGCAGCGATGATTGGCTGGTGGGGACCGTGGATATGTGCCATCGCCATGCCAACCAGCTCGCTCACCATCATCGCCATTGCCCTCATGAGCCGCGCCTTCCGCGAACCCGTGTCAACATTTACCAGCCAAACCCCATAAGGACAACGGCCTGCACCGGGATGCGAGCCAGGGTGACGCCAAGCTCACCATGGGTAAAGGAACGCCCGCTTCGCAGGGCATTCCTTGAATGACAAAAGCGCGATATTCAGGGCGCTTGTACAGTCCGATCAGGAGATCGGCGATTCCGGGGCAATCGTTGCGTCGCACTGGGGCACACGAACAATCCTGTTCTTGACAGATCGCAACCCCTCCTATGCTGCCGCACCTAAGCAAACATTATGGTTTGCAACATATCGCGGGGTAGAGCAGTCTGGTAGCTCATCGGGCTCATAACCCGAAGGTCGTAGGTTCAAATCCTACCCCCGCTACCATAAAACCGACGCTAGTCTTCACGACTAACGTCGGTTTTTTTTATGGCCCCCATTCCCGCGCACCAGGTAGGATTTGCCC
>REDP01000322.1 GCA_007693455.1 Planctomycetota bacterium | reverse complement strand
GAGAGACCGCTTCGATGGTCGAACATGGGGCTCAGGAGCGCGATATGCAGGGACGGGCAGATGCTCAGACCCTAGCGGTTGCTGTCTGTGTCTAGGATCCGCGATGATGGGCTTCCCACTGCCAGAAGTCGGCTGGTGAAATGATTGGCGTCTGGTCGAAGTGCTCGAGATCGAGGAGGTCCCGGTCACCGCTAATGAGTACATCAGCTTGGGCGGCGCGAACAGTGCCCAGGACGACCAGATCGTCTGGGTCGCGGCAAGCATCGGTGGGCACGGTTGCCGGTTTGACCAGCGTGGCAAAGCCTTGGCAGTATTGGATGGCGGCTGAGACATCAGCCTGCGGCAGGTGGAATTTGCTCAGCAAGATCCGGCGGACTTCGGTGAGAATCGCCCGCGACACATACACTTGGTGATGGTCCCAGCAGTGCATGAGGAGGTCGAAGCGACTTCCGCGGCCTATGGCTATGACCGGAAGGTAGACATTGGTGTCGAAGACAACGCGGGCCATCAACTATCCAGGGCCGCGATCACATCATCTTCGCTATGCAGACCAGACTTGCTGAGGCGGGCACGATTGCGGGCGGTCAGGCGACGGAAGTCATCCTTGGCTCGCTGGCGAAAGTGTTCGGCCAGGGCATGACGGATGATTTCACTGCGGGAAAGCCCAGCTGCTTGGGCTTCGTCCTCCAGCTGTTGCAGGACGGTTGCGGAGAGGCGGACGGGGACGACCTGTGTCATGTGTGACATTGTAATACGCAGCAAGCAAATGGCAAGCATGGCGCCAAAGGTTCGCCCCGGTCGGTCCCTGACCAGGATGCTTCGGAGCCTTTTCCTGCGCTGAGCAGCGACTCCATAGCCCCATTGGTAAACGACCAATCTCAGGCACTGTCAATGGGGCCAAGACGATGGCGCTGCCGCCAGGCACGGGGACTGTGGCCCAGGCGCTGGCGAAACCAGCGACTAAAGGCGGCGTGGTTGCGATAGCCGCAGCGGAAGGCGATGTCCACAATATCCCTATCGGTACTAGCCAGCAGGCGACAGGCTTCCTCTTGGCGCTCATCGGCAATGAGTTGGCTGATGCTGCGACCATCCTGCTCACGCAGCTGCCGCGCGAGATGCTGGCGAGAGTAGCCAAGACTGCGCGCCAAGCCATCCACTTGGGTGCCGGCGGCCAGGGATTCGCGGATGGCTTGGCGCAGGCGCGATAGGAGATCCGTCGCTGGTGGAGTTGCTCCGGCCAGGCTACTGACATAGTCCAAGAGCCACCAGCCAAGGCGATAATTGCAGCGCTGATACGCGATGGGATCACGCCACCAGGTGGTACACACCGCCTGCATCATGGCCTGGCAACTGGCTTGCAAGTCGTCAGGAACCAGGGCTGGTAGCTCGCAGCCGAAGAGCTCAACTGCGCTGGGCAGCGGGCTATGCGGTGGTGGCCCCTCAAACGCCAATTGAGCGGGCGAGCGCCGGCGTCGATAGGTTATGGTAAAACGAATGGAGTACCACTGGGCCAACTGGGGGATGTGACATGTAAAGCGTCGACCAGGGACGATCACAAGCGTGGCCGGGCCCTCTATCACTGTTTCCTGCCCGTCAGCAAACAGCCGTCCGCTGCCGCGATCCAAGCTAATCAGTTCATGAAACACCGTGGGACTCAGGTGCAGCTGGTGGCGGCCTTTGAGATTATGGGTCGCCGAGCGAATGTATGGCCCATAGGGCAGCCACCACAGAGGATGTTCTGCGAAGGACGGACCGACATCGTCATGGTCAATGCGCGTCGCCTGGTTCATCATTGCTGGTAGCCTAACGCACATCAGGCCGTGCATAACCGCGTATCCTCTGCCATGAATTCAGGCGTGCTGCACAGTTTATTCCCGATTGCATAGTCATCACGCATCAACGGCGTGGGTATCTCTTTAAAGAAAGCACTGATCATCACCAGCCGCCACATCCTACAAGGAGATCGTCATGCCTACTCGCCACCGCCCTTTTTGGGTCGCACTGCTTGTGGGCCTGACTTTCGTGCTGGCTGGGCAAAGCTCGGCAGTCGCCAGCGAATTTCCCGATGTCGAGGATCATTTCAATGGCAGCATGCTGGGTAATGCGGGAGAGGCCGCGGTAGGGCAAGATCCGGGGTATTATTATTTTACCCTGGAGGGCCTCTCGGCTTTTGCCTCGTTGCAGCAACTGCGTGTCGGGGTTAAACGCCAAGCACTTCAAAGCCGTTGGCGAATGGATATGCGGGTATGGACATCTCTGCCCAATCCAGCGATTGATGAACGCAGTATTGCCGATGATTTCTCGTTACGCGATGAAACCGCCCTGCTCTATGATTATTATGATGAAGACGGAGAGCGTATGGCGTCCAGGGCAGAAGAACACAGTGCCGAACGGGACGGCTGGATCGTTGTGCCCCTGGAATCCTTGAGCATGGAGGATGCCCGTAGTTTTCGTTTGGCTTTCCAACGCGGTCGCCGCGGCGGGCTGAGCCTGCCCCTTGTTGAAGTAACCGGCATACTTCCAGACGGCAGCGAAGCGGTTAGCGTGGTACGCTACGATTTTGACCAGGAAGAGTCCCGGGCCAGCGCCAACCACGTGCACCCGGGCGTGCGGGCTACCAAGATGCTGCCACAGGGTTTCCCCCTGCCGCTGCCAGTGGTCACGCGCTATACCGACTACCGCCGCTACACCATCGACTTGCAGCAGGTCTTGGCAGACGGGCGGGGCCTCACCCTCCATCTTGGCTTTCATGGTGAGGGTGGTTTTCGCCAAGCCTGGGTCCGTGTTGATGGCACTGATGAGATCACCGACCACCTTGATACTTCAGACCTGCGCCTGGAAGACCAACATCTGCGTGGCATGATTGCCTTGCCGATTCTGCGCGATGGCTCAGATGATGGCCTGGTAGCTGAAATCCACCTGGATCTTCAGCTCACGAACCAGGGCCTGAGCGGGAGCTATCGGGGATGGGTGGCAGACCTTCTCAGCAGCGAAAACGACTGGGAATTTCTCAGTGATGATACGGTTATAGCCGGTGATCAGGTGCGCTACGGGCGCGCCAACCAAGTCGATATCAGCGGCAGGGCACAAGGCAGCGTGGCGGATGGGCCCAGCGTGGCTGCGGGACAACGCTTTGCCGAGGGTCACGATTGGCCGCAATTGGGAGGCCCACGCCAGGATTGGTCGACTCTGGCCTCCGTCGATTCTTTGATCGATGACATGCAAGAAGCTCGCTTGGTATGGAAAAGCGAAACCACCTTGCCAGCCCGAGGACAAGTGGCGCGTTATGGCAGCAATATTGGCAGATTCCTTTCTCGTGGTGCATCTGGTGGCGGCTCCAGTCCCATCTTGGCAGATGGACGAGTATTCATCTACTACTTCGAACCGACGGGCGATACCCTGTCCAATCCGATTCGAGGCCGTACGGTGGCAGACTTGTGGAAGACCCAGGCGCGAGAGGTTGTTCTCTGTCTTGACGCGGCCACTGGACAAACGCTGTGGCGGGCAGAGATTCCTCGCGGACGCTACTATCCTCATATGTCAGGACGCGGCGGGAGCACCAAGGGCTGGTGGGCTCCCAAGACAGTGGTCGCCGATGGCAGCCTGATCGTAACCAGCACCCGTGATATTACCTATAGTTTTGCTGTCGAAACGGGAGCGCTGCAATGGCATCAACAGATGACGGAGGGAAGAGTGCGAACGGTGATTGATGGGGTGCTGATACCCTCAGGAAGGGGTGACCTGGTAGGCTACGACGCAAGCAATGGAGCAGAGCTATGGCGCCACCAAGGGATGAATTCGCGGCAACGGGCTCCGCTGCGCTGGCAGCATGATGGCCGCGACTATGCCATTGCAGGGCACGGGAATGGCGTGATCTGCATTGAAGCCCGCAGCGGTGCCCTGCGTTGGCAGATCAACGACCTGGGCGACAATAGTGAGTTCGTAATGGTATCCGGTGATACGCTCATTGTTCAAACAGAACGGGATGGTGGATTTGCTGCGTTTGCAATAACCCCTGATCGGGCCAGTAAAATGTGGGAGTTCACCCAGGAGTGGACATGGGACTTCCGACAACCCTATCTCGTTACAGAAGAGCACCTGCTCGTACGGCATGGTGCCAAAGGGAGCGGTCGCCGCGCCTTGCTACTGCGCCTTGCAGATGGGGCTGTGGTTCAGGACTTTACCTTTCCCGGATCCACCGGCTTCCTCTATCGCATCGGCAACCGTCTGATCGCCCAAGTAGATGCATCGCACAGCGGTACGACATTATTTTTTATGACCCTGAATCCAGAAGCTCCACAGCAACTCGGTGAAACATGGTCGGCTCCACATCGTCAGACCAGTGGTTACTGGCCCCTTGCCCTCAGCCATGCCATTGCTGATGGACGTATCATCATCCGCGGTGCCCGGGGAATATTCGCCTACGATCTGCGGGCCCAGCCCTGAGCTGGCCTGTGTTGACAGACTCTCACAAAAGGACCGAAAAGGACTTCATATGCATGCCCATAGCAGCCTCAAGTGCGGCATCTTCGCTGCCTGTATTCTCCTCATGTCCGGCATTGGCCTGCAGGCCAGCGAATCCAGCGAGTGGACACACCGCACTGCCCATAATTATGTCATTCCGCTGACCGAGGACACCCAGCTGAGCAATGAGGCGCAGGTTGTCCGTCCATCCTGGACCCATGTCATCCACACCGGCATCGGTAAAGCGGGATCGGGTACGGCCGGGAGGATCCTCGATGAAGGATTCTCACCCACCTTTGGCGAGACCGGATCGGCAGTGGTGGCCGATGGGGTATATCTCTTGTCCTGGTCCGAAGCCACTGGTGAGGTCAGCGGCCGTCCAGAATCCATTAGGGATCGCTATTTTCGTGGTGAGGACAACTACGAAAAACTGGCCGAGACCTATTTCCGCATCGACGCTAATTGGAACACCATTGCCCTTGATGCCGCTACCGGGGAAAAACTGTGGCAGGTCTCCGAGCCCTCCGCTTCCCTAAACTTTGTCAGCAGCAAACGCGGCCATAATGGCATTGATCCGGGAGCGGGCAATGGCGTGTATGTGACCGCTACCGTAACTGGGCGTATTTTTGCTTATGACATCCAAACCGGTGAACGACGCTGGGAAGGGAATGTCGGCAAATGGCACGAAGAGGCCGAAGCCTATAAAACCGAAGCACTGGAAGAACGCAATATCCCTGGAATCAGCGACGATCGCTTTGGCTTTATCCGCCCCGGCCTAGTCGTGGTTGATGGCGTGGTAATAACTCCTGATCTGCAAGGAGGGCTGATTGGTTTTCATGTGGAAAACGGAGACGAATTGTGGCGGATCGAAGAAGGAGGCATCAATAACCGGCAAGGCGCTCCTCGTCCCTGGCAGGATGACGGACAAACCTTCCTTATCAGCCATCAGAATCGTGGCAGTCAGACGGTGACCATGATTGATCCCAGGGATGGCAGCATCCTGTGGACCCTCAAAACCGGTTATAATCCTGGCGACCTGATTATGGGTGAGGACATGGTACTGCTCAACCCATCCAGCAATCCACGCGAGGGTGCCCTCTTAGCCGCCTACCGCATCAGCCGAGAGGGCCTGACCCGTCAATGGCAATTGCCCGATGAGCCCCAGCATCGATTCCCCCTGCGCGGCGACCGCAAGGCTGAGCGCAAGGGAGTGATCGATGACGGTCGGATCTATATGGCCATTGGTTTTCCCAGGGAGGAACGCCGACTGGCAGTGTACGATCTTGCCACGGGCGCAGAACTCTACCGTAGTGAGGATCGACTCGACAATAATGTCGGCCATCCCGTCAGCTATGGCGATAAACTGTACTGGCAGGTGGATTCCGCTCACGAGCACGCATCGGGTATCTTTATCTACCAAAAAAACGATGATGCGAGCTTGAGTTTATTAGGGGAAGTCAATTACCGCTCGCTTGGGATCGATATCTTAACTGACTACGAATATCCTACTGAATTCCCCTTTGCCGCCGGCCATCTCTTTTTGCGTGGGAAAACAGAGTTGGCGGCTATTGATCTGCGCGAGCCTTCTATTGCTCCAGCCAGGGTGCAATTGACTCATGGCTGGGCCGGTTATGTGCGCCCCCTAGAGGCGGTGTGGGTTGCCGATGCTGAGGGCCGCATTGCCCAAGGACGGGTTGAAGTACCCATCCGCCGTGAACTGGGGGTTCCAGGTACCACTGCCCGTCGCAAAGATATTTGGGACCGTTTTGACTTCAACGAACAGGTCCCCCTCGGCGGGGCCTGGGAAGCCACCGCCACGGTGCATATGGACAGTTTCTCCTATCAACTGCGCATGGTCATGCAGGAGGCGGAGGGTGAGCAATGGCATGGACAATGGATCCGCTCCTTCCCTGGCTGGGACGAAACCCTGAGCCTCGAGGGAAGGATTGACGCAAGCAGCAGAGGCGGCTATCCCCGCCGGGGCTGGCCCACCACTTGGCTGAAACACCGCCCAGTCTCTTTTTACAGTGATCTTGAAGCGGGCCAGGAACGGGTGATCTTGCAGTTACACGATGCCCTGCCGCGGGAGAACGGCGAGCGTCGCAATGTCACCATCTGTATTGATCACGATGGCGAAACCATCGTGAGCGCGGTAGCCGGTGGGTTTAGCCACAACCAATCCTATATCGAAGTTGACACCACCCACCTGCAAGTTACTCCCCAGGGCATCAGTGGCACGGCGCAGGTGATTCTCAACGGCGATCACTGGATCCCCGATGCCGATTGGATCAACGGTGGATCCCTGCTGGGACAACTTACCCTGAATGCCCAGTTTGGCGAACGCAATGACCAAGACTTGTACCCGGTCTCCGGTAGCTGGAGCTTCGAATGGGGTATGAGCGCCGAGCGAAGCGGACCCATCCACGCCACCCTGGGGCAATAAGTCTGCCTAACCACAGCCCACATCAGCCAAGCGCTGCTGATGTGGGCTGTGGCATTGAGCGTCAGTGTCCATGTGCCGACCTCATTCACATACGACCATGACTGCAATCCAATAAACATGGTTGTGGTGCAGGATGTCTGCGCAGGACCCAAAGGCTGCAGAATGGCATCTGTCGGCCCATCTCAGGCGTCAGCTATTCGAGGACAATAGGAAGAGCCTTGCCGCCAACGCTCATGTTTTCAATAGTGGAATCGCGCATATGACTGGCGGCGGTGTCGATGACCAGGC
>REDP01000116.1 GCA_007693455.1 Planctomycetota bacterium | reverse complement strand
GGAGTCTACCTGTCTTGTTTATTCTCCCGCAGAGGCGCGGAGGCGCGGAGGCCCTGCGGGCGGTAAGGCAAAGCCTGTCAGGGAAACAGGGGGCGCCCGCTTCGCGGAGCATGCTTTTCGAGCAGAAAGCGCACATTGAGGGCGTTTATGCAAGTCGATTAGGAGATCGGCGATTCCTTCCGGGGGCACGATTTACGTTGCCCTCACTGCCCGACAGTTGTCGCTTGCAGCAGCTGCAGTAGGGCCGCAGCGGCATTGCGCTCTGCCTGTCGACGACTATTGCCGATGGCGGTGGTTGTGTGATCGGCAATCTGCACCTGAGCACGAAAAATGGGATCATGGTCTGTGCCACCACAGCGCTCGCAGTGATATTCTGGTAAACGCTGATAGTGCTGCAGGCACCACATTTGTAGCGCGTTTTTGGTGTCAGCGGCAACCCCCTCGGCTCCCAGGCTCTCTAATGCCGGCCCCAGTAGCCGTTGCACGGCCTCATACACCGCCTCCCAGCCGCCATCCAGGTAGATCGCTCCTAGAAGCCCCTCGAGGAGGTTGGCGCGCACGCTAATGGGGAGGGGGTGCTGCATTTGCGGGCCAATAATCGCCAAGGGCTGGAGGCCGTGCGCATCCCAGGCCCGCGCCAGGGTTTTACGCGACACCAGCTGGCTTTTTACTCGCGAGAGCAGTCCCTCATCGGCATCGGGATAATAGGCAAAAGCCATGGCACCAATGGCGGCTCCTAGCATGGTATCGCCGAGAAACTCAAGGCGCTCATTGTGCTGCTGCAGGCGGTTGCTGGATTCCTCTTGCCCAGAGTGCACGCTGGCATGGGTGAGGCCCTGGCGCAAGAGGTCGAGATCGCGAAAACGATGCCCCAGGCGTTCATCCACCCACATCTGGGGACAAGGCGCTTGATCCGCGGCAGTGGAGGACGGTCGGTCACGCTTTTTGGCCATAACCCTATCTTTGCACTTCTCCCGTCCCCTGCCAACCATGTTTTTCCCCGTCCTTAGGAGCGTGAGACCAATCGAGCCAGGCCGTATGGAGGCAGGGCTAGGTATGAGCGCAGGGCGGTAAGGGTTGAATGGAAATCCCTCGCCTATCCCAAGAGCCACCCTATAGTTACCTTGTCATGTCGATACAAACAGGTGAGAAACATTTTCTGATGTCGCGTAATGTTGCACTATCGCCAACAATGCTGCCCCTTGATGCATCGCTGATCCTTGATGCCCTCAATGATGCGGTTATCACCATTGATCCCGATATGCGTATCACTTATTGCAATCGCGCCGCAGAGCGCTTGCTGCTGGTGGAGGCGTTGGATATCGCTGGTAAACCCTGTGCGGAGGTGCTGCGCTCCTCGGCCTGCGAAACTGCTTGTGCCCTCAATGAGAGCCTTTCCTGTGGTGATTCGGTGGATGGTCGTCGCTGTACGGTGCGCCGTAGTGATGGTCGGCAGATACCGGTGAGCCTCTCCACGTCGGTGCTGCGCGATGCCCAGGGAGCAACCCTGGGCGGGGTGCAAATTATGCGCGACTTGCGCCAGGAAGAGGCCCTGCGTGAGGCCGCCTTGCGCGGTACCGGGACCCAATCACTCGTAGCCGTTTCGCCCGTAATGCGGGATCTTGTGGCACGCCTGCCCACCATTGCCGCCTCATCGGTCACGGTGCTGATAAGCGGCGAAAGTGGCACCGGGAAAGAGGTGGTCGCCAAGCATCTGCATCAGGCATCGCCCCGCGCCCATAAGCCGTTTATTGCGATTAATTGTGCTGCCTTGCCGGATAATCTTCTGGAGAGCGAGCTCTTTGGATACAAGGCAGGTGCGTTCACCGATGCCCGTCACGATAAGCCAGGACGCTTTGCCCTGGCCGATGGCGGCACCTTGTTCCTGGATGAAATTGGCGATATGTCTCCGGCTATGCAGGTGCGTCTGTTGCGGGTCTTGCAAGAACGGCAATTTGAGCCCCTGGGGGCAATTCAACCCCAATCCTGCAATGTGCGGGTGATCGCCGCCAGCAATCGCGATCTGGCCCAAGAGGTTGCCGAAGGCCGCTTTCGTCGGGATCTCTATTACCGTATTGCGGTGATTCCCGTGCATATCCCTCCCTTGCGGGATCGTCCTGGTGATGCTGAGGCTCTGGCCCGGCACTTTCTGCGCACCCTGGCCAGCGATCAGCAGGCACCCCTCCCCGAGCTCAGTGATGACGTTGTCGAACGCCTGCGCAGTCACCATTGGCCTGGCAATGTGCGCGAACTAGCCAATGCCATGGAGCGTGCCTGGGTACTCGGGCATGGGGAGATTGATGTGGCGCATCTTCCTGGGTCGGGGCTGACGAAAACCTACCGCCGCGCCCAAACCCAGCCGGTAGCGCCCACAGGCACCAGCGCTCGTGAGCAACGCCATGCCCAGGAAGCGGAGATGCTGTTGCAGGCTCTGCGCCATCATGGCTGGAACCGTAAGGCCACCGCAGATGCCCTTGGCATTCATAAGACCACCCTCCATCGCCAACTGCGCAAGCTGGGCCTGCGCCCGCCGCGCAGCGGTGATGTCTGAGGGCACTCCAGCTCGGTCGAGCAGGAGTGGCCACTTCCAGTGAAGCATTGAGGCAGCCAGGTAAGGAAGCGCTCCGCGTGCTACTCGGTAGCACGGAAGCGCTACCGAGTAGCGTTCTTGCTACTCGGTAGCGCTCCGCAAAGCGGTATGGCTTTGCGCCGTGTGGGGGAAAGGGCTGCGCTGTAGAACCTTTATTGTATGCAAAAGGCGTATATTACAGGATAAATGCCAGATAAAGGACGGAGAGCGAGCTCTTTGGCAAGGGATAAGTGGGGCATTGGCATGGCCACGACTAGATCACAAGTCGCACCTCGCTCTCTTACCCTCCACGGTGCTGCTCTTGGCAGCGTTATCTTGAAAGGATATTCGTTATGTTTGCCCGTATGTCATTAGCCGGCAAGATTGGCTTGGGCTTTGCCCTCATCCTTCTCATCGCCATTATCCTTGGCGGTTATGCGTTTCTGCAAATGCGCAGCGCTGGTAACGATGCCTCCTTAATTGATGCTGAATATCTCCCTGAATGGGAGTTGGCCCAGACTGCCGAGCGACAACAAGTGGCCGCCCAATACGGAGTCTTGCAGTGGCTCGCGCTAAACAGCGATGACTGGTATCGCGATGTGCAGGATAATTTACGAGAACTTCTCGCGACCTGTGATCAATTAGACCGCTTAGCGGCAGAGGCCACTGCCCTCACGCAATTGCGTGAGGCCGCATCTCGCATTCGACAAGAGGCCCTCGCCTATCAGGAACTCATTCCACAAACTGCCGACATGCTCGCCGGGCTGAGTGCGGCCCAAGAAGAGGCGCTGCAAACCGGCCCCAATTTCGTTGCCGCCGCCGAATCATTTCTGGAACGCATGTACATTCTTGCCCGTGAAGAGATTGATGCGGGCTACGAGGCTGAAGATCTGTGGCGCCGTCATCAGCGTATTCGCGACATCAATACCGCCCTTGATATTGGAAATGACTTACGCATTTCTTTCTGGGAGGGCATTGGCTCGGACAATCCCACACCCATTCATAATCGCCTGCAGCGGGCCCCGGAAATGATCACCATTTTGAATGCCTTGCTGGAAACCGTGCGAGATCCACAACAACAGGAATACCTACGAACGGCCCTTACCAACGTCGAGTCCTACGTGTCAGGCCTTGAAACCGTGGCCGAACAACTCGCCGTTGGCGCCCGTCTGCGCCAAGAACGCGTAGATGTAGGTAACGTGGTGCAGGGATCCCTGCGTGAACTGGCTAATGCCGCCAGCGCTGGATCACTGCGCATGGCAGGTAATGCCCAACGTAATTTGGCCCAGGCCAATACCGTTATGATTATTGGTTTGATTATTGCCGTAATTATTGGCGTAATCCTTGCCTGGGTGATCACCAAGGCGATTAGCGGTCCCTTGGCGATGGTGGTGGCGTCCTTGCGCTCGGGGAGCGATCAGGTTGCTAGCGCTTCGGGCCAAGTGTCCTCGTCCTCCCAGCAAATGGCCAGTGGCGCTTCGGAACAAGCCGCCAGTCTTGAGGAAACCAGTGCCAGTCTTGAGGAGATGGCGGCGGCCATTCGTCAAAACGCCGATAATAGTGCCAGTGCCGACAGTAAAGCCAAAGAGATCACTGCCGCAGCCAGCTCTTCGCAAGAAGCCATGGGGCGGATGATTCAAGCCATGGGTGATATCAAGAATTCCGCAGATGAAACCGCGCGCATTGTTAAAACCATCGATGAAATTGCCTTCCAAACCAATCTTCTGGCGCTCAATGCCGCGGTTGAAGCAGCCCGAGCTGGGGAGGCTGGAAAAGGCTTTGCCGTGGTTGCCGAAGAAGTGCGGAGTCTCGCCCAGCGCTCCGCCGAAGCGGCCAAGAACACTGCGCAACTTATTGAAGGATCCCAGGTCAATACGGATAATGGGGTGAAAGTCTCAGGTGAAGTCAGCGAGGTCCTTGAGCGCATTGTTTCAGGCATCCAAGACGTCACTACCCTCATTGGCGAAGTCTCCAACGCATCGGGAGAGCAATCGCGAGGCATTGATCAAATCAACCAGGCCATGTCACAAATGGATCAGGTCACCCAGTCCAATGCCGCCAACGCCGAGGAAAGCGCCTCGGCTTCCGAAGAACTGCAGGCGCAGGCAGGTGAACTGCAAGGGATGGTACAGCAGCTCAACCAACTCATGCGCGGAGCTGGCGCAGGATCCATGGAGCAGCAGCACATTGCGCAGCACTCCGCACCGGCGCCAGCCCATAAGGCCCCGCGCCTAAGCCCGCCCCAGGGCCAGCGCAATAACCAGCAGCCTGCGCAGAGCAAAAAGCGCTCACAAGAGGCCATCCCCTTTGATGACGACTTCAAAGACTTCTAGAGCGCATGGTGTCTGATTAACCGTTGATGGGGCCACCATCAAGTACACCAACCATTTGCTGAGGAGATTGAACATGACCAACCGCCACGCCGAAAAATATCTCAGCTTTGAGGTCGGTGAGGAACACTATGGAATCGCCATTTTAGGGGTGCAAGAAATCATTGGTATGATGCGGGTAACCCGCGTTCCCAAATTGGGAGATGCCTGGCGCGGGGTAATTAATTTGCGCGGCAAGGTTATACCCATTGTCGATTTACGTCGCGCCTTTGACCTGCCGCATGGCGATGATAGTGAGCGCACCTGTATTGTGGTGGTGCAGGTGGCCTGCGAGGAGGAAGCCATCACCATGGGTTTGGTGGTGGATGCTGTCCGCGAAGTAGTGGATATACCCGAAGATGCCATTGAACCGCCACCACGTTTTGCCAGCAGTATTGCCACAGATTTCCTTACTGGCATGGCCAAATTGGGAGATCGGGTGGTAGCCCTCCTGGATATTGATCGGTTAGTCGCGGGATCTCAACTGCAGGCAGCCGCTACCGTGGTAAGCGAAGTCGCAGACCCCTAAGGGTGAGAGGAGGATATCGTCATGTCCCGCATACTGGTTGTTGATCAAGATGCGCCAAGTCGTCGGCAAACCCTTGGTGTTCTTGAGGACTGTGGATACGAGAGCGGATCATGTGACTCTGGGGACCAGGCTCTCGCAGCCTTGCGTGAGTATCCCGATTATTGGCAGGTATTGATTACCGAAGTGGCGTTGGCAGGCCTTGATGGAGTGGGTCTTATGCAGGCTGTACGATATGATCTCAAACTTCCTGTGCCCGTGATTGCGGTGACCGTCTACCAGCCCAGCGTTTTTGACCACGGCGTGGTCCAAGGGTTTCAAGCTTGGTTATGCAAGCCATTGTCGTCAAGTAGATTGAAGGCCGTGCTCAGGAAGATTGCGCCAGCGAGTGAGGAACATTGATGATGGGCGGTAACTGTACGGAAGACCATGGAGCGGTGTAAGGTGTTTTACCTTACCCCGACTACTCGGTGGTATTACCTTTTAGGTGGCGTAAAAACCACTTGGCCGCGGAGGAGTAGAGAACTATGGCGTCTATTGTAGTTGCCGATGATGATGCTGTCAGCCTGCAGGTGCTGCAGCACATCCTCAAACATCTCGGCCACGAGGTCATGCCATGCGAAGATGGGGTTCAGGCCTATGGACACTTTAATGATAATCCCCATCGCTGGCAATTGCTGGTAACCGATATTGCCATGCCTGGTATGGATGGCGTGACAGTGTGCCAAGCTTTACGCAACGAGTTGCATCTGAGCGTGCCAGTGATTGCAGTGACGACGTACGAGAGTCATCTGTTTAATGCAGAATTAGTAGAAACATTTGATGCTTGGCTGGTAAAGCCCGTTGTCCGTAGCGTCCTGAGCGCCGCCATTGATTGTCTTTTATGGGGCAAAAATATGTCCCTGCCAGGGGCTCCGAGGCGATAAAAATCGCTATGGCAGAAAAGAGGTGCAGTTGCCTTGGAGTGCGCTCAGGCGTAAGCCCCAAGGGAGCTTGGCAATAGTTGGCTTGCTTGCGAGCGGTAAAAACCTGTCCATTCGAAGCAGCGAGAAATAAAAACGCATCACCGCATCGCGTCATATAGCAGTAGGCGCATGTTTGTCATCACTTCACTTTGATGTGGCTCAAGCTCTGTGATTCCATGCTGTTCATGTACAACAATTGGGTGCTAGCGAATCCAGTCAAAAACACTGTCGTAGCCCTGAACATGGCCACAGTACTGACAGGTGTCCTGGCCTCGTTGAATGGTGCGACCACATTGCTGGCATTTGACAATGGGCTTGTGATCGCGGCCATCCGCAGACCCCGAACGCAGGTCTATTTCCTTGACCTTTGCTTCGAGCATGGCTTCAGAGATCGCCGTATTATCGCGAACGATTTCCCACAGAGCTCGTGTCACTAACTTCAGGCGATCAAGTTTGCCTTGTAAGTGCTCGACCTGGCGAAGGTTTTGTACGGCCTTCGAGCGAGCATTGCGCATCCCCTCGGCCGTCTGCCGGGCACGAGATTCGTGAAATCCACCGGGTACATGTCGAAAGGTCATGTGTCCATTATGGCGACCCTTCCCCGGTGGTCCAGGGGAACTCACGGCCCCCAATCAAGGCGACTAAAAGCTTGCCCCTGGGATCGCCGAGTTGCACTCGGCCCCAATTTATGGGCAGTAAGTGTCTAATATGGCTCTGCATTTCTTCGCTCAGACTATAACCCCGTAGAGCCAACTTCCCATGACCAGCAGGAGGAGAGTGAGTGGGTGCAGCCAGAGGATCGGGTTTAGCATGTGAGCATGATGGATGGCGTATTGTCGGCACAAGTGCAGGAGTATTGTTTCTCATGCCTGCAGGAGCCCCACGAGCCAGGCGAGATACATCGCTGTAAAGCACATCAGAAAAACCAGGCCGATCCAAGCCAGTCCGCGCATCCATGCGGGGGGGCGCTGGGCATCGGGTACGTGCTGAAGGGCCATAACTCGCATGGTGGCCCAAGCAAAGAGGGGGGCGGTGACAAAGGCGATGATCATGGAGAGATCAACCAGGGGTAAGAGTTGTCCACGAAAGAAGAGCAGAATAACGGTCCCTGCTAGCCCCATGAGCACCATAAGAAAAAGATGGAGAGATCGGCTTCGCTGTACTGCCTGGCCCTGCCAATGTTGGATGGCCAGCCCGATGCTTCCTGGGTAGCCATCGAAGCAGGTCACAACCGTGGAGAACATGGTGCAAACGGCAGCAAGGCCAACAATCCACCACGCCCAAGCACCTATGCTCTCGGTGTACATGGAGACAAACATATTGGCAAAGCCGACTGCTGAGGTGGGGAATGGCTCACTACTGCCATGCATGACCAGAGCGCCCAGGGAAAGAAAACATATGGCGAGGAGAGCGCAGCCAATATACCCCACATGGAAATCACGTCGTGCTTGTTGGGGCGTTGCCATGCCGCCTTTGCTTTCACTTTGTTCGCGCATCCAAAGACTCGACCAGGTATTGATTTCAATAGGTGCTGGCATGTAGCCCATAAAGGCGATTAAAAAAGGGAGGAACGCGAGGGCATAGGGGGAGGCAGCAACAAAGCCTTCATCGGCAACCCGAGCACCACTGGCGATGGCCATTACCAAAGCGACAAGGGTACAGAGGGCCAAGGTTGCCATCATGATCTTCACCACCCCATCCATCACCCGATAGCCGCCACTGGCAATGAGTACAACAGTAACTGCCATAATGCCGCAGGCCAACAGGGTTACATTAATGCTGTCACCTGTAAAAATAGTGAGCAATGCGGCACAGACAAAGCTCACCGCCGCTAAGACAATACTGCCGGCAATCAATCCGCTGGTGATAAAAAGCCCAAGCCAAAAGCGGCCGAGGCGGCGATAGCCAGCAAGAAGATCCTCCCCCGTAGCGGCGGTGTAGCGCTGGGCATATTCAAAGAAAGGATATTTGGCAATATTGACCACCACCGCCAGGGCAATCAGGGCAAAACCGAAGAGCGCCCCAGCCCGCGTTGAAGCGACCAGGTGGCTCACTCCCACCGCCGCCGCCGCCCACATCAACCCTGGCCCTAACATAGACCAAAGCCCCGTAGGAGCAGATGAAGCACGAAGCGTCGCGTCCTGATCTACAGGTTGGGAGTCTGTCGTCATGGTCGGCAGACTAGAGGAGCTCTACCAACAATCTAGCGCACACACATGGCCAGGCGTTCTCCAATGTGATCTACTCAGGCTCCTTGACTTATTACTGCCGGGCTTCGGCAATGGGCTTGAGGCGGGCCTGGCGGAGATGGTCTTGGCCATTGATGCGTTTGAGGTAGATGTACACGCCCGGCTGCCAGGCGAGGGGATTATTGACCACATACAGCCAATGCCCTTGGCCAATCTGGCGATAGCCATGGCGTGTCATGATATGCGGCCAGAGATTGGGTTTGATGGTCAGATAATCGGCGACCTGGTGCATGCCACTGCCGATGGCTGGGGTGAGAGAAAGGCCCATCATTGCCTGATGTGGGGAGGCGGTGTCTTCCATGGCTGCAGAGCTGGACCAATGGGTTGAAAGGCGCAGCGATGCGCAGGTGGTATCGGCATGGTGTACACGCTGGGCAAGATGTGCTAAGAGGTCTTCGCCGGCCAAAAGCTCCTGCCATGCTTGGGCCAGGGTATCGTCGTCGTCGTCGGCGGCGGCAGCCGATGACGGCAGACCGCTCTCCTTGCGTTGCGTACGCTGGAGCCAATACCAGGCACAGTGGCGGCGCCAACTGGAGTGTTCCGCCGCAGCCATCCATTGTTGCAGGCGCTCGGGGGGCGTGTCGGCAAAGCCCGCATCGTTGGAAAACCATTCCTGGATGGCGGCGGCATCTTCACCCTGCAGCGCCGATAGCAGTCCCTGGGCATGGGCCAGCCAGGCCTGCTGCTCTGGTTGCAGGCTATAGCTGCGCAAGTCCGTTAGGGCCTGTTCGGCAGCGGCGGCATCCCCTTGGGCCATGGCCTGACGCCAGCGAGCCAGATGCAAATCCGAACGCTGCCATGACGGCAGAGCCGGAGGATGCATACGCGCCAACTGTTCGCCCGCATCGGCTAGTGCGCCTTGCTGCTGAAAGAACAGGGCCACGGCCAGCCGATTGCTTTGACTCATCCGCTGTTCCAGGAGATCTTGCCAAGCAGGGAAGTCCTGCTGCAGCCAAGCGGCGGCGGCGATACGCGGCCACATCCAATCGGGGATCATGTGTTCATGGCCCTGGGCAAGCCCCAGTACCTCCCTCCACTGCCCGTGCTGCCAGGCCATCTCAGCCTGAAGGAGCCAGGGAAGCTGTTGGCGATCCAAGCGCTGATGCAGAAGTGTGTGAGCAATCAGCGCCAGCTCTCGTTGGTCGCGGTATCGCTGGTCATGTTGGCGAATATCCCGCAGAGGAAGGCCATATTTTGTTACAAAGTCGGTAATGATCCCACGATGCCTGTGCCAGTCACTCTGATCGCGGGAGAGGGCATAAATAATTTGGCCTGGCTGACCATGGTTGGCCCATTCATCCCAGGGAATCTCTCCTGGCGTGGGGAGATAGTCGGTGTTTAGCATGAGATGGGTCGCTACCACCAGTCCTGGCCGCTGTGCAGGAGGGTAAAACCGGTGACGGTAGGCGTCGGTAAAGGGGAGTTTTACATCGCCCCGCAAAAGCTGGGCATCACTGGGCCACTGCCATCCTTGTAGTCGAACGTAGTGAAGCAATGGTCCTGGTGGTGTTGAGTCGCCGTGGTGCCGCCACCAATCTTCGAGTATGTCTGTGTCGCCGCGCAGCAAGGCCACTTGAGCAGCCAACAAAGGGCGGTCTTGCGTCACCGCATCCACCACGGGCAGGGGGACTTCCTCATGCAAGCGGCGAGCAAGATACTCGGTCCATCGTTTCCACTCATATCCACTTTCTGCAAACACATTAGCTAGGCGCTCGACAAGATCGACAATGTCTGGCGGCGCTAAACCCAGCAGGCCCCAATCTTCATTCACTATATTGCGCAGACGATAGGCATGGTGCTTATGATCTTCATCACTGAAAGCCAGGATCCAGGAAAGACCGCTTTCTACCATGGTGCTCAAACGCGGATCCTCAAGCAAACCATGTGCAGCTAATAGCTGCAGGGCATCGCGCCAGCGGTATAGGTGTTGGAGCTTTTGCCGTTGGCTCATTTGTTGCCAGGATTCGGCCCATATATGCGCATAATCCTGTGGGCTATCGTCGAGCAAACGCAGGCGAGCCACAAAGGCGATTTCTCCATCGGCATAGTCACGGGCTGCCGCCAGGGCTGGACCATCAATAGCCAAATGCGGAGCCAGGGCAAGAAATAAGGCCCGGTAGTGGCGAGTACCATACTCGGGATCAAGCAAGGCTTGGGCCAGAGCTTGGTCAACCTCTGATTCCAAAATCGGCAAGCCAGATGGCAGAAATGCGTGAATGAGATGATCACGAGTACTATTCAGGTGGGTAAGACTTTGCTGGCTTCCTTGTCGTTTCGGTTCTTCTTGTGTCGCCATATACGCGAGCAGGTCGCGGCGATCGCCAGTGTTTCCAATCCAGGCATTGAACAGCAGGGCGGGCAGGGGGTCTGCTGTCGCAGTATCAATCGGCAAGGCCTCAAGACCTGATCCAGGCAGGAGTCGAGGCAGATGAGGAATGTCTCTCTGCGACAGTAGTGCAATTATTTGTGCACGCAGCTCACTGTCGTGAAGATCTTGTGTTGTGAGCAGGTCGTGCACCATGCGCTCCCCCCATTGCCGATAAAGCATCGGGTATAATTCAGCAACAGTGAATAATGTACGCAAGGTTTCTTGTCGCCGCGTGGTGTCAGCCAGCAGCGGTGTCGCATCCCTTCCCGCGGAGCTCTGGTGATGCCACCATGAATGATGCTCGACATATTTATAACTGGCGTTATCGCCCCCAGTAAAATTGCCTAATCCGGCAGCCAAGGATAGCCAACGCGCTTGCGTTGGCCCAGGCGGCAAATGAAACCATGCCCTACGGAGATGCTGTCGGCGAAGAGGGGGTAATAGCGCCCCTCTCTGTGCTTGGCGAATATGAGGTATTTGTGGGGCAATCTCCTCCCAGTGGTTTCCAAACTGAGTTGTCAAAACCGGTTCACGCCATTCGTCGCGTATCTGCACAAATAATGCATCACGTTCCTCCGCGTCCTCACTCTCCAGCCAAGCCTGCCAGAGGTCGCGGTACTCCTGTAAGTCGCCGTCCCAACGATGTTCGGTTTCCCAACCAAAGGCAATTCCATGCATGGCCGCGGCCAGTACGTCTTCGGGATAGGCATCCATGGGCAGGGGCGCTTCGAGCAATTCCAAGGCGACAGCGCGTGGACAGGGGGCCTTCTGCTCCTGCGCTACGGTTACATCTGCTTCCTGTTCCTCGTCACTTATGCCCAGCGATGTGGTGTGCAGAAGAAGAGAGACGATCACGCAAGAACGGAGACAGAAACTGAATGCCGACATGAATGCACCTTTAGCAGAGAGAGGGTATGATGTCGCATAGCCTCTCGTCCCTGCCCGGGCTAACAAGGGCACGGCAGTGAATCACCCCATGGCGTATGGCACAATCCCTCTACGACGGTGCCGGGCATGGCTGCTGCTGCGGTTTTACTCGGATGCATCCTCCACCTGTATGCGCCAGTTGTGGGAGTTGCCGATGAGTTCCGGGGCGTACATACCGCTGATGACAGCGGGCATGGCGTTGAGGGTGCCGGGGAGTTCGGCGCGGACGCGGTAGCGCAGGCTGCGGGTGCCACGGGGGAGGCTGCGCAGGAAATGCACCACGCGGTCATCGCGGAATTCCACAAAGGCGCCGCCGTAATAGCCTGAGCGCTGTTCGACTGGTTCGCTGCCGGCGAATTTAGGGTCGGTTATCATGAGATATTCGTAGTCATTGGCGCTCTCGATAATCAATTCGATCTCCAGGAGATCGCCGCTGTGGATTGTGGCACCGGTTTCCAGGCGGGTGCGCTGCTCATCGGTTTCTTGTACATCCACCACCTGACCATGGCCGCCGCGCTGCTGGCCCGCGCGAGATTCCTCGGCGATGCGCCAGACCGTGCGCTGAATCTGCACTTCTTCGCCGTGGGCAGTCATCTCTGCTTCGCGGGTGAATACCGACAGCCAAGCGTTGACATAGAGGGGGCCTTCGCCCACCTTTTCGATGGTGATGCGGCGGCTGCCGGCAGGCAGGTCCTCGGGGCCCAGGATCAGGCTGCTTTGTTGGCTCCACAGGGTTTCGCGGGTGATGTGCTGTTCCACCTGCTGGCTTCCATCAACGCTGATGCGTAGGCGCAGATCGGGATCCATTTCGCCGCTGATTCGGGCATAGCCAGCCAGGGCTTCTACCGCCCATGCGGTATCGCGGGTGGAGTTCCAGCGGTTGCCGCGGCGACTATTCACTAGGTATTTGGCTACGCGCTGGGCCAGTTCGGCGTCGTGCTCGCTTGCCACGAGAAGGTTGAGATAGGCGCTCATGGCCTCAAACTCGGCTCCGTACCAGCGCCACCAGGGACTGCGCAGGCGCAGCCAGGCAGTGTGGTTGTCGTCATTATATTCGACGAATTGCCCAATGCTTGTGAGTACTGTGCTCACCTCCTCGTTGCGGCCGCGATGCTGCAGGGTGAGGCCCAGTAGAGCCTGGCTATACACCGATATTTCCAAGCGATCGCGTACTAAAAAGTCCACCATGGCGCTTTGACTGGCATCATCACTGCCAGCCTCTTGGCGAATCAAGGCAATGAGGGCATCGATATTGCTGGCCTGCTCGCGCTTGGGCTTTTCGGCGCCCTGGAGGCGCGCGACGACTCCTTGCTGATGGCGCTGCAGCCAGGCCAGGCCAGACTCCAGCATGCTCTCGGGAACGGTGGCACCATGATCACGGGCAAGGATCAGGCCACGCACGACAACGGCGGTGGTATGCGGCCACGAGCGTTCACTATAGCCGGAAAACCAGCCCCAACCGCCGTCGCTCAATTGCATTTCTTGTAGACGTGTGACCCCTTGTGCGACCATGCTATCGATTTCATGGGGATCGAATACGGGGTTGTGTCGGTGGCGACGGTGTTGCTGGTCGCGTTCTTGGGGGTTGCCCAATTGTCCTGGGTTGAGCGATGCGCGGCGCTTGCGCACGGCCTGTAAATCAATGTCCATTTCTTGTAAAAGGCGCATGGCAATCACTGCTGGAACAAAGCGGTTGAGGGTTTGTTCGGTGCAGCCATAGGGATAGTCGGCCAAATAGGGAATGGCTTCAATGGCGGCCCCCGCCACCGTGGGCGACCAGCGCAGAGTCAACTGACTGGCTTCAGGGATGCGCTGCTCGGGCACGTTGAGAACGAGGTGTCCCTGCTGCTGATCGGCGGCCATGACCAGACTGGCCACTTCGGTGGTTTCGGCGCCATAGATGTGAATGGGAATACTGCGGGTAAGGGCATCGCCGTCATCCCTGCCATTGACCTGGCCCACTACCGTTGCGGTGATGGTGGCCTGGCCTTGGGCAAGCGCGCGCACGGGAATATCTAGTCGCTTTTGACCACCGGCGGCAAGCTGTATTTTCCGTTCACTTTCCTCGAGTATTTCCAGGGCATTGCCGTCCACGTTCAGACGAAACCTGAGGCTGGCCGCATGGGGGTGATCGTTGTGGATGCTGGTGGAGAGGACAAAGCGGTCGGTCTCGGTGGCAAAGCGCGGGGCATGCAGGCGCAGCATGAGATCCTTGGCAGCAACGATCTCGGTGCTGGCCTCACCCACGGCAGCCCCATCAGCAATGGCGGCCACGCGCACCCTCCAGGTGGTGAGGCTATCCGACAGGGTAAAGGGCAGGCGTGCTTGGCCGTCTTCGTCCAGGGTGACTGCCCCCGACCAGAGGATGCTATCGGCAAAGTCTTGGCGGAGGGTTGGGGTATAGGCGGGCTGCCCGGCCTCTCCCGTCGCATCGGCGCTGAGGCCCATAGACGCCCCGCTTCCACGCATCGAACGGGCCACGACGCCATCGGCAGTGGCGGCGGGCATGCGAGCTTCCTCTCTGGATCCACCTGCACCTAAGGCGAAAAACGCTCCCCCGGTCTGTAGGAGTCGCGAGCGCGGTGGAGATACCTGTCCTAAGCGCACCCAGGGTTCCTCGCCGGAACGGCGTAGGTCGCCGCGGCCAGGAGGAATGCTGTGACCCACGCGGGAATAGTGCCTTCGCGTCCATTGCCAAAAGGTTTCGCGCGCGGGACTGGGGTGCATATCGCCGGCAAGCAGGTCGAGTGCGGAGTCGTAGATGCGCACCACTGCCGAACCGCTGACCGCTTGGCCATCGGCATCACGTACCTGCAGGCGTATCGTGCCGTCTTCTCCGGGTGCCATGCGCTGGGATTCGGCCTCTACGGTCATATCCAGATGGCGCTGGCGGGGCGGCAGGAGGAGTTGCTGCACCACCCGATGCATCTGACCATCGTGGACACTAATGGCTTCGACAAAGATATTGGGCTGATCGCTGGCATTCAGATCAATGGTATGCAGGACAGCGCCGTGGCGCAGGCGCAGGATTTCCGGCAAGGCAAAGTAGGTGCCATGCTCGGGGCGCACAAAGAGTAATACCGTGGCATCGGGCGCGGCGCTGGTAATCAGCACCTGCGCCTGATCGCCAGGGGCGTAGGTGTCTTGATCGGGCAGCACTTCCAGGGCAGTAAAACGAAAGTTGGCGGGATCGGTTTGCGGCAAACCATGGTCGACCACGGTGATCAGATGACTGGTACGCACGCTCTGGCCCTGATCTTCGGCCACCACCTGCAGACGGTATTGCCCTGGTCGGGCAAGGTTGAGACGTTGCTGCCCGCGGCCCTGCGGGTCGAGCTCTTGCTGCCACGCATGGACCAGTTCCTCGTGGACTGCGCCGTCGTCGCCATAGCTGCGGCCATAGAGCCGGGCGCTGATCGCGGCGGCAATGCCCTGGCCATCGGCGCGCTGCGCCGCCAGCTGCACCGTGGTATCGCGGCCGGCACGCAGATATCCGCCGCGAGTCCAGGCGCGCAGATGGAAGGCTTCGGCACTGGCGATGACCTGGCCCTGCCCCACTTCCGTGCGTCGGGAGGCATCGCGTACCTCCACTTCGATGGAGTAGTGCTGATTGCGATCACCGTAGAGTGCCTGGGCGAGACTGGTGTCGATGGCCAGATCAAAACCGCCCTCGGCATCCAGGTGCGCTTGGCCCTGGGCCACCACCTCCGGGCGGCCTGGCGCTTGCCGATAGATCACGGGGGCAATACGCCAATGCCACCAATAGCCTCGCCCGTACAACCAGTCCCAGGGCGCGGAGGGAAACCAGGTTTCGGTTTGTGGTCGACGGGTGACGGTGTAGCGCACTTCGGCCTGACGTACTGGCTGCCCCCATAGATATCCCGCACTGACGCGGGCGCGGATGGTGTCGCCCAAGAGGACGGGCTGAGTGGGCGCATCTACGGTCACTGAAAATTCCGGCGGACGGTATTCCTCGACTCGGAAGCGGCCATGGCCAATACGCCGACCACGCTTGTGCACCATAATCTGATACTCCCCTAAGGCGGCGTCTTCCCCCAAATCATGGGCAAAGGAAAAGCCTCCCCAGCGGTCGCTGCGGTAGGTTTCGCGGTGTATTTCATCGCCTTGGGGGTTGTGAATGATCAGGCTCAAGCGGTGCTGATTCATCAGTGGCTGATGGTCTTCGGCATAACTGGCTTGCATAGCCCATACCCGGCCGGCTACCCGTGAATCTGGACGATAGAGGGGGCGATCGGTAAAGACCTGGGCGCGCTGGGCGCGCAGCTGCTGCGGATGCGGACGCCGCGGGTGCCAATGCATGGCACCTTCCCACATGGCCAGGCGTTGCTGGTCGTCAGACGTAAAAAACCACGTGAAGCCGTGTATGTTGTCATCCTGGGCAAACTCCATCTCAATCAGGCCCTGGTGGTTGCTGGTCACTTCCAGGCTGCGAACGGTGATGGCATCCTCATCGTCATTCCTGCGATGGTGCCGGCTTCCACGGTGGCCAAAGCCGTGCAGCGTGAGATCGGGAACGGCCTCACCGCTGGCGGCATCGGCTACAAAGAAGAGGTGCTGGCGGGCATTATCCAGCCGTTGCTGGTTGATGGGCATATGCACCACCACCGTATCCACCAGCCACAGCAGGGCGCGTGAGACATTGCCATCGGCGGCCTCGGCGGTAACCCAATAAGCCCCCGCATCGCTGACGGGAATATTGAGATGATGCAGCGCATCTTGGTGATCGGCTGCCGGTTCGAGGGCTTCATCCCATTGCGCTAGCGTTGCCGAAAGCCAGCGCTCATCGCTATCTTCGAGAATATGGCGGTGCAACTGATTGAAAAAGAAATACTGCCAATGTGCATAGTCCGGCTGGGGATTGCGCGCCCTGGCCTGAATGTGTTGGGCCAAAGCATGTAGTCGCACCTGCTGCACGGTGATCTGGGCGCTGTCGGCATTGCGGAATTGCAGGGGGAGCTGGGCTGTTTCCCCTGCTACTTGTGCGGGCACCGCCTCCAGGCGCAGCCAGGGTTTGACGATTGCCTCATGGCGACGGTGATTCCCAGCCAGTAACCAGGTTTCGGCAGCGCGCTGGCGCTGGTTGCGCTGTTCATAGATCTGTGCCAGGGCATGCCATGATTCCGCCTCCTGATACAGGCGAATATAATTATAGGCATCGGGCAGGGAAAAACGCTGGATCCCAGAAGCCAAACGGGCAATGGTTTCATCATCACCCAGGGTGGCCACCTGCCATCGCGCATCGGCAATGTCGGCATGGTCGTTGAGCCATTGCTGCCCCAGGGTCGCCACGGAAAACCAGCGCTCGGCCATACGTGCGCGACTCAGCGCGGCACGCTGTTCTGCACCACGCTGGGCGGCGGCATGTAGGAGCCAGCGCCAGCGTTCCCCATCATTGCTCGCATCGGCATAGTCCTCTACCAGGGCATAGGTGATAGGCGCACCATCAGCATCGACGGGGGCACCGCGATACTCCTCGCCCTGATAATGGCCGCGATGTCTCACTGGCTGGACTGGTTCACTGACGGGCAGGCTTTCCAGATCGGTACTGGTTTGCAGTGCCCAATCCCCTTGTGGGTGCTCGCCCCAGGCATCGGCTAGGGACAGAAGGACGGCTGCTGCCTCGGGGCTATCCGCGGCCAAGAGATGCGGCAGCAAGGTTTCACCATAGCGCAGGGCGCGCACCCGATCGCGCTCGAAAATATTCACCCATTGATCACCATGCTGGCCGCGGCGTATTTCCCCGTCAATGATCGTCCCATACCGCGGCACCTGCCCCGATCGCCACCGTCCGATCGCCAGGGGCAGGTGATGGGGCGTATCGACCAGACTGTGCAGCACCATCTGCCCCAAGCGCCAATGGCGCGGACTGTGGGCCGCCATAACCGCATCAACAAAGCTATCGAAATCCTCCCAAGTGTCCAAGTGCCCAAAGCATTGCACGGCAGCGGCATAGGCCTGGGCCAACTGCCGATCCCGGTCTTGATTGATATCCTGGGAATCATCGGAATGGAGGAGTATGGCCCGATAGGCGGTTAAGGCCTCGCGATAGCGCCCCTCGACATAAAGGGCATGGGCCTCCTGAACCGTAGGCTGCTGCTCCTCTTCGGCTACCGCGACCGACATAGTGAGACCACAACACAAAAGAATCAGACTCAGAATCAGGCAATGCGATGACGACATGGGAGCTCCAAAAGATATCGAGGAAGCGAAGGGGGCGAGCAACCGCCCCCTCCTATCTATAAGATACCACGCAGCCAGCGCCGTATTCTTGGGGCGCAATGTGATCACCCGCCCAGGACCACGCCAAGCCTACCCCCCAGAAACATCAATCCAATAACGAAAAACACGCAACCCCCCAAATAGGGACAGGCAGCAAGGAAGACAGACGAGAATCCCCCCAAATAGGGATAGGCTGATTATACAAATGGGACAATGGTGTGCCTCAGCCTTCATCTAGATAATGTCTGGATGAAGGCGCTAATGGAGCGTCCCAGGTGATCGCATTTGTCAGGAATGGATGATCGTCGTCTCGGGCCCCGAGATCACCGAGGATTTCCTGTAGTCCTTGTATTTCGTGGCAGGATCCCCTTGCCATGCCCAAGTAGCGCTTAATTGGCTTGTAGTCGGAGGAGTCGCGGGCACAGGTGGTGCGCGGGGGGAGTCGGCCCAGGACCAGCGTCAGTACGAGCGACCAGCCACGCCAGCAGTCCGACTCAAAGCTCGCCCCCGGGATCGCCGATCTCCTGATCGGCCTGCAAAAACGACCTGAATAGGGCGCTTTTTGCGTTAAAAGTATGCACCGCGAAGCGGAAATTCCTTACCCAAGGTGAGCTTTGAGTCGCCCTGGCCACGCCAGGAGCCTCAGCAAGCCTAATGTCTTGGACCACTGCTGCCTACGTACGGGCAACAACGAGTTGCGATACTTCGATTCCGGCGAGCATCTACGAGCAGCAAGCGCGGCGAAAAAACGCAGGGCATCGGTCTTGATCGGTTTATCTCAAGGGACAAAATGCTCCTTGCGGGAGTTTTCTCTTGCCTTGATAGTCTTGGGCCTACCCTGCCGCGTCCATTCAGCGAGATGCCGGTGCTGTGTCGGCAGGCATTGCCGCGTAATGAGTTTATAGCATATTGGGAGCCATCATGGCCGTACGTATTCGTCTTGCTCGTTTTGGTCGTAGTCATCGCCCCTTTTACCGGGTGGTAGCCATTGACAGCCGTAATCACCGTGAAGGTCGTGCCAGTGAGGTTCTTGGCACTTATGACCCACTCTTGCCCGAAAAGAATATTTCGGTGGATATTGAGCGGGTTCATGCCTGGATTAGCCAGGGTGCTTTGTTGACTGAAGCAGTGCGCTCCTTGCTCAAGCGCGGTGGCTATCAGGTCCAACCTGAAACGGTCATCGCCAGCCAAGAGAAAAAGCGCGCCAAAAAGAGTGCTGCGCGCAAGTCTCGGGCCAAGAAAGATGGCAAGAAGTGGCAGGCCCCCAGTCGTCGTGCTGTGCTGAAGCATAAGAAGGCGCAAAAACAAGAGCGCCTGGCCGCCTATGAAGAGCAATTGGCCAAGCATCGCGCCGCTAAGGAAGCTGCCGCTGCCGCTGAGGCGCCCGCAGAAGAGGAAGCCGCCAGCGAAGGCTGATCGCGCCATTCCCATCGACCGCGCAAACAACCGTAACGCCCCGCAGACACCTGCGGGGCGTTGCTATGTGCTGGCCCTGGGAATGTATGGTGAGTGGGATAGGAAGGGGGCGAATCGGCGTAGGGCGGTGCAAAGCTTCCCCCGGGACCGCCGATCTCCAGATCGGCCTGCAATGTACCCTTGAAGAGGGCGCATTTTGCGCTTAAAGCATGCCCTGCGAAGCAGGCATTCCTTCCCCAAGGTTGGCTTTGCGCCGCCTTGGGAGTCGGCGTAGACTGTTGCGTTTGTTGTTCGCACATATCGCATCGCGTGTTCCAATGGCATCATGCTGTGGATCCCGCCCGACTTTGGCTCCTTCGAAGCAGCAGAACAGAGTAATGGTCACGGATGAACACGGATAAAGGCCCCTCCCATCCGTGTTTACTTGTGTTTATCCGTGGCTGTAATTTTCTCCACGTCTGCGTATCCAATGCAGCGTTTGGAGGCGCAGGGACGCATGGTGCGCTCGCCCGTACTGCAAGACGCACTGTTGCTGTTTAGGCCACTGGGCGGGAGTGTTCGAGGGCCTGGACCACGCGTTCAATAGAAGGCTCTTCAATGGCTACGTCGGCGATGGGCAGGGCGCCGACGAGGCGTTCGAGGAGGGCTCCAGTGGTGACGCTGTCGGCGGGAAAGATGAGGCGCAGTTCTATGTCACTGTCTTGCTGCCATTCCATATCTGGCCAGGGCAGTTGCGGGACGTCCTCTATGCGTACTGGCCGTGAGCAGCGTAATAGCAGGCGCTTGCGACCGCCATAACGCAGTTTGAGCGATTCAATGTCGCCATCGTGCATGATGCTTCCATGATCAATGACTATTACCCGCGAGCAGATGTGCTCGATATCCTGCATGTCATGGGTGGTAAGGAGAAAGGTGGTGCGGAATTCTTGATTGAGGCTTTTTAGAAAGTCGCGTAAGTGGGATTTGGTAACCACATCCACGCCAACGGTGGGTTCGTCGAGAAATACTACGGGGGGGTTGTGTAGAAGGCTGGCGGCAAGATCTGCTTTCATGCGTTGGCCCAGGGAGAGTTTTCGCACGGGCGTGGCAAGAAAATCACTCAGCCCAAGAACCGCATCAAAGCGTTCCATGCGGGCATGGAAGTCATGCATGGAAACACGGTATAGGCGGCGTAATAATTCGAGACTTTCGCTGACGGCTAAGTCCCACCAGAGCTGCGTGCGTTGGCCAAAGACTGCTCCGACGGTGCGCACATACTCGCTACGCTGACGTTGGGGATCGAAGCCGTTGACGCACACGGTTCCCGCACTGGGGCGCAAGATGCCAGTGAGCATTTTTATGGTGGTGCTTTTTCCTGCGCCGTTGGGGCCGATGTAGCCCACACATTCTCCAGCGTGAATGCGCAGAGAAATCGTGTCCACCGCCACCAATTCGCGGTAGCGGCGATCTACCGCATCACGTAGGGCGCCAAAAAATCCCGGTCGACGGTCAAAGACCCGAAATACCTTACGGAGATCCTCGGCAATAATGACCGGATCATGCTCAGCCATGTGCGTTTCTGGCCCTCGCCACATGGTCGCGCAAAGAGTGATATGCTGTCATGATCC
The DNA here is from genome assembly GCA_007693455.1 of Planctomycetota bacterium. Lineage (GTDB taxonomy): Bacteria > Planctomycetota > UBA11346 > UBA11346 > UBA11346 > REDP01. Next base: position 8,072 of record REDP01000116.1, on the reverse strand, counting down.
GGGCTCATGCTGCGACCAACTACTACCCTGGGGGCCATCGGTGATGGTGATGCCGAGTTCGCCGAGGCGATCGCGAATACGATCTGCACTGGCAAAATCGCGATTGGCACGGGCCTGCTGACGTAGTTCTAGGAGGAGCTCCATGAGGGCTGGAGTCAGGCCGTCATTGCTGCTGGTATTTTCCTCGCTGCGATCGCCAGAGGCGCTATCGCCAGGCTGAAAGAGGCCCAGTAGACGTCCCAGGTCACGCAGGAGGCAGAGAATGGTGTCTCCATCATTAGCTTTTTTGGCCAGGGCTGCCATGGCAAAAAGATGACCCAGGGCGGCGCCAGTGTTGAAATCATCATCCATGGCGCGGCAGAATGCTTCCCGTCGTTGGGCCACTTCGGCATCTACTTCCACTGCCATCAGTGCATCGAGGCTGCGATTGCCAGGCTCATCGAGGAGGGACCCGAGTTGTCGCAGGAGGCGATCCAGGGCTGCGCCGGCCGCACGCAGGTGCTGGGGAGCAAAGTCGAAGGGGCGGCGGTAGTGGCCTTGCAGGAAGAAAAAGCGCACTGTGGCCGGCCCATAGGTGTCGAGGAGGTGCTGGGCTTTAAACTGGTCAGCAAAGGCGGGATCGGCGTTGCGAGGGTCGCTTTTGCTGATTTTAGCGCCTTCGTACTGAATCAGACCATTATGCATCCAAACCTGGGCATAACTTCCACCGTGGGCTTCGCCCTGGGCAATTTCGTTTTCGTGATGGGGGAACTTGAGGTCGTCACCACCACCGTGAATGTCGAAACTCGGGCCCAAAAGGGCATTGGTCATGACGCTGCATTCAATGTGCCAACCCGGACGACCGGGCCCCCATGGGCTCTCCCAGCTGGGTTCTCCCGGCTTGGCACGCTTCCATAGGGCAAAGTCGGCAGGATGGTGTAGGCAGCTGTGGCGTTCGATACGGGCTCCCCCACGCATGTCTTCGGTTTTGCGTCCCGAGAGCTTGCCGTAGCCGGCTTTTTTACTGACTTCAAAGTACACCCCATCATCACTGGCATAGGCCATGCCGTCATCAATGAGCCCCTGAATATAGTCCAGGATAGCAGGGATATGTTCAGTGGCCTTGGGGTGATCGGTGACCGTGGTGACCTGCAAGCGCTGGAGATAGGAGAGGTATTGCGCGGTGTAGCGTTGGGTAATGGCTTGCCAATCTTCGCCAGTTTCTTGCGCACGTTGGATGATTTTGTCATCAATATCGGTGATATTATTGATGAAACGTACGTCCAGGCCACGGGCGCTGAGCCAACGCGCCACCGCATCAAAGAGGATAGGCCCCATGAGGTGGCCAATGTGGCAATCCGAGTATACGGTAGGCCCACAGACATACATGCCTACCGAACCAGGAGTGAGCGGTTCCAGCGGCTCTTTGCGCCGGCTAAGACTATTATATATGACAATGCTCATGGGCCCTGGTATAGCGCCTGATGGGTTGAGCCAAGGGATGATGCGCGGGTGCGTGCCACAGCCCAACGGCTTGTGAGGCGAAGGAATGCCTGCTTCGCGGGGGGGCTTTGTTGTGCTGACCGATTGGAGAGCGGCTTGTCTCTCCCGGGCCACGCCGTGATTACCGTGTAAGGTCGATAACCAGACTAAAGGGGGCAGGAGTGTCCTCTTGCATGCTGGTTACTTGCAGGGTCACGCTGATGGTGCCTTGGTGATCGCGTAAACCTACGCGATGCTTGACGCGTTGGTTGCTGCGCGAGGTACCTGTGCTTCCAGACAGGAGCGAATTGCCATCGTTGTCCTGGGCGAGTACTCGCAGTCCTGACATATCATCGGCTGCGGCTGGATCGGCGATCACTACCAGCCATGGGCTGTCCGCCTGCCGCCCAATGGCCTCCTTGATCTCTTCGTTGTCGCCCCCTTGGGAGTTGATGACCTGCCATTGCTGACCATTCACGGTAATCGTATCTTTGCTATCGGCTTCCAGTTCAAGGTGGTATTCTTTGGTAGACAGGCGATTGGCAGAAACACTGCCTTCAGCAAGGAGGCGGGTGGGAGTGCTGTCACGGCCCTCGGCGCTGAGCATATTAATCTGTGGTGGGCGGTTATGGGTATTGCTGCGAATACTGCCATGCATGCGGTGGCGAAAGTCTCCGCGCTGGTCCTCGGGCCATTCCAGGCGCTGACGATTCCCGGAAAAAACGCCTTCCCAGTGTATGGTGGCAGCGGAAAAGCGCTCAAGATCTTGGCCCGGTTCGCAGCGCACGCGGTAGGCGATGCTTGCCTGGTAGGTATCGCTATCGCTACTGGTAAAAATCCCCGCATCAATGATTTCCACCAGAAAAATACCGCTAGATTGCATGTGGAGGGCGTGGGCGCGCTCGGGTTGATGCCAGCGCTCTTCGGCGTCCAGGTCCTCTGGGCGAGGGCGCAGCGTTACTCTGCCTCCGCCCATGGGGGCATAGGCAGTGCCGTTGTGGTGTCGGCGCTGGGCGTGATTGATGCGGGCATGCATGGCTGGCGGATCGATGCTGAGGTTGAAGGTTTCGCTGAGGGCGATGATGGCCTGCCAATAACTGCCGCTGGTAAAGGAAAAGGGACGTTCTTCGTCGCTCATGCCAACGATGTGGGTGGGTTGGTCATGCTCGCTCAGCCAGGCTTGGGCCTGGCTAGTGGAGATGGTGTCCTGATCCCACTCTAGGTGGCTTACCACAATCTGGGAGGGTTGCTCTTGGGCCGTGCTTGTGCCGCGGGATGATGATGGCGTCAGTTGCTGGGCAGCCTCGTCGGCTCTTATTTCGACAACGTCTACCTCAAGATCTATAATCTCTGCGCCCATCTCAATGGCGTCGAGCATTTCGGCCTGCCATCTGATATGTGCCTCAATGGCTTCTCGGGCTTTGTCCACATCAATGTCCTGGAGATCATGGCCTTCCATGTCCAGGATCACTGCGCCCATCTCCATGGCCTCGGCGATGTCGATGACTTCTCCAGCTTCGATGACCTCAGTCATCTCTCGCTGGTTGTCTTCTTCACTAGGCAGGCCGCTTACAAGGACAAGGCAGGCCATCAGGGGGTAAAGCAGGCGGATCATGGCAGCATTACCTCCAAGCGCAGGGGCAGCGTTGCTTCGTCGCTGGCGCTCATGCCGGACATGGAGAGGGTGAATGGGCCCTGCATTTCTCCAGCCATGCGCACAGACATAAGCGTTTGCAGGCTATTGCCGCGTTGGGTGGAGGAGCGTGAACCATCGTTGCGCACCTCTCGACCGTTGGCATCGTGCAGGGTGAAATTGGGAATCGAACGTTCGCTTCCCTCCAAGACCCAGATGAGCACTGGGCCGGTCATATGATTGGTGGAGAGATGGAGGCCTTCGAGGAGGTCTTGATCAAGATCCCGTTCTTGATGCAGGAGGACCCGCAGGGGGCCAGCGGGTGTTTCCATGTCCTGCCATTCTTGGGCAGGAATGGTGGCAGTGTGTTGCCATGCTTGAAAGGCTTCAAGGGTAACCGTGCCTTCAAGGATGAGAGAGCGATCACCACTGCGCAGGCCACTGACAACCAGACTTGCGCTGCTGTCGACGTTGGGCTGGTTGCTGTGCCGGGAGCTGCGCGCGCGCACCATCTGGTGCTGCCCGCCGCTGCGCATGGTGGCGATGGATGGCTCGCCGAGGAAACGTTTACTGCCGGCAGCGTTGCTGGCCGTTTCCCAGGTTATGGTGGCATGCACATCGTGATATTCGGCAAAGCGCGGTTCGCCAAGAATGCGGTAGGGGATTTCCACCCAGCGTTGGGTGCCGCTGAGCATGCCTGCTTGGTGCTGCACCAGTTCCGAGGCGATGATGCGCCAGGGACCAAAGGTTGCAGAGCCGGAGTCCTTTGCGTGCTGGGTATGGTTGTGACTCAAGGCGATGGCCTGGGGGAGGGTGCGTAGGGTTGATTCTATGGGCTCATCATTGCGGCGTACTGTGCGGTGACGATGGTGCACCATCTGCCAGGCGCCGCCACTGTGGCTGTGGGCATCATCGCTATCGCGACTGGTGCTGTGTATGATGAGATCGAAGGCGGAGGCAATGCGATCTAAGGCTTGCCACCAGGGAAGATCTTCGGCTGCATGCACGCGCATGCTTTGCTCGCCACGCACGCCGAGACCTAAGAGCACGCGTTGCTGCCCCCCGTCGCGCAGGAGTGTCACGGCATCACTGAGGCTGAGGGTTCCTGCGGGGATATGGATCATCCCTGCCTGGGTGAGGTCGAGAGTTGAGCCTTTTTCATCGTCAAGGTCATTGCCCTCGGCGGCGTCTGGCGTTATCACTTCGGGCTTGGTTCCTTCGGGTTCGGCCGCCATGCCAGGAAGGCAGATGGCAGCCATAAGGAGCAGTGCCACCGTAGGCCGAGCATACTGGAGGGGTGCGATCCAAGCCATGCTATCCCTTCTACCAGGATTTGTATTTATGGCCATGGGGGAATATCCGGCACAGCGCTAGCCCTGGGCAAAGCGTCGCCAGGCCGCCTGCAGGCCCAGCCATGTCCACAGGGCGCTCACCCCAACCGTCCATATACTGGCCAGGGCATAGCGCTGGGGGTGGATGGAAAAGATGGCATAGGCAGCACCGGCAATCAGCAGACTGATCAGAATAAGGCTCAGCAAGAGGTTGACCGTACCTCCGTAGCCAGCAGCAAGTTTGCCCGCATCGTCCTCGCGTTGATCCGCAAACAGGGCGCCCATGCCTAGGGCACTGGCCGAGCAGCCCATGGCAATGCCACATACCACAAGCCCCTGCAGGGCAATCAAACGCCCAGGAAGATCTAGCATGGTGCCTGAAAGGCTGACGAGAATGAGGCTTATGGGGAGGCCGGCGAGTATGGCAAAAAGCCATTTGGCGGTGACGATGGTGGTACCGGGCCAGGGAGCTAACACTAAAATCCACATGCGCTTGCCTTCCTGAGCCAAAAGGGGGAAAACAAAACGTCCCGTAAACGTGGCTAGCGCCATGGCCACCGCAACCAGATTGAGTAAGCCCACCACGGGCCGCCAACGGTCGTCAAATTGGAAGCTATGGTCAAAGCGCGGGAGGAGAGCGATATACATTGATAAGAGGCCAAAGTAGAGTGCAAACTGCAGGACCTGCGCGGGATCGCGGCGAAACAGGCGAACATCTTTGGCAATCAGCAAGGCCCAGGCTGGCGGTATGCCCGGCAGCAGTGGCCAGAGATTTCGTTGTGCGCGATGCCGGCGTACCCGCCCAGGCCGAGTGGAGAGGGCATCCAAGTGTCGGCGATAGCTGCGTTCGCAGCTCCATTCTCCCATGAGAGCGATGGCCATAGCGCAGATGAGCAGCAGTGCACTGTGCTGTGCCCAGCCCAACCAATGCCCATCGAGGGCTGCAGTAATGGCAGTCTGGGCCCAGGCGGACGGTAGAAAGGGGCTTTCGGTAAAGCTGATGGCGGCGATGGCTTGCCGCAGGAAGCCGACACTGGGGCTGCGACCACCAAACTCCAGGAGGGCGGCACTACCAAGGATGGCCGCGATAATTCCCCCAAGGAGGCCCGCGCTCACCAAATGGCGACGCAGCCACAGTAACGGCCCTGGCAGGCTCACCGCCGCCCAGGCGCCAAGGGAGAGGGCGAGGAGCAAAAAAGCTCCCGCGCTTACTGCTGCCGCCAGGCCGTAGGCCAGGGGCATCACGGCCTGGCTTGCCAGTACGGCTAAGACGGGAACCGCCACCGCAATGGCGGCCCAGGAAGACCACAGTCCCCCCTCGACAAAGGCGCCCCAGTACAAACCCCGACTGTGTATGGGAAGGCAGGCCTGAAAGCGGGCGGCAGGGTTATGGAACAGGCTCCCCCAAACCACAATCGCGTTGGAGAAGGCGATCAACCAGAGGAGGGCAAAAAACCCCAAGCCTAAAAGGCTTTGAATCATGCGCGGCTTTATTGGCGCAAAGGAGTCCTGGGAGAGATAGGTGAGCACCAACCAGCCCAGACTAGCAACCAATAACCAAATGACTGCAATCACCAGGGCCACGGTGCCACCGCGCAGGGGTTGATGGATTATGAGTCGTCGTAGCTCATGGCAGACCCCCCGCCACAGGCGCCACCATAAAGGTCGCGGGCCGCCGCTGGGCGAATGATGCTCTGCCTGCGATGGTGGGGAAGGCGTCATGGCTTGCATACTGCCAACACTCCTCCACCGTGCCAGTAAGGGAGTTATCATGAGTGACGCATCATCAGCCTTGCCCGAAGCCAATTTCTTGACCTTCTGCTCGGGATTGTGTACCCAGGCCCTCATGCAATTGGGCGAAGTGCCGTTTCCCGATAGCGGTCAGCGCCAGGAAAACCTGCCCTTCGCTCGCTATACCATAGATATTCTCTGCATCTTACGTGAAAAGACGCAGGGTAATCTCACCCAGGAAGAACGCAGTTACCTGGATGCCGCGATTGAGGACTTACAGACACGTATGGCGCAGAAGCAGTCATAAGCAGGGCGGCTTAAAGCTTGTCCCTGGGAGCGGGCATTCCATTTCCTGACAAGTTTTGAGTCACCCTGCAGTCATAAGCCTTCGGGTGACGGCTCTTGCCCAGTCCAGGCGCGGAAGCGATCAGGGTCTTGCTCCTGGAGCGCATCGATGAGCTGGCGGCCACGGGGATGAGACCGCATGAGGTGCACGCGATCGCGGGGACCAATGCTGGAGAGGGGGAGGTCTAGATGCAATTGCGCGGCAGTGTCAGCATCCCACGCCAAACGAATGGCGCTTAAGGTGCTGAGCCGATGTCGTAGGTCCATGCTGGCTAGAAGGGCTAGCCACTGCTGACGATACTCCGGCAGGGGCAGGAGTAACGGCAAGGATCGGGGGTCTTCCTGGGCAATAGCACTCAGGGCGTGGGGCTGGGCGGCGGCGGTCAAAAGCGCCGCATCGGAGAGGGCGGGGCTCCCCTCGGGATGGCTCGCAAGATGGCGAAGAAGGGGGTAATGGTCCTTGCCCGCATACGCAGCCAGAAGGCCTTGGCGGTCAAGAACAGCGAGGCTCCAATACTGGGTGGAGGGTTCCGAGAGCGGCTGCGCGCGCAGGCGAGCAGCCAGCCGCTGGGCGCGCCCTGGGGTGATCACCCCGTGTTGCTGCGCGACCTCCAACCGCTGAACCACATCCACAGCAGGGGGAATCATGCTCGCCATAATGCGCCGCATGGCATGGCTCCACAGGGGTTCCTGGGCACTGCGGTAGAGGCCGTGATAGCCCGCCGCCAGCATCAATCCCACACTCAGTACGGCACAGCTGGCAAGCAGACGCGGTCGCTGGGTCCATTGCCAGAAAAGCATGAGCAACGCCAGCCCCACCAAGATCAGCAGGCCAGCGATGTCAGGCCTGGCAATAAACAGCCCTCCCAGAGCCACCAGCAGCACATTATGCACCCCATGCACCAGTATGCAGGCATACACACTGCCCGTATAATGCCGCAGCAAGCCCAGCAGTAAGCCAATGGGCAAGGCCACCAGCATCGCCAAGACATGTCCATGCAGGGCGGCAAACCACAGGGTAGTAAGGGAAATTGCTGAAAATGTGCCGAGATACCGCTGCAGCCAGGGCTGCAGGCGGCCACGAAAAAACCATTCCTCAGCAATCGCCGGCAGCAATACCCAGAGCACAATCAGGCGCAGCCAGGTGCCCATATCGTAGGGCGTAAGCGCCGCAGGAAGAAGCAGATCGCCGATGCCTGGCGGCGGTCGCCAGCCAGCCCAGGCAAGGATGGCCAATTGCACCAGGGGCTCAATAAGGCACAGCGCAGCCAAGCCCAGCATCCCTGCCTGGGCAGGTGGCCAGGTGCGGTTTGGCTGCTGGGGCTGCGCCGGCAGCAAGCAAGCCGCAGCAATAAACCCCATGGCCGAAAGCAGATTGACCAAGGGCCATCCTGCCGCCACCTGCCAGCCCTGCACCGTATGCGACCACGGCAAAAGAGGGAAAATCGCCAGCATAGTTGCGGCAATGACGATGCCTGCAGCAAACACTCGGAGATGATGCATTGCAGAAGGCTAGCGTTACAACAAGCCACGTCCATATGTCTCGCAATGCAGTCGGGCCCACCACTGCA
>REDP01000110.1 GCA_007693455.1 Planctomycetota bacterium | reverse complement strand
TAAAAGCATGCACCGCGAAGCGGAAATTCCTTACCCAAGGTGAGCTTTGAGTCGCTCTGCCCACGAAGCGGGTGTCCGCCTTACTTTGCCAGCCTTGGATTACTATGGGGTGTATACCATGCGCTACGCTGAGAGTTGACTGTAGCGGTCTTGTCTCTGCGCTGGAGCAACCTAGGGTAATTATACAATTTATGGGGGAGAAAGCATGGTCACAACGGTTGCCGTCTTGGATATAGGCAAAACGAACAAGAAGCTGTGCTGCTATCGGCGTAGTGCAGATGGACCATTGGCCTTGGTGGAAACGGTGACGGCATCCTTTCCCGCAGTGGAAGGTGACCATGGTTTACAGTATGAGGACACCCGGTCTTTATGGGAGTGGCTGGCAGTAGAGCTGCCAGCTCTGTATCGCCGTCATCCTTTTGCCGCTTTGGCGATTACCACTCATGGTGCTACCTATGCCCTCATTGATGCCCAAGGTGGCCTGGCATATCCGGTGATCGCCTATGATTCTCCCATCAGCGATGAGCAACAGCGGCACTTGGATCAAGGTTTCTATCACCTGGTTGGTCCCTTGGCCAAGGTGCAAGCGGAAACGGGGAGTTGTGATTTACCCTTGCTCGTTAATCCGGCAAAATCCCTCTATACCTTGCGTGAGCGCCACCCCCAGGCGCTGAGTGCCGCCACAAGCCTGCTTAATTATCCCCAGTATTGGGGTTTTCGACTTACCGGGCAGCGAGCTGCCGAAGCGACCTATACGGCAAACCATTCCTTTCTTTTTGATATTCAGCAGCGAACCGCCAGTAGTATTGCCCAGGCTTTGGGTGTTGCCCATTTGCTCCCCAAAAGCCTGCAGCGGCCCTGGGATCAATTGGGGGTGCTTGCCCCTGAATTGCAAGAAGCCTGGTCTTTACCAGCCATTCCCGTGGCAGTAGGAATCCATGACTCGAATGCTGCGCTTCTGCCACATTTGCTAGGCCATGGTGATCAGGATTTCGTGCTGAATAGCACTGGGACCTGGTGTGTCGCCATGCATCGTGTGAGTACTCCTGAGTACCAGGAACATGAGCTCGAGCAAAAGATCATTTTTAATATCGATTGTTTTGGTGATATCCACAAAACCAGCTTTCTCATGGCCGGGCAAGATTACGGCCTCTATCATGATTTGATCGGCGGGGTTGATCCAGGTTATGACCCGCAGCGTGTAGCGCGCAGTATTGCTCATGTGGGCAACGCCATCATGCCAGGTGCCTTTCCGTCACAATTCCCTGGTTGGCATGGTGGTGCTAATGAGGACGATGGCACTACCCGCCGCCACTGGAGTGTGGAAGAACTGCGCGCTGGGCAGGGGCCAACATGGTGGTCGGATCAGGATCAAGCCCACGATCTCTTGAATGTATCCTTGGCGCTGCAAAGCCAGGTGGCGTTGCAACGCACTGGCATCAGTGAACATACCACCATCTGTATTGAAGGCGGGTTTAGTAACAACGGCACCTATGTAGCCATGTTGGCGGAATGCTTTCCCCAGGCCACGGTGGCTTTAACCAATATCGAAGAGGCCACCAGTTGCGGCACGGCACTCTTGGCCCTGGCCTTGGCTGAAGGCAAGGACCTAAAAGACTATCGCGATACCGTGCCGATTATCATGGACCCCGTATCAGCGCCGCGATTTGATGGCAGTGCCGCGTATATTGAAGCCTATCATCGGCGTCTGGCGGAACTCTAACTTGCTCCTTGGAGCAAGCGCCCACAATCCTGTTTAGCGCTATTCTATTGTTGTCGAAAGGGAATCCCATGCCTGAAATGCCTCTCCTTGCTGGTATGTTTCAGCACTTTATTCTCCCATTTGCTTTGTTTGGTCTCCCCCTTGTGCTGCTTGGCGTGGTTGGGGCGTTTTTCGTTTGGAAGGACTATCAACAGGCGGTGGATACCACATCGGCGGCCGAGCGTCTGGCTCAGGCCCTGGAGGAGCATCGCAAGCAAGCCAACGAAGCTGGCGAACGCCAACGTTTAGCTATGGAACATGCCCAAGAGCAATATGAGCATGAACTGTGGCAGGCGCGCCAAACAACGTTGCGCGCCTTGCATGCACAGATGCGTGCCTGTGCCTCTGCTGGAATGGCCGCCGACTTACATGCGGCATGTCAAGCATGCTTAGATATTGATCCTGATGATGCTTTGGCTCGGCGTTATCAGGCCAGTCTCGCGCAGCAGCCCATCCATGCCTAGCGCAAAAAGCGCCCTATTCAGGTCGTTTTTGCCGGCCGATCAGGAGATCGGCGATCCCGGGGGCGAGCTATTAGTCGCCCTGGCATCCTCCTGCATCCATTGATTGCCTCCTCACAGGTGTGCACTATACTGCGTAAACAGTTAGGAGGTGGTCATGAATCACTCACCCTTTGATGAACTGCACGAAGCTGCCGATCACTTGCGCCAAGCCGCAGATGGTGTGGCCCGCAGGATGTTTGGCGCTGAAGTTCAAGGAGAGTTGCGGCAAGCCGGACTGCATGTGGTGCGCGCTGCCCGCCACGCACTGCAACGAGCAGAAGACTGCTTTGCCCACTCCCACGAGGATGGTCGAACCGATCAACATCCTGAACAAGACCATGCCCAAGCCTCAGCTCAAGCAGCAAGTCCTCCGTCGACGGAATCCTAATTTCATGTAGGCTCCCATGTCGTCGGCTCCTTGTTTCGCTGCCGATGTTAGAGTAAAAGGTGGGCACGCCCACCTATAATACCCAACTAGTTGGGTTGTGGGCGTGCCCACCTGAGTTGTGTAGTGTAAAGAGTAAGGAGTCGGCATGGCCGCCACCCCTGGTGATGCTTCTCTGGCGTGGCGGCGAATATCGGGCTTGATGCTTATAGTGCGCTTGGGTGGTAGCTATGCGCTGCTGTTTCTTGTCCGTCGTGTACTGCCCCAAGCCTGGTATCAACAAGCAATACAGCGCACACATGCCCGCGGTGCTCAGCGCCTACGTGCCTATATGCTACGCTATGGTGGGCTACTGATCAAAATTGGTCAATATATAGCCAGTCGCCCCGACATGTTCCCGTTGACTTACGTGGACACCCTCTCGGGCTTGCGTGATACGGTGCCGCCACGCCCTTTGCAGGCCTTGCGAGGGCAATTGGACACGGCCTACGAAGGACGCCTCCAGCAGCATCTTACGCATATCGAAGAAGATGCCATTGCCGCCGCCAGTTTCGGCCAGGTGCATCGTGGTCGCAGTGTTGATGGCACACCTGTGGCCATAAAAATTCAGTATCCAGGGCTTGCTGCTGGGGTGGCGATTGATCTGCGCATGGTGCGTCTTGCCACCTGGCTTTTTCGCCCGTTCTTTCCTGGTTGGCCGCTACATCTTATCGTTGAAGAGATTGAGCGCTCGAGTCGCGAGGAAATGGATTACTTGTTTGAGGGGCGCAATGCTGATCTCTTGCGTGATTCATTGCTCGAGCATGGCCTGCGTGTACCGCGGGTGTTTTGGGAGCACACCCGAGAGACGATCTTGGTTATGGAGTTTGCCCCTGGTGTCAGTCTCGCCCAATGTGATCTGGCAGCATTACCCCAGTCTCAGCGCGAAGCGTTAGCCGAACGCATAATAGACGGCTTCCTGCAGCAGCTCTTGCGGGATCGTTTTTTCCATGCCGATCCCCATGGTGGTAACCTGCTTTTAGATATCAAAGAAGATGGCAGTTGCGACCTGTGGCTTATTGATTTTGGCATGACCGCGCATTTGACATCCCGTGAATCGGAGCTCTACGGCCGCTTTCTGGCACACCTTCAGGTCAACGATACCGATGGTATGGTTGATGTCCTAGCGCAATTGGGCTATCTCTTGCCGGGCGGCGATCGCGAGGGTTTAAAAAATCTTGCGCGGGAGGTCTACGGTCAGTTGGGCAGCTTCAATCCGCAAACATTTAAGGGGTCACGGCGACAGTTGGAGCTGGCAGGCCAGATCAACACCTTCATACGTCGTATGCAGGGCCTTACCTTTCCGCGCCATACCCTTCTTCTGAGTCGTGCTACTGCCCTCATTGAGGGCTTGTGCATGGAGTTGCTGCCTGATCGCAATATCCTCGCCATTATCAAGCCGCGGCTGAGCCGTTTCCTTACTTGGCAGACGCGCTTGCGCTGGTTGCGGGCCACGTTTATGGACGAAGTACAGCGTTGGCGCCTGGTGCCAGATCGCCTGCAGTCCATTGACCAAGGGCTGAGCCGTTTGCTTTCAGCCCGCTCCCAGGCCATGACCGTGGTGATTGCCGTGGTTCTCTTAACCGCGGCCGTGCTCTATGAGGTGGTAGGGCCATGGCCAAGTATCCTTGCGGGGATAGCTTTGCTTTTGACCTTGCGGCGCTGAGTGGACAAGCCCGCAGCTGATATACGGTGTGCTCCATGTGGCACACCCTCAGCATAAGCTGGGCCTTACTGGTCATGGTATTTAAGCGCCGCCTACAATATCGCGGTGACTTGATTATACAAAGCCTTGATGAGTTACTCCGTGGCGTGGTGGCTATTATCATGCTGCAAGTGTATGTCTCACGCACCCAATCTATTGCCGGCTGGGGCGCTGAAGAACTGTTGTTTATTCTTGGCTTTGCCATGGTGCCGCTGGCACTGTTTCATTGCTTCTGTGGCAATCTCTATCAGCTCTCCAGTCACTATTTGATCCAGGGGAACTTTGATCGCGTTCTTTTGCGGCCCATGCCAACCTTTATTCAGGTCTGCAGCGACCGTATTGCCATAGAAGATTTGAGCGGAGCGCTCTTGGGGATAGCGGTAATGGCCTATGCCGTCTCTCAGGGAGCGGTGAATGACTTTTCCCTGCCTATGCTGGGACTGTTATTACTGATGATCCTGAGTTCGTTTTGTATTGTGGTTGCGGTATTTATGCTTTTCGCCGCCAGTTCCTTTTGGTTCGAGGATCGCGTGGGTATGGTGCCACCGGTCTACAATCTCATGGAATTCGGGCGCTGGCCAGTGGCCATTTACCATTGGAGTGTTCAGTTCCTGATCACCGTCCTCATCCCATTTGCCTTTATCGCCTTTTATCCCGCATCGCTGTTTTTAGAAGGACCCAGCGCCTACGCTCATGGTTGGTGGTATGCCATGGCAACGCCATTGGTGGCATTGATCTTCTTGAGTATTGCCATTGCCGTGTGGAATCGTGGTGTGGGTCGCTACCATAGTACTGGGAACTAGCCGTTTTTGTCTGGTGGAAAAGGGGGTGAACCTCTCTCATAAGCATGCGTTAACCCTTTGTATTCTGCGGGCACGCCATGAGGCGGCCGCCGTGGAGAGGGAGAGACTGGATCTTGCGGGAGCGAATTTCGGTTCATTATAGGCGCTTTACAGTTTAATAGTAACGAGGGATCTCAGCATGGCCAAAAAAACATCACCATCGCGTAGTCAGCAGCGCGCCCCCCGACGTGGCTTCGGCTGGCTCTTTCTCTTATTGATAACGGGTGGGCTGTTGGCCGTGTTTGTCTACGCGCCACAGGTGATTAGCGATTTTGGATCATCGCCCCGGGTACCGAGTCAACTTGGTGACCAGCCCCTGGATACCCAAGATCACAGTAGTGATGTCATGACCCGAGAAGTAGCCATTGAAGCGCGCTCCTTGGCAGGTGAAGTAAGTGGCCTGGCGCAGCGGGCTGATGACCCAGTGGATGAAGCCCCGAGCCGCCCTGTCATAGAAGATCCCATTGAAGAAAGCTTCCGCGATTCCCAGCGCGGCCTGGATATTCTTGGCCGAGCCGAAGAGGCATATGCCGCCTATCGCTGGGACGAGGCACGCTCATTGGCAAGTGGTCTCAGCGGTCTTGATGTTGAACCCTCGGTGCGCCTGCGAGCAGATGATATTATTGACGGAACACGCCGCCTTGAAGCCCTCTTTGAGGCTTTGGGTACGCGCGATGAGCTGGTGCGTAACCTTGAGACCCATCCCTCTTTGGTTGAGGTTGTGCAGCGAGGCCGCCCCAACCGCGTGGTTCCCATCGCCAGCATGAACGATCAGACGCCATTACAGCTTGACGATCCCGTGGAATGGCTGCGTGAACAGTTGGCGAACAACGAAGTAGCCGTCCTTCTGGAAAGTCGCATCGCCACCACTATTTCTTCGGAAGATGTTTCCGAAGTGCGCTCGGCGGACGTGGAGACCGCCATTTCCGAGCGTCGTCAAATCATGGAACGCCGCGTGGCCGAATTTGAAGCCGATCCCGAGATGCGCGATGACCCCATGGCTTGGTACGAAGCGGCACGCTATGCCTATCAAAATCACATTGATGATCGCGTCGTGGAGATGCTTGATCGTGCTCTTCTTCTCTCCCCAGATCTGGCCCAAACTATTCGCGAAGATGCTGCACAAGATTGGTTTGCGCGCATGATCGTGGCCATGGAAAATGAGAATCGCAATGCTGCCACAGGATTTATGCGGCAGATTCAACGCTACGAGGATACCATGGTCTATGCCCAAGCGCGCGCCTTCTACGATGGAAACATGGATGAGTTGCGTCGTGCCCGTGAAGAGGCCATGGCCCAGCAGCGTGCCCAGCGTGAAGAAGTGCGTCAGCGTCAGCTGCAACGCGCCCAGGCCCAGGGGGATGAGCAGGAGGTTGAGCGTATTCAAGAGCAGGAACGGCAATCAGCAGCGCGAACCCCTACCGGCAGTCCAGAGCAAGGTGGTGATGCCAGTCGCGGCGACGACCGTCGCTCAACTCCCGCCCCCAGTGGCAGTGGTGATATTGCTTCGGCGAATACCGCCTTTGATAAGGGTATGGAGATTTACCAGCGCGCCCAATCAATGGGGGCTACCAGAGAGCGAGATCAACTCTACCGCGAAGCTCGCCGCCATTTCCTCTCAGCCCTAGAAGTCTATGCGGCGGCAGTTGAGTCCGGTGACACTTCCGTGGAATCACGGATGATCCAGACGAATCAGCTGCAATACGCCTGCATGAAGTACGCCCGCAGTTTCTGAGTTTTGGTTGTCGGGGGGGCAAGCCCCCCCAACGGCCCCCCCGGTGCGCTTCGCTTCGCTCGCTTCCCACGACCTTTGTCGGTCTGTCGTCGCTCCGCGACTGAGGGCGGATCGCTTCGCGATTGTATCCGCCCTCCAGCCCTCGGCGGTCGGTCGCTTCGCTCCTTGGTGCTCTCGAGCGTTGGCGGCCTCGTTGCTATCCGACTCTCTGGGGTGCGCTTCGCTTCGCTCGCTTCCCACGACCTTTGTCGGTCTGTCGTCGCTCCG
>REDP01000321.1 GCA_007693455.1 Planctomycetota bacterium | reverse complement strand
TTCTTCGCACAGCAACCACAAGCCATCAACCAAATCGTCCAGGTACGCGAGATCATGGTCCATGGCCAGCATCAGCGCTAAGTCGGTAATACGTTCGCGGCGGGCAAAGTAGGCCTCTTGAAAGGCGCTACGGTTGCCATCGCGGGCAAAGCGGCGCAGCATCTGGGCAGAGAGTTGTGGCCAAGGTGTTTGGGCTACTGTTGCAATGCGCTGTCGCGTTGCCGCTCGATGCGCCTGTGGCCATGACTGGGAGAGCAGGTTCTGCCACGCCGTCTGATTACTGGCTGCTGGCCAGAGGTTGTTCGCGCCCGAGCGCGTAAGTACCTGGTCCCAATACGCTGAATCGTGCTCCACTTGGAGCAGTTTTGGCCCCGTGGAATTCACTGCGTTAGGGAGGGAATCGAGATCGGCGGACATAGAGTAAAACTCCGAAGAACTCTACTACCTCAATGCTCGAATGTTCTGGTAGCCAGCCGTCTAAGTCTAGGAATAGCTGGCGTAAATATATAAATGGTTGTCAAATAACGATTTATGCTTTTCCTGGCAACGGGAAGGTGTTTATAAATTAGATCATAGCTGCTGTGTGTTTCGATCATACAAATCCTTTGCGTCATAACCGGTAATACCATCGCATAATTTCTTGGATCCATGGTGCCTGAAGCAGGCTGAGTGCGCTGTTTTTTTTATATGGAAAAAAAAGTAAAATAATATAATTTATGCTGATGGCGTACTTTCTCATCAGCTTGGTTGTCAACGTACAGTAGGAGCGGTCGTAGTATGACTTCTGTACGGAAAAGGTATTTAAGTAAATCCTAAAGTGATAATACAATCTGCTGTGCTGAATTGCCCGTAAACACACTTTCATCCTCTATTAAGGAGTCCTTTGACATGTACCGCAATCTTATCAATTTCCTTGTTATTCCCTTACTCCTGCTGGGGGTCATGGTCTCTGCCGGCTTTGCTCAGGATGAAGCTGCCGCTAATGATGACGGCGTTGCCACGGCAGCGGCCATGGACGATGTGGCCGCGGGCACTGGGGAAGAAGCCGCGGCCACCGGTGGGGAAACCAGTGTGATCGATCAGATCCGCAATGGTGGCATTCCCATGGGCTTTCTCATTGCCTTGGCAGTGGTGGCCATTCTTCTGATTTTAGAGCGTTTTGCCAAACTTACCCGTTCTACCATTGCTCCGGATCACCTCCTTAACCAGGCCAAAACCCAATGGGAGCAAGAGGATTATGCGGGCGTAGAGAAACTGGGAAAAGAGAGTCCCTCAGCCCTCGGCAAGGTTATTGCCTTCCTGGCTGAAAATCGCGAGGCCGATTATACGGCGCTGAATGAAGGCGCAGGCGAAATTGCGGCACGTGAGATTCAAAAGCATCAGCAGCGCAACTATTGGCTGGCGGTGGTGGGAACCCTGTCACCCTTGCTGGGTCTCTTGGGAACCGTCTTGGGCATGATTGCGGCCTTCCAGGCGGTGGCTATGGCTGGTGATATTGGCGATGTGTCCATGGTGGCCGATGGTATTTATAAGGCCCTGGCCACCACCGCGGCTGGCCTGATTATTGCCATTCCCACTTTAGGCTTCTATCACTTTCTCAAAGGCCGCACCAATCAACTCGCCCTTGAACTTGAAGATGCTGGCTCGCACCTGATCATCAAATGGTTCGGTAAGAGTGGTGCCGGTAAGGAGGCCTAAGTCATGCGCGCCAATCGAGAGGTGGACAAAGGCCCAGGAATCATGATGGAGCCAATGATCGACGCGGTCTTTCTTTTGCTCATTTTCTTCCTGGTTTCCGCCACCATCCAAAAGCAGCACAGCGAGCTGCCCATTGAGCTTCCTGACATCCCCCAGGCAGAAATCAAAAAGGATCCTGATGATGCCTTGATTATCAGCATTATGCCCTCACCCGAGCGTGGCTTTCACTATCGCCTGACTACGGTGGGGGCCACCCAGACCTCGGCTGGCGGTTCGCGCGAGGATGTGACGCTGAATCAACTCATCACCGATTTGCGTCAGGCAGCTTTTGACATACCGGGGCGCAAGGTGCGCATCGATGCTGATAGTGCGGTGCCCATGCACGTGGTGAGCCAAATTATGGATCACTGCAAGCTCTATCAACTGCGCAATATTGGTCTGCGTACGCGCGATCCCATGCGCTAAGTCCCTAAGTGTCTTTAACGGTGATCATGGCCGCGCGTCATGCAATCACACTCAAGGAGTTTCCCAGCCATGCGAAACAAGCAGCGTGAAGATAATGATGATTCTGGGGTAATGATGGAGCCGATGATCGACATCGTCTTCTTATTGTTGATTTTCTTTCTGGTGGCGGCAACGATCCGGCCCCAGCATCGAGAGATCCCCATTCAAGCGCCCTCTTTTGGCAATGTGATTGAGCCAGAGGAAGAACATCGTACGCCATTGTTTTTGCGGCTGACTATGGCTGCGGCAGCCGAAACCGATGACACCGGCCGTGTGCATCTTGATCCCGAGGGCATTGTCACCAGCTTGCGTGAGGGGGTCCATGGTGAACCCATGGAGATTAGCCGAGCGGAATTGCTGGAAAAGTTGGCCGAGGCCGGCCGGGCCGGTCAGCCCATGTTTATCGAAACCCAGCGCGATATGCCCTATGGGGCCGTGGTGCAGGCCATTGGGTTATTGGACCTTTATCGGGTACGTAATCTCGGCCTGCGCTTTACCGATCGCTACTCGCCAACGTTTTAACCACATGACAGCGGCATTGTCTGGGAAGTGCATTTTGACCATCCTTTGACCTGTCGCCACACCAGTTGCTATTAAGGGTTTTTGCCATGCGTGTTTCTCAAATATTAACGACCTGGGGAGTGCCCATTGGAGTGGTTGTGGTCTCCGTTTTGGTGATTGCCGCTTTTAGCGGTGGCAGCGGCGGTGGCTTTGGCTCCAGCGCGCGGGATATAGAGCGGGTTTCCAATCAGATTCGCGACCATGTGCGCAATCGCTGGTTGGTGCAGACCAAGCGCATGCTCGAAATTTCTGCCGAAATGGAGGAGGTTCGACAAGAGCACCTGACGAGGATTCGTGATGGCGGCCTGGGCGTGGATTATTTAGAAACCTTTGTTGCCATTGCCGTGGAAGAACATGCTCCCATCGACAGCAATCTTTTTGCCGCCCTCAATGACCCCAATGTACCCCTGTCTGCGGTGTACGCCGCCACCAAGGCGGCGGAATTGCAGATGACCAATTGGTATCGCGATGTGCGGGCAGCGCAAAACGCCATCACCCTCGAGGTGCCAGCAGTGGATGCCCTGGGTTGGGTTAAGGTGGTGCAGCCCCGCCGCCTTGAGGTCGTGGGCGAAGACCTGGATCGTCCCGCCATTACCAGCCAAACCCAATTGGCCGCTTTCCGCCGTCAGGTGTCCACCGGTGAATCCGAGCTCGATGCCATGGTGCAGCAATCGGAGCGTATTCTCGAACAGGCCCGCGATGCCCAGGGTGGGGCCTCGGTGGAAGGGATTGCGATTATGGCGCCCCCCGGAGGGCCCGAGGGCAATCGTGGCGATACCCTGCGGCCCGATGAACTGATGCCCTCGCGGGCAACCTCAGATGGTGGCTTTAACGCCACTCCCGGTCGCATTATTGATGGCAGTGGTGAACAAAATGACTGGATGTATATAGATAAGTGGTACGTCATGGGTCCATTTCCCAACCGTTTCCGGCAAAATCTCGACGCCAGTTATCTCCCAGAAACGGTGATTGACCTAGATAATGTCACCATCGGCATGGATGACCAGGAAGTGCGTTGGCGTTACTGGGACACCAAGAATTCACGTATTGAGCCCGATCATGCCCCGCCCTACTGTGTCTACTATGCCTGGACCGAAGTGTATGTGGAAGAGGCGGGGAAATATTGGGTGGCCTTAGGCAGTGACGATTTTGGCAAGGTGTGGATTAACGGCGAGTTGGTGTGGACCTCGAGTATGGAGCGCAAGACCTGGCGCGCCGATGAAGAGATTGCCGAGTTTGAGTTCAAACAGGGCCTCAATGAAATCCTCTTCCGTTGTGAAAATGCTGGCGGTACCATGGGTTGGTCGGTGGTGATCAATACCATGCCCAACGAATAGCTGTGCGGCGCCCAAGCAAAGCCAACCAGTGCCATCCCACAAAGGGCAAGGAGTGAGTATGTGTGTGTGTCGCCTTCAGTTGGTCCTGTGTCTGCTCGTCTGCAGCCTCAGTATGGCGGTGGCGTCAGAAGCCTTGCAGCAACGCGCCGATGTCAGGTTGTGGCAGGATCTGCCGTCAGAGGTTTTGGTTGAGATCAACACCCACCTCAGCGAGCATCAGCGCTTTGCCTGGTATGCCGACCCGGCCTTGGATGTGGCCGCCTATCCTGGTCATACCCTTGAGCTCAAGGGTGAGAGCCTTGCCGCAGCCCTTGACGCCTATTGTGCCCAAGCCGGCCTGGCATGGCAGCAGGGTGAGCGCGTGGTGTGGATCTATCAGCCGGCCGACCCCGACCGTTTGCAGGAACTCCAGGCCCAGCTGCGCAGCGATGATGCCGACCAGCGCATTGCCGCACGCAATGCCTTACTGGACAATCCCTCGCCGGAATCCTTGCGCCTTACTCTGCAGGCCTTGGGGGATGACAACGGCGAAGTAGCCGATGAAGCGCTGGCAGGACTACATGACTTTTTGCACAGTAGCCCCGACTGGGGCCTCTCCATGCAGACCGGGATGACCCTGTTTGGTGATCCCGATTGGCCGCGCAATGCCATCCATCCCTTTTTGCGCTATCACATGGATATTATGGCACCCTGGGCAGCCCTACAGATCGTGGCTCAGGATGAAGCGGTGGCTGCCGCCATTGCTGCTGCCGTTGAGCGCCATAGCGACGATATCGGTGATCATTTGGTGCTGGGGATGGCGGCGGCCTGCGCCCGTCTTCCCGAAGCGGCACAAAGCGCCTTGGGCCCGTGGTTTGACGTGGGGGGCGGTTGGCAGCAACGCTATATCAGTGGTCGCGCCACGGCAGCATTGGCCTTTGCCGGGGCGGTAGAATCCCCCAGTCATGCCGAACTCAGCCAAGCCGTGGAGACGGCCCTGGAAAAAATGGCCAGCGGCGATCGTCGTGAGCGCCGCGATGGCCGCAGCGAACTCGAAAGCGCCTTATCCTCATTGGCTGAGCGTGGCGACGACCAGGCCAGAGCGTTTATCTTGGCCATGGTGGTGGATGACGAGCAGTCTGACACCGTGCGCGAAGCCGCTTTAGAGGCGCTACAGGCGCTTCCTCATGCCAGCCTGGTGGAGCCCCTGATTGCGCTGCATGCTTCCCTAGACGCAGGATCAGATCTTGCGGGCCCCATTCTCAATGTACTGCGGCAGATTGATGAGCCCCAGGCCCTGGACTATGCTGCCCCGGCCTTAGTGACCGCAGTGCAGGCGCAGATTGCCAGCCTTGCCGAGATTACCGATTCACGCAATCATGAACGCCGTCGTCGCGATATTCGCCGCTGGCTTGAGGACATCGCCAGCAGGCGCGGCGAGCTTCCCATTGCCGTGTTTACCCCGCTTTTACACAGTAACCAAACGCCCCAAGAACTGCGTCGGGAGATGTGCAATCTCTTGCGCAACCACCGCCATCCCAGCATGGTAGCGCCGCTGGTGCAGGTGTACCAACACGATGAGTGGCCGGATGTGCGTCGCGCCGCAGCCCTGGCCTTGGGCTATTCGCGGCTGCCGGCAGCCATGGAGGTGCTGCGTGAAGGCCTTGCTGATCGCCGCAGCCCCTCGGCTCGTCAGGCGGCGGTACAGGCGGTGGCCCGTGCCCGGGATAGCGAGAGCTTTGCCACCCTGGTGGCGATGATTGAGCAAAGCACCAGTAATGAAGAGCGCATTTTCCTCATTCAGCACCTTGGCGTTATTCGTCATCCCGAAAGTGCTGATTATTTGGTGACCATCCTCACTGACGACCAACGCTCTCGCCTCGACCGCCAGGCCGCCGCCAGTGCCCTCTCGCTGGTCCCCACCGCCCAGGCCCGCGAGGCCTTGGTCAGCATTATTCAAGGCGACCACGACCTCAACCTGCAGCGGCAAACCATGGACGCCCTCTCGCCGCGCTCCCACGCGGATGTCCCCATATTTGCCCCCATACTTATTGAGGTGCTGGCCAGTCGTCCCCAAGACGATTTACTGCGCATGGTGGTCGATAACCTGGTGCGCTGCATGGTGGGCCTTTCTGCCGGCCATCCCCTGAAACAACAGATTGAGCAGGACCTTCTGGACCTGGTGGCCGATCGTGAGGTGAGTAACAATGCCCGGCGTGGCGCCCTTGAAGCATTTCAATACAGCGACCAACCCGCCGCCGTCGCCGATCGCCTTGAGAGTATCCAGGGTAATGAACGCAATCCGATTATGCGCCAGTTTATTACCCGTGCGGTTGAGGAGCTGCGCAGCAAGGCCAACTAATAAAAACGTACTTGTCCACCAGTAAGAAGTACGCCTTGCTATCAGGTGGACATGCGATGAGCTTGGCGCTTAAGGATGAGAATAGCTTATGAAACTTGCCATTGTTGGCGATAGCCACTGCATCGATCCCCATGGGCCCGAACCGGAAAAAGCGCAAGACCGCCATCATTTCCGGGATACCCAGGTCTATCAACAGCAACTCTGCGCCCTTATTCGCGATGAAGCACCCGATCTCATGATCTCCACCGGCGATATGGTGGACTGGTGTTCTCCGGCCAATATTGCCTACGCCCACCATCTCTTTAGCAGCATGGGGGTGCCCTGGCTGATGACCCCTGGCAACCATGACTATTCGGGCGCCGATCATCAGCCGCGCGCCGATGCCCCAGACCTATGGCAAGCGCAGGGGGTGGAGCTGCACAACCGGGTGATCGACGCCGATGGCCTGCGAGTGGTGCTCGTCGACAGTCACGATAGCGGCGTGCCAGAGGGCACCGGCGCCTGGTTGGATAGCCTCGCCGCGACCCCCGGCCCGATGATCAGCATCACCCACGTGCCCTGGAACACCCCGCCCCTGCGCGACCTCATTCTTCACCGCCAACCAAAGCGCGACCTACGCAAATACATCCAAAGCCGGGCCCCAGACTTGTACCAGCCCCATGTACGCGGCCGCTTTGCCGCCTGTTTCTTTGGCCACCTGCACTTCCAAGGCCATACCCAAGTGGATGGCACCGCCATGCACATCTTACCCTTAAGCATCTGCGCCAGCGACCGCGAATACCCCGAGCAGGGCCGCATCGTACTTCTCGACACCGCCACCCTCGACCTGCGCTGGCGGGCATTGGGTCAGTAGGGT
>REDP01000277.1 GCA_007693455.1 Planctomycetota bacterium | reverse complement strand
ATTTCTATCCATGGTTTTGAATTGCAGCGCAGCCATACGGAATCTGCCCATCGGGGCTTAGTCGAGCTTACTGTGCTACTTGGTCAGGAGCGACCATGAAGGTGCCCCTGCGTTTAGTCTTGGATGCCTGTATGCGCTCTCGGTTATTAGCTGAAGATGAAGCAGCACGCGGCCTCCAGTGGGCTGGACAAGAGCAAGACGCCTACCGGATTGCAAGTCTCGTTGGTCGTGTCCCCCGGCGCCATGTCTTGCATGCGGTGGCCCAATATAGTCAATTGTCACTGTATCCGGCTGAAGTGTTGCGCCCTGATGTACAGGCAATCGAGCGCCTGCCATCGTCCTTGCAGCGTGACCAACGCATTCTTCCTCTGATTGCTGAACCAGGGGCTGAACAGTCATTGCTCATTACTGGGCCCCAAGATGCATCGCTCATTGATATTGCAGGACGGTCGCTCGGTCGTCGTTGCCGAGGTTTTTTAGCTGATCCGGTGGAAATCCGAGCGGCATGGGAACGTCTAAGCGCAGGCGGCGATTCTACCAGAGACCAAGGCCCCGATATGGGTGCCGTTCACCTACTTGATGATGTCCTTATTGAAGCCTGGTGTCATCGCGCCACCGATATTCACATTGAGCCTCAGGCTGAGGGGTATCGCATTCGTTTGCGTATTGACGGTCGTTTAGAGCCTTTACGGCTGGGGTTGCCTGTGGCCCAGGCTACGGCCCTTATTTCGCGTTTGAAGGTGCTGTCAGAATTAGACATTGCCGAAACCCGTGCCCCCCAAGATGGCGGTTGTCGCCATCGCATTCGCGTTGATCGCCTACGCGTTCTGGAAATGCGGCTGGCCACCATTCCAACGCGACAGGGTGAACGGATGACCATACGTCTACTTGGTGTGGGATTAGAAGGTGCCAGCATTGATGATTTGGATATCAGCCCTCCGGGAAAGGCATTGCTTTTACAAGCCTTATCGCAGCCCCATGGCTTGATTGTGATTACCGGGGCCACTGGCAGCGGTAAGAGCACCACCTTGTATGCTTGCCTGCGTCATCTCGCTGAGGATTTCCGTAATCTTCTCACCGTGGAAGACCCCGTGGAATCCCGCATCCCTGGCATCTCTCAGGTTCAGGTGGATAGTGTCGGCAAAGTCAGCTTTGCTGCCGCACTGCGCTCTATGCTGCGCCATGATCCCGATGTGATTATGGTCGGAGAGATCCGCGATGCAGAGACCGCCACTTTGGCCTTACAGGCAGCCTGCACCGGACATTTGGTTTTAGCTAGTCTACACACTAATACGGCGGCTGATGCCCCGGGCCGACTGCGTGATTTAGGCTGTCCGCCGTGGCTTATTGCGGCCACATTGCGCCTAAGTATTGGTCAGCGCCTGTTGCGCCGTCTCTGCACTGCTTGCCGAAGGCCCATGGCCCAAACCCCAGCCCACTTGGCTTGGGTGGAGGGCACCCATTATCATGCCCCGGGCTGCCCGGCCTGCGCCGAAAGCGGTACCCGCGGGCGGGTAGCAAGCTTTGAGATACTCTCGTTTACTCCAGAGCGGCAACGTCTTGTCGCCGCCGGTGCCGATGCCCAGGCCCTTTTACAATCATCTGATGGCTATGTGCCCTACCGCAAGGATTTGCAGCCAAAAATTCATGCCGGTATTATTGATGCCGAACAGGCCATGCCGCTCATGCTGGAGGCCGTCTGATGGCAATCGCATGGGAAGCCTTAGATGGTTCGGGCCGCCAGCGTAGAGGCCATTCTGTGGTGGCAGATCCCAAATTGGTCTTGGCGGACTTACAGCAGCGGGGTTGGATACCGGTGAAGGTAGAGACCGTTGCTGATCGCCCACACGGTGGGGTTCGCCGGGCCTTGATGCGTCTGCGCCCGGTGAGTGGCGGTGACCTCATTTTCTGCCTGCGCCAATGGGCCATGATGCTGAGTGCCGGCGTTGGCATTCGTCAAGTCTTGGCCACCACAGCCGCCACCGGCCATCCGCGCTTGGGCGCGGTGATTCGCGCGGTCGGTCAGGCCATTGAAGGAGGCATGAGCTTTGCTGATGCCCTGGCCCAGCATTCCGGGACTTTTCATCGTGATGTGGTGGCGGCCGTGCGTGCGGGTGAGTTGTCTGGTCGTCTGGATGAGGTTCTGCGGCAGCTGGCCCAACGACTGGAAGTGCGACGAGAATTACGCACCAAAGTGGTGTCGGCGCTCATTTATCCCAGTGTCGTCACCCTTATGGCGATCGGCGTGGTGGCTTTCTTGGTCACGGTGGTCATTCCACGGTTCGAAGCTTTTTTTAGTCGCCGGGGAACCAGCATGCCATTGGTAACATCGTTGCTGACCAGCGGCGCCGAGGCTATTCGTATCTGGGGGCCTTGGGTGCTCTTGACCATGGTTGCACTCATTATCGTTACGGTCCTTATTCGTCGTTACTCCGCCGCCAGCGCCCGTCGCATCGATGCTTACCTCATGCATATTCCCATTATTGGCGGTGTGCTGCGTTGCCGTGCCGTGGCTGGGTCGTGTGACGCTTTGTCCATGTTGCTGGCTAGTGGCGTATCACTGCCCGCAGCCCTGCGCACGACGGCCCATACCATTGGCAATCAAGCCATCGCCCAGCAATTGCATACGACCGAAGCGGCTGTGGTTAATGGCCGTCCCTTGGCCGAGGGACTGCGTCGACCACCCATGCCAGTGTTAGTCCACGATGTGGTAAAAATAGGTGAGGAGTCAGGGCATCTGGATGGTGTATTGCAGCACTTAAGCGAACACTACGCCGATGAGCTTGATACCCGCCTGCGGCGTATGATGGCCCTCTTTGAGCCCACCGTGCTAGTGCTGATTGGCGGCATGGTTGGATTTGTGTATCTCGCTTTTTTCCAGGCCATTTTCGCCATTGCTCAAGGATAAACATTCATGCTTGCTCAGATAAACCTCATTCCATTCCTAGTGCTTTTTCTAGCCATACCCATTGCTCTGACGGCCCAAGAGTTACAGCACGCAGAGCAGGCTTCTCTTGTGGATACGGCTATTCAAGAACCGCAAAAAAATGGAGAGGGCGAAAAACGCTCAACGACTGACAGCGACGATGACTTAGATGAACAGGGACATGAGTCTCATCCAGAGTCAGCTAGCGAAAGCCAGGAACAGCGGCAAATAGAACAAGCAGTGGCCAGCAAAAACCAAGAATCAACCCCCATGCTGGCTGATCCCTTTGCTGGCGGCGGATTTGATGCTGATCATAGTGATGTGGAGTGGGTCTATGCTGGCTACGTCAGCGATGGTCAACGCAGTCTGGGCTTAATCGTCCATAAGAATGGCTCGTACCGCTTTCTACGCATGGATCAGTCACTGCGCCTTGGGGGGGAACCATGGCGAGTAGTGCAGTTGCAGGCACGCAGCATTACCTTGCGCAATGATTTCGGCGAAACCAAGGAGTTGCAGTAATGAGACGCCCGTGGCGATCCATATCTCTCTCCTTGGCCCTTATGGTCATGGCTTTGACGCCGATCGGCGCCCAAGAAAAACCGGTAGCGGCATTGCGGGTGCACTTGCGCGATGTTCCCTTAGCTACAGCTGTAGAGTTTCTCAATGAACTTGGTCACAGTAATATCACAGTAAGTCACGCGGCGACTGCGAATCGAGTATCCGTAGATTTGCGCCATGTGAGTGCAGATGCGGTGGTGGAAACATTGGCTAGAAATGCTGGCTTATGGTACCGTCGGGATCCCTCTGGTGTGGTGCGTTTAATGACTCGGCGTGAGTTGCAGGATGATTGGATGCAGGTGCGCGATGCGCAATTGCGCAGTTTCGCCATTGCCTATCCCAGTGCGCGAAGCATCGCCGAACAGATAGCTCAGTTGTATGGTGCTCGAGTGGCAGTGGCGAGTGTGAGCGACCGCACGGTGTGGACCGGAGCATCCGACGATGCGCCGCAGTCGGGATCAGATGGTAGCGGGAGTCGTAATGAAGGTGGACTACAAACGAGCCAGGTGGCCTTAGCCCAAGAACAAGCCATTCGTCTCACAGTGGATGAGGCCAGCAATCGACTGCTGGTGCGCAGCGGCGATCAGCAGGCAATTCAAGAAATTGCAGACCTCATTGCCACTCTTGATCGTCCCATAGCGCAGGTTTTATTAGAGGTAAAAATCCTTGAGGTACTTCTGCGCGATGGCCAAGAAACTTCGGTGAGCATTAATTTTTCTGATGCCGCCATTGCCAGCCCAACAACGGCAACGGCGGTCGCGAGTGGCCCAGGGGGACTGCTGTATTCGTATCTAGATCGCCGGTTGGATATTTCATTTACCGCGATGCAGGAAGAAGGGAGGGTCTCCAGCATTAGTACGCCAGTGGTTTTGGCAGCCAATAATAGAGAATCGGTAATTCAAATTGGCGAACGACGCCCAATCTTCACCAATATTGAAATAGAAGAAGTGCAAAACACAGTTGGTGAAACCGTTTTAACGCGAAGCATCGCCGTACCGGGCTACGAACAGCAAACCATCGGCACAACGCTGACCATTCGCCCGCGCATTAATGACCAGGGTACAGTAACTCTAGAGATAGACCAGGAAACATCTTCCGTGAATGTGGCCGGAGCGACGATTCAAATCTTAGTCGGATCAGTCTTGCAGACCCTCACCGTGGATACGGTGCAATCCTCCAGCATTGAGGGCACCGTAATCGCTAGAGATGGCTTGGCAGTGATGTTGGGCGGTCTGGTTCGTGAACGACTCAGTGATCGGACTACCAAAGTGCCTATACTGGGGAGTATACCCCTCATTGGTTTTCTGTTTCGTGATAGCCAGACGGTACAAGAGCGCATTGAAACCGTGCTGATCATTCGCCCTCATATTCTTGACGATATAAGTACGATTGAGGAAGAACGGTTGCGAGATCGCTTGCGCCATCTCTCTCGCCATCCCTGGCATGAAATGGGAGACGATGCCCTTGATGTATTTGGTGATCAGGCATCGCCCCGCCGTAGTCAAGTCCGTTGGTATGTCCCCGTATTGGCTCCCGTTCCGGGAAACCTCCCATGAGTACCTCTATGGCACGACTGCTCATCGCGATGTTTATCTTGGCAGTGTTGGCGATGCAGGGTTGTACACGGTCGCCCGTCGCGTCAGTAGCGACCCTCAATCCGCTCAATAACCAGGCGGCTCTAACCATCTCAATAGAGCCCTTCGCCCAGCGATTGCGACAATTCTATCGCCTAGGTGGTATTGATGCTGTGGCTCAGGTGCTTCCTGAGGCACCAGATCTCTCATTGTTGATCTTTCTGCACGGCGCTGCCAATGGACAAGATCAGGCTTGGGCAAAGGCCATTGCCCAAGCCTGGTCCGTGGCCTATGGTGATCAGGCGTTGGAGCACAGCCTGCGTTTCGTTCAGCAGCATGGGCAAATGGCCCGCCTGGGCAAGCTTTCGCAGGCATGGGTAGCCCATGACCAGGGCCGTTATACACAAGCGTATCATCTCCTGCGCCAATTCACTGAACCCCCCAAGGCTGACCCTCTGTGGGATGGTTTGGCAGCCGTGCTGGCGCACTATCTCGGCAATGATGTGGCAGCTTCAAGGCGGGATATGCGAGAGGGAAATGTAGAGTCGCCCATCTATCATCCCCTGGTGCTCCAGTGGTTGCAGATGGATCAGCAGCTAACTACCTCGGTTCAAGGCAGTTTTGGCATTTTACTGCGACCCTCCCTATGGCGTCTTAGCCATCGAAGTCATCAACTGCCTAAGGCTGCCGTTCCCCCTGCCGAAGCTTCCTTGGCGCTGGTGGAGGACCTGCTGAACGCCGCTTACCCAGTTGTAGCATTAGCCATGGTGAGCCCCCTGCGCCATGATCAGCACCTCGATCAGGATAGCATTATCCAACTTGAAGTGCGCTGTTTGCTAGCCCAGGATATCCCGAATCTGTGGCAGCAAGCACTGCTACGCAGTATGGCTATCAGTCATCCAGGCATCGCCGCCGTGACCCAAGCACAAGTGCTTGAACGCATAGGACGGGGCACGGCAGCCTTTACAGCACTCGAAGAATTCCAGCGCTGGTGGGATCAGCGCAATGGTGATGACGAAGCTGATCAGCGCCTTGTCGTCATGGTAGCATTGATGACCACGCGATTCCACCTGTTGAACAACCAGCCAAGTCGTGCCAGAGATCAACTCCTTTGGCTCAACGATTATGCCCAGGCTGCCAGTTTCTCCCAATTAGCGGTAGCCGAAATATTTGCCGTTCTTGCCGAAAACCCCGATGCCGAACAGCAGAAGCGCTTATTGCGCCGGCTTCATGTCAGTCTCCAGCGCCGTGGCCAGTGGCCTGTGTTAATGGCCTATGAAGCGCTTTTCGCTGATGCTTGGCATGACCCCCGCGAATCCGATCACCCGAACCCGCCCAGATAAAGGATGTAACTTATGTCTTCTCTCCACGCCTTTGATTTTACTGACCTGCGCAGCTCTTTTGAGGCTCTGCAAAAGTCTGAACCGCGACTTCATCTACGCTCAATTGCCCAGCGCCTTCGGGTTCCTGAGGTGGTGTTGACTCCCTGGCGCACGGATGCCACCACTTGGCAGCTCCGTGGCGAGATGCAGGACATACTCGCCCGATTGGTCGACCTTGGTCCAGTAATGACCATGACCCGGAATGACTATGCAGTACTGGAAAAGCTTGGCGCATGTGAAGGCTGGCATCCGCACTCCCATGCGGCCATGTTTGTCGGCCCAGTCATTGATACGCGCATGTTTATTGGCAAATGGCAACATGCCATGATCAGCCATTATGAGCATCATGGCCGACCCCAGCGCAGTCTGCAGTTTTTTGATATTTACGGCGATGCCGTATTTAAGGTCTTTGCCACCAAGGATACCGACAACCTTTGCTGGCAGGCCCTGCTGAGTGACTTTGCTGTTGGTGAGTTATCTAGTCCGCCGCCATGCGAGGTGCGGCCTGCTCCTATCGCACCCGTGGATATCAGACAAGTGGATCGTGAAACATTGATCAAGGCATGGGATGCCGTTGAAGATATCCATCATTTCCAATCCATACTCAAAAAATTCAAGCTGGATCGACTGAGCGCCACTCGCGCAGTCAATGATGTGTATTCTCGTCCCCTCGGACTTAGTGCCGCCTCGTCCGTTTTGGAAGCTGCGGCAGACAAACAGATCCCAATTATGATTTTTGTTGGTAACCATGCTAATATACAAATCCACACAGGACTAATTACGAAAACAGCCTGGCGAGGTGAGTGGTTCAATATTCTAGACTTTGGATTTAATCTTCATCTAGACACTACCGGCATCTCTGAGATA
>REDP01000126.1 GCA_007693455.1 Planctomycetota bacterium | reverse complement strand
AGGGTAGCTAGCGCAACCCTGGGCTAGTATGCGAAGCCCCGTTGGGGCTTTAAACGCTTACCGACACCCTACCTCGTTTTTTTTGATCTCGCCATTCGTGCGGTGGTGTAAATGAATACACGAACCCAAAACGCTTCATGCCATTGATCTCCTGATCGGCCTGCGAAAACGCCCTGAATAGGGCGCTTTTTGCGCTCAAAAGCATACACCGCGAAGCGGGAATTCCTTACCCAAGGTGAGCCTTGAGCCACCCTGGCCCATAGGGCGGGCCTATCGCGGGCTTGAGACTTTTTGGCAAACACAAGGCTGCATTGTACCGTTAAGATCATTGGTTAAGATTCCACCATATCCGTGAGGGCTTGGCTCCCAGGCGCCTCCATGGTACGATTTTCCCACGGTAGCAGTCAAAGGTTCTCAAATGGCATCGGCACAGAATACCCCCCACTACGCATCGCTCCACCTTGATGGTCGTGAATATTCCTATGTTGACCTGCAACAGGTGGCCGATGCCCAGCGTTTGCGAGAGCTTCCCTACAGTATCAAAATCCTCCTTGAGAACCTCCTTCGCCATGCGCCCGATGGTCATGTGGATAGTCAGCAGATTGCTGCAGTGCGTGATTGGTCACCACAGGATTCAACCCAGGCCCAGATCAATTTCACCCCAGCACGAGTAGTATTGCAGGATTTCACCGGGGTGCCTGCAGTGGTGGACTTAGCCGCCATGCGCGATGCCATGGCGGCCTTGGGTGGTGATCCACAGCGAATTAACCCCTTGCGACCAGTGGATTTGGTGATCGACCATTCGGTAATGGTCGATCACTATGCCAGTAGCGATGCCTTGCAGCGCAATACTGATCTTGAGTTTGAGCGTAATCGTGAGCGCTATCAATTTCTTCGCTGGGGTCAAAATGCCTTTGCCAATTTTCGGGTAGTGCCGCCAGGAACGGGAATCGTCCATCAGGTCAACCTGGAGTACCTTGCCTCGGTAGTGGTAGTGGAGGAGGATGCTCAGGGGCGCATGCAGCTCTTCCCCGATACTCTGGTGGGAACAGATTCCCATACCACCATGATCAATGGCCTTGGAGTGCTGGGCTGGGGGGTTGGTGGTATCGAAGCCGAAGCAGCCATGCTTGGCCAGCCGGTAAGCATGCTCCTGCCCAAGGTGGTGGGCTTCCGTCTCCATGGACATTTGCGGGAAGGGGTCACCGCCACTGATTTAGTGCTCACGGTTACCCAAATGCTGCGCCAGCATGGAGTGGTAGGCTGCTTTGTGGAATTCTGTGGTGATGGTTTGGCTGCTCTTCCCTTAGCCGATCGCGCCACCATCGGTAATATGTCACCAGAATATGGCGCCACCTGCGCGATTTTTCCCATTGACGAAGAAACCCTGCGTTACCTCACCTTATCGGGCCGTGATAGTGATCAGATTGCGATCGTCGAGGCCTATGCCAAGGCTCAGGGCCTGTGGCGCGAGCCAGGGGTGGAGGCGCAGTATTCCTCAATCTTAGAGTTGGATCTTGCTACAGTTGAACCCTCATTGGCTGGTCCCAAGCGTCCCCAAGATCGGGTTGCCATGGCTGATCTGGGTCGCAGCTTTGCCGATCTCATGCAGCACGAACGTCACGATTCTCAGGAACAAGCCCGCCTGAGTGGTGAGGGGGGGCAAACGGCAGTGGATGCGGCAGTGCCAGGAAGTGCGCCATGCCGTATGGATGGCCAAGAATTTCTCTTGGAGGATGGCCATGTGGTCATCGCCGCTATAACCAGCTGCACCAATACCTCCAATCCCGATGTGATGCTGGCGGCTGGTTTAGTGGCGCAAAAGGCCCATGCCCGCGGTTTGCGTGTGCCGCCGTGGGTGAAAACCTCACTGGCTCCAGGATCGCAAGTTGTTCCCGCCTATCTGGAGAAGGCAGGGGTGCTGTCACCACTGGAGGCCCTGGGCTTTCATATTGTCGGTTTTGGGTGCACCACCTGCATTGGCAATTCGGGACCACTCCGTGAAGAAATACAAGACGCCATCGCCCAAGGTGACATTCTAGCGGCCTCTGTATTATCAGGGAATCGCAATTTTGAAGGTCGTATTCACCAGGAGGTGCGAGCGAACTATTTGGCCTCGCCTCCCTTGGTGGTGGCCTATGCCCTGGCGGGGCGGGTAACCATTGACCTGAGTAGCGAAGCCCTGGCCACTGATGCCGATGGCAAGCCTGTGTACCTGGCTGATATCTGGCCTACGCGTCAGGAAATATCCGATGCCGTGGCGCGGGTGGTATCGGCGCAGCTGTACCGAGACCAATATGCCGATGTCTTCCGTGGCACAGCAGCATGGCAATCTCTGGCGACCCCAGAGGGTCAGCGCTATGATTGGCCAGAGAGTAGCTATGTGCGTAACCCCCCATATTTCGTAGGGTTATCGCCCGAGATTACACCTCCCCAAAGCATCCGCGACGCTTATTGCTTGGTAAAGGTGGGGGACTCCATCACTACTGATCATATCTCTCCCGCCGGCGCTATTCCAGGAGCATCGGCCGCGGGTCGCTACCTCCAAGAACAAGGGGTGGCGGTGCGTGATTTCAATAGTTATGGTTCGCGGCGCGGTAATCACGAAGTGATGATGCGCGGCACCTTTGCCAATATCCGTTTGCGCAATGAGCTTATTCCCGACCGACTCGGGGGGTGGACTCGGCACATTCCCAGTGGTGAGAGTTGCTTTATCTACGATGCCGCACAGCGCTATGCCGCCGAGGGGCACCCCTTGGTGGTTTTGGCAGGCAAGGAATACGGTAGTGGTTCCAGTCGGGATTGGGCGGCAAAAGGCACCAATCTTCTGGGGATTCGCGCGGTGATTGCCGAAAGTTATGAGCGCATTCATCGCTCCAATCTCGTAGGGTTTGCCGTCCTGCCCTTGCAGTTCTGTGAGGGGGAATCGGCGCAAAGTTTAGGCCTAACCGGTGAAGAACGCTTTACTATTCCTGAACTCAGTCAACAGCCCCAACGTGTCGAAGTCCGCGCGCAGCGGCCCGATGGCAGCGTCCTTACCTTTACCGCATTGGTACGCATTGATACCGCCAGTGAATGGCAGTATTACCGCAATGGCGGCATCCTGCACACGGTACTTCGCAGTCTCGCAGGATCATCCGCAAGTGCCTAGCGTTGTGCCGCCCCGTAAAGACTTCTGATGGGTAGGTATGGGACACGGCACTAGGCGTCTGCATCCAGGGGAAATACGATGTCAACATCTTGTCCCTGCTGCAAGCCACCAATATCGTGGGTTGTTGTCTTGGCTTCATAGTGGAGGAGGCCATTTTGCTCCACCTCCACCGTGACGCTGCGTAATGTGCCGTCTTCCCAGACCCGTAACCCGCCAATGCGGCGTGGTTGCTGTGGCCACTGCTGTAAGGTTGTTAAGGCGGTAAAGGCATTAAGGCGCCGTCCTGATATGGTGGTGCCGTGCAGCGGGGCAAGGGGATCTCCACTGAGCATAATAATACTGCGCACATCATAGGGGCTGCGCGTGGGATCTTCAGCAAGTAAGAGTGCTGCTACCCCCAATACATGGGGCACCGCCATACTCGTGCCGCTGGAAAAGGCATAGATACTGTCTGATCCTTCGTTTTCAGGCCAGGTGGACAGTATGGACGCGCCTGGTGCGGCAATATGGACACTGCTCACACCGGTATTAGAAAAACTGGGCACGGTATCACTGGCGGTAGTCGCCGTAACCGCAAGGAGGTGATCGAAGCGGTAGGCTGCGGGGTACACAGGCGAGTCGTCAATATCTGCGCCATCATTGCCAGCAGCGGCGGCAAACAGGATATGCGGCCGCTGAGCAATGGCATCGCGCAGGCTACTATTGGAAGCAGTCGTGGCCCAGGACATATTGACCAACTGTGCACCCTGGGCATCAGCATAGGCAATGGCCTGAATGGCCCGCGATACAGGAAAGCTCGTCCCTTCGCCCACCTTCAAGGCCATGAGCTGACTGTGCCAGCTAATTCCGGCAATGCCGATGCCATTATTCCCGGATGCGCTAATGATTCCAGCAATGTGAGTGCCATGGCCATCGGCATCAGTGATATCATTGTTATCGTCAGCAAAATTCCAGCCATGGACATCGTCAACCTTGCCATTGCCACTGTCATCCTCGCCGTTCACTGTTTCTAGAGGATTCTTCCAGATAGTATCGACAAGATCTTCGTGCTGCAGATGCACCCCAGTGTCGATAATGGCTACGACAATATCAGCACTGCCAGTGGTGATGCTCCAGGCCTCGGTAGCGCTAATATCCGCTCCGCTCTGACCACCAGGCGTTTGTACCGTATTGCGCAAAGCCCACTGATCAGGGAATGCGGGATCGTTGGGGATGACTGTGTCGTCATCCTCTTCATTGTTACTCGCATCGCCGTTGCCCGTAAACCAGAGGAGTGTGTCGGCTTCGCTCGATAGTACCTGAGGGTGCTGCTGCAGGCGCTGCTGCCACTGCTCGAAGCACTGTGCACTATGAATAGGAAAGCGAGCCAACAGGCTATGGGTTCCATCAAGGGCGCGTAACTGCAATTCAGGAATATCATGGTGGAGGGCTGCTGCTGCCTCAGGGGCATAGTCTACGCGCAGGAGGAGCTGTTCGGCGACTTGCCAATATTCCTGTTCGAGCTGTAGGTGCGGATGCTGTTGGCAGATTCGCCAGTATTCTCTATAGAGCACATGCAGGCCCGAGAGATGTTCCGTCGCAATGAGGCTTTGTCGCAGTAGGAGGTCTTCGCCCAGCCAAACCTGATGCTGATCAAGAATAGTGTCATTGTTGCCGGTTCGTATCTGTGCTGCCGGAAGGATCGGCAGTGTTGGGTGGAGCGATTGCTCGTGCTGCTGGTGCTGGGAGGAGGGTATTTGTGTGCTGAGCTCTTGCTGCTGGGCGCCATTGTGTGCAGGCGTTCGGGCGCTTGTGTTTGGCCCTATAAAGAGTGCATGGGGGATAAACGAGAGAACTGTCGTGAGAACGACCGCGCCTATAACAATGATTAACGTCCGCATCATGTTGCTGAGCCTATAGGATTGGTCCTGCTTGTCATTAGGACAAGCTGGGCAAAGCAGCTTGTCCCAGTGGCGGCGGTATACAGTCGCTGAGAACGAAGATTCAAAGGACTACTTTGCGACCGAATCACCGCCCGCAAAGCAGACCCTGTCGGTCTATGAAGCCTTGCCTGGTCCGGATCAGTCGTCTTGGCCGGTTTGTGATTCTAAGGCGGCTGCAATGTCGGGGCGCAAGCTCTCAGGGGTACTACGGCTGCCGTAACGACTGATGACATGGCCCTGACCATTGATGAGGAATTTATTGAAATTCCAGCTAATCCGACCCGGGTGATGAGACGCTGTGGTGAGATAGGTAAAGAGGGGGTGAGCCTCATCACCGCGGACGCTCTCGCGGCTCATGAGATCGAAGGTGACCCCAAAATTGATTTCGCAAAATTCGGCTATTTCACTATCTTCGGCAAACTCCTGATTCATAAAATCGGCGCTGGGTACGCCGATGACTACCAAACCTTGATCCTTATACTCCTGATGCAAAGCTTCAAGGCCTTTGTATTGTTTGGTAAAGCCACATTTTGAGGCGGTATTGACGATGAGCATAATTTTCCCTGCGTGCTGCTTGAGGGGATACTCCTCACCAGAGATAGTGGTCATGGTGAAATCGTGCACTGACTGCGAAGTGTCCACTGGTCCGTAATCCTTACTGCGGCAGCTGCCAACAATGAGGGCGGTTATGGTAAGGCCTATGCCGATAGCGATGGGAAGGGGTATCATATCTGGACTCCTGTTTGTGCAGCAAGGCTACTATGGGTGAAAAGGTAATGACCAACCAGCCACTCCTGGCCGTGACGAAAGCCAAAGCATTCTTCACAGGCCATAAAAAACATGCGCCAGCGATTGAATTGAATACGAGCCTGGGCCGGTCCAAGGTCAGCGCGAAAAAGCTCAATGATCTCTTGACGATTACGGTCCATATTTTCAAGCCAATGCCGCGAGGTGCGGGCATAGTGCGTGCCATCGACGGCCCATTGCTGCAGGCAGTGTAAATTATCATCAAATTGGGAGAAGAGGTCAAAGGCAGGCATGGTTCCACCGGTAAAGAAGTGACGAGCCATCCAATCCCCACGGCCCTCGTCCTCAAAAGGGTAGGCTAAATCGCGATGACAAAAAACATGGATAAAACAACGCCCATTTTCTCCTAACCAACCAGCAATACGCCGCAATAATTCATGATAATTACGCATGTGCTCAAAACATTCTACCGAGACAATGCGATCAAAGTGTTGATCAATATCGAATGTGCGCAGGTCTTGGGTTATGACCGTCACATTGGTAATGGAATGCTGTGCGCAGCGTTCTTCAATGAATCTACGCTGGGGAGCGGAATTGGACACGGCGGTAATCTGTGCCTCGGGAAAACGTCGCGCCATGGCCAGGGTCAAGCTTCCCCAACCACAGCCGAGTTCCAAAATACGTTGCCCATTGGCAAGTTCAGCTCGCTGCATGGTAAGGTCCAGCATGGCCTGTTCGGCGGTGGCGAGATCGTCACTTGGAGCTTGGTAATAGCATGAGCTGTATTTGAGCTGTGGTCCCAGGGCAAGCTCAAAAAAGCGGGCGGGAACCTCGTAGTGCTGTTCATTGGCGGCATCGGTATGCACTGCTAGGGGTCCCTGTCCAAAGCGATCTCTGGCTTCGTGGAGGGGTTCCTGGGGATTGGGTAGGCGCTTGCGCTCGCGCTGAAGCCGTCGCCGTAGCAATCCGCGAATGCCGAAGCGTAAGAGTGAATCGGGGATAAGGCCGCGTTCGGCCCAGGAAATGGCGAGACTCATAATGCTTGCTCCTGAGGAGAGGGCGATGTCTGGGATGGCCAGGGAATAAAAGCCGAGACTTCCTGTTGGTAGCGTCGGTAGTCATCACCGCGCTTGGCCACGGCACAGCGTTCGGTGTAAGGAATGCCGGTAACTTTAAGAAGAAGAAAGAGGAGTACGGCAGGAGTAATAGCAGCGATAGTCAGAGCATAGGGCTGATGTACCAGCAATAGAAGGTAGGATAGCCACAGAATCCACTCAAAAAAATAATTGGGATGGCGCGACCAGCCCCACAGACCAGCACGGCAGGTGCGCCCATGGTGGGCGGGATTATTGCGCCAGCGCTGGAGTTGGCGGTCGGCCAGGCCATTACCTACCGCCGCCAGGAGCCAAAGCGTCGGTGCCGCAATGATTTGCCAGGTGGCGGCTGCTGGAGAATATGCAATCATCGCAAAGGGAATGAGGAAAAGGAGAACGAAGAGGGCCTGCAGCTGAAAGAACCCCAGCATTTTTGCCTGAGCACGGTGCCCCCACTTGCTGCGCAGCATCTGATAGCGACCATCTTCTTCATCATCGCGCAGCATGCGCAGTAGAATATGCCCGGCTAAGCGTAGGGTCCATAGTCCCAGCATGGCTATCGCGAGCAATCGCAGCGTGATATCGCCATCACCCAAGCTGAGATGGAGAATGCCGCCACAGCCCACCATGCAGGTCCAAGCCACGTCAACAATGCCCGCATCACCAGAACGCCGTTGCCAGAGCCAAGCGGCAAAGAAGATTACTGGTCCAGCGATGAGGATGATGGCCCAAGCCAATAGCGGAGAACTCATGCCGCCTCCGCACCGAGGTTGGGACGCCAGTCGGGCCGCGCCAAGAGGAGATGCACATCGCCAATGGCACGTTCGGCAAAGCCTCCTTCACAGTAGCATAAATAGAATTCCCAAAGCCGCTCGAAATAGACATCTTTGCCAAGGGCACGTATGTCTTTGCGGAAATGCTGGCAACGTAGGCGCCAATCAGCCAGGGTGCGGACATAGTGGTGGGTGACATCTTCCATATCCACCATGCGCAGATCGCTGGCCTTGCTCATAGCTTGTTGCAGGGCTGTGAGGGAGGGAATGCAGCTCCCTGGGAAAATATAGCGCTTAATATAATCGATATGCCGCTTGGCCCGATCATACTCTTGGTCGGCAATGGTAATGGCCTGAACAAGGGCCAAGCCCTGGGGCTTGAGGAGTTCCATGCAGCGTTGGAAAAAAATAGGATATTGGCGATGGCCAATGGCCTCAATCATCTCAATGGAGATAATTTTATCATATTGCCCGTGAAGGTCTCGGTAATCACAGAAGAGTACCTCAACCCGATCACTTAACCCTGCCGCAGTTACACGTTCTTTGCAGAGGGTATACTGCTCTTTGCTAATGGTGGTGGTGGTCACTCGGCAGCCAAAGTTGCGCGCAGCATGAATGGCCATGGCCCCCCAGCCGCTGCCGATTTCCAGGAGATGATCCTCTGGTTGTAGGTCCAATTTACGCGCCAAGACCTGCATCTTACAAATCTGGGCTTCCAGCAGGGTACTCTCTGCACGAGGGTAGTAGGCGGCACTATACATCATGGTTTCATCAAGCATGAGGGCAAAAAAATCATTGCCGAGGTCGTAGTGGGCAGAGATGTTGCGCGCCGCCCCACTGCGAGTGTTGCGATGGAGGTAATGGGCCAGAGCATGAATGGGCTTACTCAGCCAGGCCATACCACCCTCCAGTTGCGAGAGTACCTGACGATTACGGCAGAGCAGACGAATGAGCCCCACCAAATCACTGCAGCTCCACCAACCCATAATATAGGCTTCCCCTGCCCCAACCCCGCCACCAAGCGCCATTTCTCGCCAAAAGCGGGGTGAATGAACGCGCAGGGTAATGGGGTCAAGGCTGAGATCGCCAAAGCTCTGGGCACTGCCCTCTTCGACAATGCGTAGATGCCCATCATTGAGACGCTGCAGGCGTTTGAGTACGGCTTTGCGATACCAGGCGCTGAATAACGGACGTTTGGCCAGTCCTTCGCTGTGGCGAATGGGGACAATGGAGGAGGTCATGGCTGGCTCCTGTGGTGGTGGGTGGCTGAGTTTTTATGCGGGTGGGGATAGAAGGGCACGCGCTTCAACCATAGTCGAAGTGCCTGCCAGTGAATTCTGGCGAGAATAATCAAGGTATGGAAGGGGAAGCGCATGAGTAGACGACTTTGTTCGCGCCTATTCATGGGGCGTGCCTGCAGGCAAAGGGTGGCATCAAAAATGCACTGACCCTGATCGTTGTAGTTGCGCATATGTACTCCCAGTTGTTTGCCGGGATGGGTGAAGTGCCAGTCGTAGTCTTGCTGCATGGGGTTAAACGGGGAGACATGGAATTTCTTAGCAAACTGCCAGTGAAGGTGCGTGCCGTCCTGGCCGCGGGGAAGCACATAGGAGTGGCGTTGGCGCCATGGAGTGTTGGTGATTTCTGCCACTACGGTGTCCACCTGGGAATCCTGCTCGTCGAAGCAATAATAGAAGGTGACTGGATTAAAGCAGTGACCACCATAGCGGAGATGGGTGAGCATGCGCACTGGTCCAGTGGGGCGCTGGCCGCAGACATCTTGGACACGTTGATACACGGCCGCTTTGAGCGAAGGTATATGTGGACTCAGGAAATCGCGCCGATGGAAACGAGCCAAAGCTGGACGGCGATAACCCCACCAGGGGTGCTGACTGCAAACGGCTTCCAGTTCGTCCACATCCATGTAGACCATTGCTGTAGGATAGGTAAAATGATTGCTGGCGGGGACATAACGGCGATGGCGTAAGGTCCCTACGTAGCAGCGACTCCTCATGACCAATCCTCCGCTATCTGGAACGATTGGGCCACACGTAGCGCGCTTTGTAATCCATCCTCGTGAAAGCCATAGCCCCAATAGGCGCCACAATAATGAATGCGATCGCGCCCGGAAATGACGCTGTGCTGCTGCTGGGCGGCCACTGACTGAGGGCGATAGAGGGGGTGAGCATAGGGTATGCGTTGAATGATATGTTCGTTTGCTGGTTGCAGTTGGGGGTTGAGCGATACCAGCAATGGTTTGGGACAATTGTGCCCTTGGAGGATATTGAGATTGTAGGTGAGGGTGACGGCTTGATCTTCGGCCCCAGGTACGCGATGGTAATTCCAAGCCGCCCAGGCCTTACGCCGTTGTGGCAAAAGCCTGGCATCGGTGTGCAGAATTGCCTCATTGCCCTGATAGGGAAAGGCGGAAAGCACGGCCGCTTCATCGTCATGAGGATGCTCAAGGATGCTGAGGGCCTGGTCAGCGTGGCAGGCGAAGATCACCTGATCAAAGTCCTGGCGATCGCCTTGCGCCTGCACGGCAACGCCGTGGCTGTGCCGCCATACCGCCTGCACTGCTGCGCGATAGTGAATGCGATCAGCAAAGGGCTTGATCAAAGCCTCAAGATAGCGCCGTGATCCGCCACTGACGGTATACCATTGGGGGCGATTTCGTAACTGCAGCATGCCATGATTGGCAAGAAAGCGGATAAAAAACTGGGCGGGAAAATCGGCAATGGCCTGGGGAGGTGCCGACCAGATGGCGGCGGCCATGGGTACGAGATGCTGTTCAATAAACCACGGCGAATAGTGCCGCGTTTCCAGCCACTGGGAAAGGGGGTAGTCCTGGCTGCGGGGATCATCAAGAATAGATGGGGCCTCGGCATAAAAGCGGGTGATATCGCGAAGCATACGCCAGAAGCGAGGGCGCAGAATATTGCGCCGCTGGGCAAATAACCCACCATCTTCGCCGCCTTTATACTCAAGATTGCTCACGTCATCGCGTACGCTAAAAGACATGGAACTCGGGTGACTAGCGACCCTGAGTCCATCCAGCATACGACAAAAAGCGGGATAGGTTTTTTTGTTAAAAACGATAAAACCAGTATCCACCGGATAACGCACGTCTGCTATGGTGACATCAACGGTATTGGTGTGGCCACCGGCGCGATCGCCTGCCTCGTACACGGTAATTTCGTGGTGACGATGGAGAAGGCGTGCAATGGCCATGCCGCTAATCCCAGTGCCGATAATAGCAATACGACTCATGAGCGCTTCTCCCCTGGCAAAGCATGCCCATGGGATGCAGTAGGCTCTGCAAGAATACGTTGTGGCACCGGGCGAAGCTTACTCACCAAGCCCACAAGCGCCATACCCCGCAGGGCGTAGTAGGAGCAGTCAATCTCCCACCAGCGGAATCCTTGGCGGGCACTCGCGGGGAAGCGGTGATGATTATTGTGCCATCCTTCACCTAAGGTAAGAAGGGCTAATAGGGCGTTATTGCGCGAGTGATCCTTGGTCGCATAGGGGCGTGTGCCCCAGAGGTGTGCTAGGGAATTGATCGAAAAGGTGGCATGATAACAGAGGGTTGTGGAAAGACAAAAACCCCACAACAGCATTTGGATGCCGCTGGTTCCGCTGTTGGGCCACCACCAGGCAAGCCCTGCCCCAAAGCCATAACAGCCCGCAGCCAGCAAAAGGGGGGCAAGATAGTCATGGCGATCCAGCCAGCGTAGTTCTGGATAGCGGCACCAGTCTTGAACCATGGCGTAATTGGTGGCGTAATTATGGGGTTGTACAATCCACCCAATATGGGAGTGCCATAGGGAATCAGTCACGGGTGAGTGGGTATCGGCGCTCGTGTCACTGTGACGATGGTGCAGGCGATGATGTGCGGCCCACCATAACGGGCCACGCTGGGCGGCACTGTTGCCCAGCACCGCCATGAGAAATTGCATACCACGACTGGTGGTAAAACTTCGGTGACTGAAATAACGATGATAAAACGCGGTAATGGCAAACATACGCACGAAATAAAGTGCCAGTGCAGTGGTTAAGGCGGCCCATGAAAACCCGCTCAAGGGCGCTAAGAGTGCACCCACATGAATGCCAATAAACGGCAGAAGAAGGAATACCCGTAGTCGGGGAACTGTACTCGTCGGATGCAGTCCGTCATCAGCAATGGCGGTACTCATAGCTTATCTCCGAGAGCGTTGCATTCCAGATCGGCCAGCCGACATGCCCCGAAGGAGAGATTTTCTTGCCCGAAAAGCATGCCCCAGCAGACGGATATTCCCTTCCCTAGCCAGCTGTGCGTTGTCCTGGTATTCATTGTAGTTGCTCGATCTGATTGCGTGTCTGCTGGGCAAAGGCAGCAAGGTCTTGCAGCGAGTTGCCTGTGGCGGGAATGTCCAGGCTGTCAACGCGCCGACCACCGATACTCACAGCGAGATTTTGGCTTTGGAGCTGCCGTAAAAGTTTTCGCCCCTCTACTGCCTGGTTGCTGGCTAGAGGGGCACTTACCGTCAACCATAGCAGTTTGGGTTTGAGTTGCTCTACCGCCGTAGCGATGGTTGGCCAGGGCGTATTGGGACCCAAATTGATCGCATGCCAGCCGCACTCCTGCAAGACCATAGCGGCGAGGAGGCTGGGGAGAATATACGGGTCCCCTGGGGGGGCGGCACCAAGCGCGCAGGGAGCATTGGCGTCACCGGTAGGTAGGAGATTGCGAACGTTGGTAAGCGCCTGAAGACAGCAATCCACCGCACGGTGTTCGATCATAATGCCATCATCGCGGTGCTGCCACAGCTCGCCGATATCATCAAAGGCCTTACGTATGGGCCCATCACCTAAGGTGGCTAGTGATCCACCATGCAAATAATAGTTTTGCAGGGTGCTGCTTAATCTGACAACGTCACCTGCAAGTAAATGCTTGCGGACATCCAAAGTTAATTGTGGTAGGGGGGAGGCCTTGTCGGTGAGTCCCAGTATTCCCGGTTTACGAATGGGAAGCCCCTGTTCACGAATAAACGTAATGGCCTGACTTACGGCGATGCGGCGATGTCCACCAGCAGTGCGCGAGATGCTTATCAAGCCACTATCGGCCCAACGTTTCACGCTCGACTCACTGACCCCTAGGGCATCGGCGAGATGACGGGGGCTGAGATAAGGTTCATGGGTGTGCAGCATGTGCGATTCGCCTTGAGAAACGAGAGGACCATGTTCAATGGCATGAACGTTTTGAACGATATGGTCGTTATAACAAGGAGCAAGGATAAAGTCGATCTGTTGTAAAGTGCCATGCATGTATGTAGAAAAAATGAACACTCTAGCAGGAGGTGCCGTTTGGGAAGCAGACAACCGCTAGAATTTCTGCAAAGATGGGGGTTTTGTCTTTTGGCACGCTTCAAGCGTTGCTTCTTACATACCGACATGCGTGAAGAGACTCAAACGCAAGGAAAGGGTGTATTGATGGGAAATGCCTGTGCTACAACTGTTATTGTCCGCCGCCCCGCCTGGGATAGCGACTTCCAGAATACCATTTTAACGCTTACCCTACATCATGATATGGATTGGAGCGATACCAGGCGGGTGCGTTCATTTGTGGGCCGTTTTCGCGATGCCCACGCAATTATCGTTGATTGCGCAGAGGTGGATATCACCTCTACCGCTGCGGTTGGGTGGCTGGTAACCTTGTATCGCTGGTGTGTCCTCAAGCAGTTAGACTTCCATCTCGCCAACCCAGGCCTTGAGAGCTTGGCGACCTATCGGGCCAATGGCCTTGATGGTCTGCTCCCGATTGCAGCCTAACACGGCTCTGCGCAGTTGTGGGTGGATTCCTTACCCAAGGTGAGTTTTGAGCCGCCCTGGAGCTGCCATCACCTTAGTGCTTGGCAGTCGCCATGCCCTTACACACTCATTATCATACGATGATGGGGAGAGGGTATGGATCAGCGATTGATCTTATTGGATATGGATGGGGTGCTCTGTGATTTTGCCGGCGGCGTTGCCGCCTTGTTTGGTCAGCCAGGCCCCCGCTGTGCCGATGATGCTCATAAACCCCTTCATGAATACCTTGGTATTCCCAAAGGTCAGATGTGGGGACGCATTGGCAAAGTAGGGTCGCGCCTCTGGGAAGAGTTGCAGCCACTGCCCTGGGCCGAAGCATTGGTAGCCCTGTGTCGCGATCACGGCGATATCCTTATTGCCACCTCGCCGAGCCTGAATCCTGGATCACTGGCAGGCAAGCTTACCTGGATGCAGCGCCGCTTCGGCCGCAACTTTCGCGATTTCGCGATTACTCCGCAGAAGCATCTTATGGCCGCGGCAAATCGCTTTCTCATCGATGACACGGCCAAGCATGTGGAAGCATTTCGCCAAGGCGGTGGCCAAGCGCTTCTCTTTCCTTCATGGGAAAACGGCGGTTTACTTAATTGTAGCGACCCCTTAGCCCTGGTCCGCCAGGCCTTGCAGGAAGAGCGCTGAGTTGATTACCCACATCCTTGATGTTCATCCTTCGCCTGGGAGGCACGTATGAGCGAGTCCAATACTCTTGTGCTTATAGACGGCATGGCTTTGGTCTACCGCGGTCATTTTGCCATGATTCGCAATCCGCGAATGACCACAACGGGCCTCAATACTTCATCTATTTTTGTCTTTGCCAATGTCATGTTAGGGGTGTTTGCCGAGACCCAAGCCAGCCATATGGCAGTGGTCTTTGACACCCGAGCTCCCACCTTTCGCCATCAGCTCTATCCCCAGTACAAGGCTACCCGAGACGCCATGCCCGAAGATATCGAGAAGGCGCTACCGTGGTTAGATCGGATGTTACAAGCCTTACGTGTACCAGTGCTACGCTTGGATGGATGGGAGGCTGATGATGTCATTGGCACCCTTGCCAAGCGCGGAGAAGAGCAGGGCTATCAGGTCATAATGGTGACCCCCGATAAAGACTATGCCCAATTAGTGTCTCCTGCACGGACGATTTGGCGCCCCAGTAAAGGAGGAGGGGGCTTTGATCGGCTTGGCCCAGAGGCGGTATGTGGTGAATGGGGCGTGGAGCGCATCGAGCAGGTCATTGATGTTCTTGGACTGATGGGAGATACTTCGGATAATGTCCCAGGTGTGCCAGGTATTGGCCCCAAAACAGCCAAGCAACTTATCGCCGA
Organism: Planctomycetota bacterium; assembly: GCA_007693455.1. Lineage (GTDB taxonomy): Bacteria > Planctomycetota > UBA11346 > UBA11346 > UBA11346 > REDP01. The sequence goes on along the minus strand of REDP01000126.1, from coordinate 14,753 downwards.
TTATGGTGATCTTGATGGTATTTATAACCATATTGATGACATAAAAGGCAAGCGACGAGAAAATCTTCTTGCCCACCAAGAACAAGCCTATCTCAGCAGGCGACTGGTGACCATCGATCAAGATGCGCCCATTGAGTGTGATCTTGCCACGCTCATCAAACAAGAATCTGATGAGCAGCAGCTTTCGGAGGTGTTAGAGGCCCTAGAATTCCGCAGCCTAGCAGAACGCCTACTGGGAGCCGATCCACAGGCCAGCAATGATGCGGCCTATGCAAGTATTACAGAAGTGTTTCATAGTTATCATCTGGTTCAGGGTGCAGAGCTAGAAGAGCGTTTTTTTTCCGCCCTCGACAATGTCAAGCGCTTCTGTGTAGACTGTGAAACCGATGGCTTAGAGGCTCGTCACTGTGGCCTTTTAGGCCTGGCCTTTTCCTGGCGCGAACATGAGGGCTGGTATCTACCGTGGCCCCAAGATTCCGCCGCTCAGGATGCCTTACGTAGGCGCTTGGCGCCCATTCTTGCCGATCCACAGCGGGAAAAAGTTGGCCATCATCTCAAATTTGATTGCGCGGTGTTGGCTGCGCATGGCATGCCGGTAGTGGGGCCTTTATGGGATACCATGTTGGCAGCATGGTTGTGTATGCCCGAGGCGAAGCGCAGTATGGACGCCCTAGCGCAGCAACTCTTGCATTATAGCCCCATTCCCATTAGCGCACTGATCGGTGCCGATAAAAAACAGCAGATCTCCATGGCTGAGGTGCCACTCGAGCGAGTAGCTGAATATGCCGCTGAAGATGCCGACATAACCTGGCAGTTGGCCCAGGAACTTGCGGATTCTTTACAAGAAATGGGGCAGGAACGTATTTTCACCACGGTGGAATGCCCTCTTATCGAAGTTTTGGCGAGTATGGAAGCGGAGGGCATAGCCATTGATGAAAGCGCCCTAAGCCAATTAGGTCAGGCCCTCGAACAGCGCATTACCACCATCGCCAAATCGATTAATGAAGTGGCTGGGGCCGACGTTAATATCAATAGCCCCAAACAACTGGGGGAGTTATTGTTTGATACCTTGCAGCTTGACCCCAAGGCCAAGCGGACGGCAAAAAGTGGTCAGTATCAAACCAATGAGCAGGTCTTGCAGCGTCTTGCGCATCGTCATGAAATCGCCCAGTGGATCCTCGATTACCGTGAGGCGAGTAAACTCAAAAGTACCTATGTCGATCAGTTGCCCAAGGCCGTCGATTCGCAAACGGGTCGTATTCATACGCATTTCGAGCAATCGGTGGCTGCCACAGGACGGCTCGCCAGTCATGACCCCAACTTACAGAATATCCCCATTCGCTCAGCCATGGGGCGCGATATTCGCCGCGCCTTTGTTCCTCGCGATGGCGACCATCTTCTGTTAAGCTTGGACTATTCGCAAATTGAATTGCGTATTGCCGCCGAGCTCAGTCAGGATCAGGCCTTACGTGAGGCATTTACCAGTGGGGTCGATTTCCATACAGCCACTGCTGCTGCTGTGTATGGGATGGACCCCAATATGGTGGACAGTGAACTACGTCGTCGGGCTAAAACGGTCAATTTCGGCATCCTCTACGGCGTTTCCGCCTTCGGCCTCTCAGAGCGATTGGGGATTCCTCGCGGTGAGGCTAAGAAACTCATTGATGCCTACTTTGATCGCTTCCATGGTTTACGGGCATGGATGGACGGCACTGTAGAGCAGGCTCGCGAGCAGGGCTATGTTACCACCCTCTATGGTCGTCGCCGTGAGCTGCGCGATATAGGATCGCGCAACGCTGCTGCCCGTGCTGCAGCGGAACGCCTCGCCATCAATTCACCCGTCCAGGGCACCGCGGCGGAGGTGATTAAGGTGGCGATGATCAACGTTCATCGTCACCTACGTGAACAGCATTGCCGCAGTCGCATGCTGCTGCAGGTTCATGACGAATTGGTATTCGATCTCCACCGCAGCGAACGCGAAGAGTTGCCCCCAATCTTAGCAGGTATCATGCGCGATGCTGTACAGATGTCGGTTCCATTGGAGGTGGAATATGCCGTCGCCGACAACTGGCTGGATGCCCACTAAGAGCTGATACAGGGAAGTCCCGCGTTTACCCTTTAGCGATACACAGGGACCCACCCCGCAGGGTCCTTAAACAGGCGCACGCAATGGATGTGCTTGGCTTCAGTGAGCATAAAGCGATGATGCAAGCCTTTGGGGACAATGATTAAATCGCCAGGACCTACTTCAAGTCGCATCCACACATCGTCCTGAGAGCGAATGTCAAAGATGCCAGCGCCTGCGAGAACAAAGCGTACCTCGTCGTCTTCGTGGAGGTGCTCATCGATAAATTTGGCACAAATGCTTTCAAGGTTATCCATCTCAGGTGAAAGCTGCACTTCGTCTTGAGTGGCGTAGCCACGCTCATGCATGAGTTCATCCAGGCGCGGTTGATGTCCACTTGGCTCAATGGGCAACGTCTCGGCGAGGACGCCAACGGCGCGCAAGGCTTCGTTGTCTACGGGGGCGTTGTTTTCAAGGAAGTATGCCTGCATAATACATCTTTCGCTCAGGTGATGGGATAAAAATCGAGCCACGGTGACATTGGTGGTATACCAATGAGCGTTTAAATAACGCTGGCCCGATTGGGGGTGAGTGGAATGCCCAGGCCATGGCAGCGCACCGCCATGGCAAAGAGGTAGTCATAGCATTCGGCATGGCGCTTGGCGCTGATCCAATCTGCGCCCCAAACATAGACGCCATGGCGGCGCACCAATACCGCATGGGCCTGGGGATAGGATGCCATGGCCTCGCCAAGACTGTCGGCGAGTTCGCATTCGCGCGCAGTGTTGTCAATGATCGGCACACTGTGCTGATCATAATAGCCCACTCCACTAAGACCTTTTTGCATTTCTAGATGGCTGGTGACAAAGGCAGGTGCCTGTTCATCAATCATCGTTGCTAAGGCTGCCCATTGACTGTGGGCGTGGAGCACGGCGCCGGCACCACGTTGCCGATAGGCATGCATAAAAAGGGGCTGACATTCACTCACGCGGTAGCCCAATGCAGGATCGGGGCCGCTGATCACAGCTCCGTCCTGATCGAGTTCAAAGATCATATCTGGCTCAAGGGCTTCTTTAAGCACCCCTGAAGGAGCCATATAGATGCGCTTTCGGTGACGAATGGAAATACCACCACCAGTCCCACTAACCCAGCCTTGGGTGTAGAAATGGGCTCCCAATTCACAGATGAGGCGTTTGGCGTCATCACCGCAGGTGACAGGTTGTTGGCGAATCATAGTCAGCTCTACCCTTCAATGGAAAGAGACACTATAGTTTAGTCGGGCACCACTCAATCAGCAAGCTGGCAGAGCATCCAGAGCGGCTCAAAGCTCGCCCCCGGGATCGCCGATCTCCTGATCGGCCTGCAAAAACGACCTGCATAGGGCGCTTTTTGCGTTAAAAGCATGCACCGCGAAGCGGAGATTCCTTACCCAAGGTGAGCTTTGAGTCGCCCAGGCAGAGCATCGTCAAGACGACGCAAGGCTTCGCAAGGGCTACGCCCATATCCAGATACGCCCAGTATGTCCACGCCGCCAAAAGCCTCCCCAGCCAAGCGCGCATGCCTTTCCATGGCGATCTTCCAGTCGCCATGTGTTCCTGGCAAGGATTGTATGAGTGCTTGCGACAACTGCCTCCCTCTTGTCTGGACGTGGGTGGCTCTACCCTGCAGCGCCTTCAGGGTGAGTTCTGATCTGCTTGTCGCATCCCCTTTGGGTCTGACAGGCCTGAGTGTCTCGCTCTTGTCCGTACGTAATGGGTGCTCCTTTCCGGGGCACCATGTCATCAACCCGCTTGACCCCTGGCCTCTCGCCTGTGGTGGCAATTCTCGTGGAGCATGTAGCAGTGAGTGAACGACGTAATTGTGTGGTCTTGGGCTTGCAATGGGGCGATGAAGGAAAAGGCAAGGTAATCGACTGTCTTGCGGGAACGGTGGATGCTGTGGTGCGTTGCCAAGGCGGGGCAAACGCTGGGCATACCGTGGTTGTGGAGGGGATGAAAACCGTTCTCCACCTCCTGCCATCGGGGGCATTGCATCCTGGGGCTACCTGTGTCATCGGTAATGGCGTGGTGGTTGATCCCCTGGCCTTGTGTGAGGAGCTTGATGATCTGGGTGCTGCTGGCGAGGACCTTGCGCGGCGGATTAAGGTCTCTGATCGTGCCCACTTGGTTTTACCCGTGCATAAGGCCTTGGATGCGGCTATCGAGGCCCACAAAGGTGATGCCAAAGTTGGCACAACCCTGCGTGGCATTGGTCCCTGTTACGCCGCTAAGGTAGCTCGTACGGGCCTGCGCTGCGCTGATGTTCAGAATGCCGAACGTTTTCAAGAGCAGGTGCGTGTCTTGGTGGCCCAAGCCAATGAAGAGCTGGCGTTTCTCGGTGCTGAACCCTTGCAGGTCGATGAGGTTCTCGCCCTTATTGCGCCGGCTATTGAGCGCCTGCGGCCCATGGTCTGCGATACCGTGGCTTGGCTGCATCAGGCCCAGGAGAAAGGGAAACGCCTCCTCTTTGAAGGCGCCCAAGGGGTTATGCTCGACATAGATTTCGGCACCTATCCCTATGTCACCAGTTCCAATACTGGCGTGGGGGGGGTGATTACCGGGTCAGGTTTAAGCCACAAGGCAATGGGTGAAGTTATTGGTATCGTCAAGGCCTACACCACCCGCGTGGGCGGCGGGCCCTTCCCTGCGGAGTTGCATGATGCCGTGGGCGACGGACTGCGTCAGCGTGGTGGAGAATTTGGTGCCACGACTGGTCGTCCGCGGCGTTGTGGATGGTTGGACTTGGTGGTGGTGCGCCATGCCTGTCATCTCAATGGGGTCGATACTATCGCCCTTACCAAGCTTGATGTGCTCTCGGGCGAAGCGGAAATCCCGGTGATTACCGCCTATCGTATTGATGGCCAAGAAACTACTGCCATGCCCGCCCGCAGTGAAGATTTACAACGGGTAGAGGTGGTAAAGACCGTGCTGCCAGGTTGGACCCAAGCCTTGGATGACTGTCGAAACTTTGCCGATTTGCCCGCCGCAGCGCAAGATTACGTGCGCTTTATTGAGGAGCACATCGGCGTGCGCGTAGGCTATATCGGTGTGGGCCCTGGGCGTGAGGCTACCATAAGTCGATGAGTGCCCCTGGCGCGGAATCTATTGCCCGCGCTCGGCATGCGGCGGGCCTGATTGATTGTGCCATGCCGCGGCATGTGGCGGTGATTATGGATGGCAATGGACGCTGGGCGCGGCAACGCACTTTGCGTCGGGTTATGGGCCATCGTCGGGGCGTGGAGGCGGTGCGGGCCACTGTGACCAGTGCTGCTGCGGTGGGTATTGAGTATGTGACGCTCTATGCCTTCAGTACAGAAAACTGGAAGCGTCCGCAGCACGAAATCACGGTGCTCATGGAGTTGCTCGAACGGTTTTTGCATGATGAATTACCAACCCTGCTCGATAATGGCATTCGCCTTCGCGCCATAGGCCAAGTGGAACGACTCCCCGCTTCGGTCCGTAAAAGCCTGCAGGACACCATTGCCGCCACTGCCCATGGCTCTGGCATGGAGTTAAGCCTAGCCTTGTCCTATGGCGGACGGGATGAGTTGGTGGCGGCAATGCGCAGCATCGCCCAATCCGTAGCCAATGGCAGCCTTGCTCCGGAAGCCATTAGCGCCGCAGATATTCAGGGGGGCTTGTATGCTCCCCATCTCCCCGACGTGGATCTGGTAATACGCAGTGCCGGCGAACAGCGCCTGAGCAATTTCCTCCCCTGGCAAAGTATTTACGCCGAGTTCGTGACGCTCGAGCAATTGTGGCCAGATATTCGAGAAGAGCATATCCATCAGGCTCTGCATGCTTTTGCCAAACGGCAGCGGCGTTTTGGCGCTGTTGAAGACGCCTAGGCGGAAATTTCTAAGCGCTCAATCATACTGCGGCATACCGCCAGCAACTCAGGTCCAGGAACTAGTTGCGAGCTCATCGTGATCATCAGCACCGTGCAATGGTGATGCACATAGGCGAGCACTGATGTCGCATCACTTCCCAGTAAAGCACAGCCACCGCTGTCAAGCTGTTGTACTTCGTAAGTGAAATGGTGCTCTACCAGGGTGTCCTTGTTGCGGGTGATCAGGACTCCTTGGTAGGCCGGGTCGCTCAAGCGGCTTGAGCTAATGGCCAATACGGTTTGGCTGGTTGGCTCTAGGAGGCGTATGAGGTCGTCCTCAGAGCAATCCTGCCACGATTCATCCAGAAGAAGACTCCAAGACGTACTGCTGATGCGCATCATAAGCCCTCCAGGTACAACCTGACCCTGGGGAATCCTACGCAAGGCATGTCTGTTGCTCAGTTGCTTCGTCTACTGACGGACCAGCAAATGTCCCCAGGCGTTGCGGTGGCCCTCACCAATTTGATGCAGCCAGCGCTTGGCATCTTGGGGATAACCGGCCGTTGGCTTGAGCCAGCGCATCTGCTTACACCACCAATCATTGAAGAGATGCATGTGTACCTCACGAGTATATTTGGCCACAATCGATGCCGCAGCAATAAGCGGATGACGGTCTTCTCCCTTAACCCAAAACCCCAATTCATACGCAAGAGCACTGGGACCCAAGAGTCGATAACAGTTTCCCTGCTCCTCGGCCACTGCCTGACAGTTCCACTGGGGCTTCCACTCTTGCAGATCGTGTTGGTAATGGGTGCGCCCACCCAGGCGATCACAGGCGTATGTGCGCGCAGCATCCCCCGCATCCCATGGCGCATCCAATAGTTCGCGGATTGCCAGCCATTCGCTGCGTAGGCGGTTGATCCCTTGCTCACGCTGGGTATTGAGGTGCCAGGGATGGAGGATGCGCCCGTGCAAACCTCCAGGGACAACACTCGCCGGCAAGCTTTTGATAGGCTCCTGCGCCAAGGGAAGGGGGTAATCAGTAGCATTGCAGCACCATGGGGCATCAGCGCGATGATCTGGCGTTTCTCCCATAAGCGCAAACAGTTCCAGAGCATTTGCCGGGCTATACCCAGTGGCCCAGGTAATAATCCCCAAGGCCACCGACTCAAGGGGGCCAATATGCTGCGAGCGGTGCAGTCGCTTGCTATCACGAATACCGCATGCTGCCTCCTGCCACAGCCTACTGATCTCGTGGGGAGGTGTTGGGCTGGCTATCGCCGCTACGCAGAGGGGGCCAAGCGTGGGGCCGTAGCCAGCCTCATCAATTCCGATATGCATCATACGCCTATGCTATGTTCGCCCCATCCTAGCCAATGACATATGCGGCTGCGGCGCTATTGTGCCAGCATGCGCTGGATCGTTATCCTTGTACTCACCGTTGTGGCTGTGGTGTGCGATACCACCCTTGCTGCCTCATCCGCATCGCCACGCTGTGCTTTGGCGGTAATGGCGGTGGTACTAGCACGGTGGCCTATTGCGGCAAGTCTGCTGGTGGTGGCTACCCTGCAGGGAATCATTGCCGATGCCATCGACCCAGGTTCAACCGCCTTTCATGCGGTATTTGCTTTGACTATGGCAGCGCTGGTGGTTATCTTGGGTGAACGGCTTCGGGGTCATGGAATCCTGGCGACCATGATCATAGCTGGCGTGACGGTGCTCTTACAGGCCGTAATCTTGGCATTATTGGTCAACCCAGCAGGCTGGGAAATACATCGCATTGCCCTTCGTCTGCTCTTCACCGTGGCTATGGCAGGGATATTGGATCAGGTTTTATATCGACTTTTCCGTGAGCCACCACGCTATATGTCGCCGTTGTGAAATATTCTTACCAGAGCCGATGATTACGTGGACGCTTGGCCACGGGCTTAGAAAGAATTTCAGTAAGGACAATGGCCTGGCGCAGGGATTGCGGATTTTGCAACAGCATATTCATTTTTTCAAAGCCCAAATACTGCTCATGGGCACGCTGTTTCTTTTCCGCATATTGGCGTGCGTCATCGGCCGCTTGTTGCTGCCGGCGTTTTTGCGCCACTTCGGTGGCCCGTTTGCGGCGTTGTTCAATGGACTCTTTTTTGCGCTCTTCTTCAAGCTTGGCGGCCACTACCCGATCAGCTTGCCGCTGAACGGAGGCGCTGCTGGCTGGTTGACGCCTGGGCGGCTGCGGTGGCGGTGGAGGCGCTGCCTGCTTGGGACGTTGTGAAGCAGGTGGCGCGCTGGGTTGAGCGGGTTTTTTGGGCCGTGGTTTGCCTTCGGCTTCTTCAAGAGCCTCCTGCAAACTGCGCTTAATTTCATCGAACAAACCCATAGCTACCTCTTTTGCTGCACGAGTAGTACATTACGGTGGAGATGGCAGTGCTTGTGTCCACTTTTCAGCTCAATCGAGATGAATATGGTGGATACAAGCATTCCACGATTTGAACCTATCAAGCCGGATACACAGGAAAAAACGAAAATCTTTTACCGGCATGAGTGAGACTCAGGTGCGTTCGGTCCTGAGGTATTGGGGGCTTTCCTTCGTGCGCAGCACTGGGGAAAGCCCCTGATACGATCGTTGCCAACTGGGTCTCGTTTAGATGCTTTGCTCGCCTTTGTCACCATGCCCATCAGGGTTGGCGATAGACTCACGCATGCTGGTATCAGCCATAACATTCTTCATGTTATAGTAATCCATAACGCCCAGGTTGCCATTGCGGAAGGCATCGGCCATGGCCTTGGGTACTTCGGCTTCGGCGAGCACCACTTTGGCGCGGTTTTCTTGTACCAAGGCAACCATTTCTTGTTCCCGGGCCACGGCCAGAGCACGCTGACGCTCGGCTTGGGCTTGGGCGACTTTCTTGTCGGCTTCGGCCTGATCGATTTTCAGGCGGGCACCAATATTTTCGCCCACATCAATATCGGCAATATCAATGGAGAGAATTTCAAACGCGGTGCCGCTATCAAGACCACGTTCAAGCACGCGCTTGGAAATCATGTCTGGATTTTCCAGCACTTCCATGTGGTTCTTTGCCGAACCAATGGTAGTCACAATGCCTTCACCCACGCGAGCCACGATGGTTTCTTCAGTGGCACCGCCAACCAAGCGATCCAGGTTGGTACGCACGGTAACCCGCGCCTTGACCCGCAACTGAATGCCATCGCCAGCAATGGCGTCGATGCTATTACGAGCCATTTGCCCCGAAGGCACATCAATGACCTTGGGATTTACCGAAGTGGATACCGCATCCAGCACATCACGACCAGCAAGGTCGATGGCGCAGGCACGATCAAAGGTAAGAGGGATGTTGGCCTTACTGGCTGCTACCAGGGCGTTGATAACGCGGCCGACACGACCACCAGCCATGTAGTGGGCTTCAAGCAGGTCAGTGTTGACCTCAATGCCAGCTTTGGTGGCGGTAATGCGGTTGGTGACGATAATCGTCGGATTGACTTTACGAAAGCGCATAAAGATGATCTGAAACAGGCCTACGGGTGCTTTTGAAAGCACGGCCTGCCACCAGAGCATAATGGCGTTCCAGATCAGACCGCCGATGACGAAGACGATGATGCCGACTACGATCAAACCGATCAGGGCAATGTTACCAGTCATATGAAGAAACTCCTTGTTACCGTTGGGGTGTGGAGGGGTGAGGAAGGGGCGCTGCCAGTAGCCATGTACTGGCGGCAATGATATCTGTGAGGCGGCAGCCTACACAGGCCGTGGGTGAGGGGAAGGATTACTCGTTTTCGCCTGCCGAGTCGGTGAGACTGACATGGATGCTGGCACCTTCAAGCTTGCTGACTTTTACCCGTTGACCGCGCTTGCCGCTGCCATTGCGCATGACCACATCGACTTCGCCTCCAGCAAAGCGACAGCGGCCAGTGGGATAGGCATCGGTGCTCAGGGTACCCACGGCCCCTACTGCGATACCGTAGGTTTCAGCCAAGTGGTGATAGCCGGCATCGCCATCAATGCTCACTTGCGTGACCAGCGAGGATCTCTGCATGCGCCGTAAGCCATAGCGCACGATCACACCCGCTAGGATAGGGGCAATGATCAGCATGCTCCAGCCCAGTACGGGATCGACATGAAAGCCCATCCAGATGGCAATGACCGCCAGCACTGCAGCCACTGCCGTAAGCAGGCCGCCGCTAATCAGAAAAAACTCAAGAAGAATAAGGAAAGCCGCCAAGACAAACAAAAGCAGGGCGAGCAGGATAGGGCCAAGGAGACTGCCTTCCTCGGCAATCTCGGCACCATTTTCGGCAACGGCTTGGGCGATACTCCATAACACGCTCATGCAGGTGCTCCTTCTGGTGATTCATGGGACTGGGAATCTTCCACCGGACGAACCACCAATTCTCCAAATTCAGCGCGGACGATTTCCACCCGCGTTCCTTCGGCAATAAAAGCGCTATGTTCGGACCGTGCCGATACCACTTCATCATTGAGTTGAATCGTTCCAGCGGGGCGACATTCGGACACGACGGTGGCGTATTGGGGGGTCTGGTCCGCTTGCGAGCTACGCTGAGCCTGCGCGGCTTCGATGCTTCCCGAACTGTTGCCTTTAAGAACGGCAATATTGGAAATGCGATCAAGGAGGGGTAGGCGAGGAGCCAAGGTTATAAAGGCAACCAGACCAATAAGACAGATACCAATCACAATACCCAGGTTGATCAGAGCATGGTAAAGGGCTTCCATGGATCCAGTGTCTTGAAAATCCCACGAGAAATCGCTGGGCAAGAAAGCCCCCAGCACACCGGCAAAGATTAATAAACCGCCGACAATACCTAGTATGCCCGCCCCGATAAGGGTGAAAAGTTCTATGAGCACCAAGATCAGCCCCAGGCCCATAAAGACGAACTCCCAATTGGAGATCAGGTCCTGGTAGTATTGCATAAGGAAGAATATGGTGGCACAGACGCCCGAGAGCAGGGCAAAAATGCCCACACCAGGGGTCTTGAATTCAAAGAGCAGGAAGATGATGGCAAGGCTAATAAAAATAGGGGCCAGCATGCCCAGGCGGCGCGCAGTGAGCTCCACCTGAGTGGGGGAGAGATTGAGCACTTCATCGGGATCAACGCCGAGCTGCTTCCAGAGATCATCAATATTATCGGCCAAGCCAGTAGCCATATTGCGCTCATAAGCCTCATCGGCGGTAAAGGTGAGGAGGCGGTCTTCACCTGAGATCAGCACCCATTGGCTGGAATCTTCGGGGTCAATTTCGGGATGATCGGCAAGGAAGGTGCCGACATCGTCTTCGATGACATATTCACGGCGTCCATCGGCAAACCGTGCCTGGAAGAGTTCCTGATTGCGTGCGGTCATCTTTACCAAGAGCGCCTTATTCCAGCCTCGGGCTTCGGCGGTACTGCGTAAAATGGTGCGCACCGAGGTCTCGATTTTTTCCGGGCCATACTCCATGGTGCCATCGGGGCCTTGGAAAATAATCCCAATATTACCGATGATCGAGCCTGGTTGCATGTAGATGGCCTCGTGGCCATAGGCCAACATGGCGGCCGCTGAATAGGCATTGCGATCAATCCAGGCAATCATCCGAGGGCCATCATCGCGTGAAGCATCAATAACCAGTTCAAGCAGGTCGATGGCAGTCCCCAGAAACCCGCCAGGACTTTCGATGCGCGTTACGATGGTATCAACACCGGCAGCCTTGGCTTCGCCAATGACTCGCTCCACATAGCGCAGCTGGCGGGGGTCAATCATGCCAAAGACTTCAATAAGCGCCACTTTGCCCAGATCACCAAGCTCGCCTTGTTGGGGAGGAGCAACTACTTGCTCCTCGTTGCCGGCCTGATTGTCATCGTCTGCATGCTGACCATCGTCATCCGAGGCTTCATGGTCGTGCTCGGCCTGGTCCTCGTCATGCTCAGGTTCGGGAGACGCGGGCCCATTATCAGTGGGCGCCGCAGTCACCTGGGTATGTCCGTTGTGCGGGTGTACATCGGCCGGACTGGCGCGACAGGCCATGAGAAGTAAACCGATAGCCAGAAGCGAAAGGACGGGACAACCAAGGATGCGGAGATTGCTCATGCGCGCATACTAGCACGCTTCCCGCGTGTGCCAGTAGTGATAGGCCTCAGGGCATGGCAGGTTCCGCAGGGTGAGCAAGGTGGATTTGTCAAATTAGCCCATAACCTTCGCAGGCATGTCCGAATTCCCCCGACGCCGATCAGATCCTGGACGCTGGAAGCAAGGCCGTCCCACCACTCCACGCCGCAGCCCACCAGCAAAAACTCCCGCCAGTAATACGGCCTGGGAGCGACAGGCGGCGTGGTATGATGAGCGCCAAGGGCAAGAGGGGGATGATTTCCACCGCGACTTGGTTCTCCCCGCCGTGTTGCGGCAATTGCAGGCCCAACCAGGCCAGCGCGTACTCGATTGTTGCTGCGGCAATGGCGTGTTGGGACGGCATTTAGCTGCTACTGGAGTGCGCGTGGTAGGCGTTGATGCCAGTCCCAGCCTTATTGAGTCGGCACAGGAGCGCGCTGGTAGCCATGAGTCGTATGTGCTTGGTGATGCCCATGCCTTGCCAGACCTGCTCTCAGGTGAAAGTTTTGATCACGCAGCCTTAGTGCTGGCCCTGCAAGACCTCGACCCGATCAATCATGTGCTGCATGGCTGCGCCCAGGCAGTGCGTCCAGGTGGGCGGCTGGTGGTGGTGCTCACCCATCCCTGTTTCCGCTTACCCAAGTATCATCACTGGGGATGGGACGAGGAAAACGAGCTGCAATATCGCCGCTTGGATGGATATGCTCTGCCACGGCGTCTGCCCATTGTCACCCATCCTGGACGTGATGGCAATACCGCCAGTACCACCAGCTATCACCGTGCCTTGCCCTTGTATCTCAATGCCTTAGGGGCTGCAGGGTGGGCGGTTACGGCAAGTGAAGAGCTGTTTTCACATCGCCGAGGCAGTAAAGGCCGGCGTTCCCAGGCCGAAGACCTCGCCCACCGCGAGTTTCCAGTATTCCTGGTGCTTACCGCCGAACGCCTGTCTTCGGCCCCCGCGGACTAGAAGGGGGGCGGCATGGGCTTGCTGCGGCGGGTGGCCACGGTAAGTGGATGGACCTTCGTTTCGCGCATGCTAGGGCTGCTGCGTGATCGGGTGCTTGGTGCTACGTTTGGTGCGTCATTGCTACTCGATGCCTTTATGCTGGCCTTCGCCCTGCCCAACTTATTGCGCAATCTCTTTGGCGAAGGGGCCCTGGCTGCTGCCTACGTGCCTCGTTATGTACATGCGCGCGGAGAAGATGTTTCTGCCGCTGAGGCTTTCGCCGGACTGGTATTAACCAGACTGGGCTTGTTGCTCTCACTCATTGCGGTCATCGGCATGGCAGTGGCCTGCGGCATGGTGGTGTGGGGCGGCCCACGCTGGGTGCTGGTGGCGGCGTTGGTGATTCCGCAAGTTCCCTATCTGGTTTTTATCTGTCTGGCCGCAGTAATGGCGGGGACCCTGCATGGTCGCCAGCATTTTTGGATCCCTGCCGCAGCGCCGATTGTGCTGAATGTCTGCCTGTTGTTAGCGGTGTGGTGGTGGGCAGATATTTGGATGCTCCCCTTTGCGGTGTTGGTTGCTGGCTTGGTGCAAATGGCGGTGCATGTCCTTGGCCTGGCCTGCAGTGGTGGCGTGCCGCCATTGCTGTTGCGCAGTAGTGCCCGCCTACGCGACCTCCGCCAAGCCTGGCTCCCCACCATGGCAGCAGCCAGTGTACACCAAGTAAACGCCTTACTAGACAGTCTGATCGCCTTCGTCCTTTTAGCGCATCGTCCAGGAGCAGTTACGGTGCTCTATTTTGCCAATCGCCTGCTCCAATTTCCCATGGCCCTAGTGGCGCATGGGGTCAGTACAGCAATCTACCCCGACCTTTCTCGGGCCGCAAAAGAAGGCTGGCCCCAGGCCGGCATCGTCCTCCGCCGTGGAACCCGCGTCTTAGCCGCAGCCCTATTCCCTGCGGCAGCAGGGCTATGGGTAGTGGCAGATCCCCTCGTGCGCACGGTATTTCAGACAGGCGCTTTTGCTGCCGAGGATGCCCAGCGCACCATTCTCCTTACCCAATTCTATGCCCTGGCACTCTTGCCGTTAAGCTTTCATAAGCTGCTCATTCGCGCCCTGCACGCTGGCTTGGATCAGCGCACGCCGCTGCGCATCGCTTTGATCAGTGTAAGCGTAAACTTGGTGCTCAATATTATCCTGGTGCAAACGCCCCTCTATGAAGCGGGATTGGCCCTAGCCACAGTGATCTCAGGAACCCTTGCCTGCGCCCTGGCGGCGATAGTCCTGCTGCGCCGCGGTAGCGGGGCCATACTTGATTACACGGCAGTCCTACGTCCTGCCATAGCCACCTTGGGCATGGCCACCGCGGCATATCTTGTCCTTGCCTGGTATGATGTCCCCAGTGACGCGGGAACCGCGCAGCATGCGCTACGACTCATCATGGGGGTAGGGACGGGAGTCGCTGCCTATGCGGCAATCATGGGCCGCGCCGGAGCCGCCGCCTTGGGCCGATAAGACGCAGCGCTTTTTTTCCCTAGCTCGAGACCTCAGTAAGACCTCCCGCAGCAACCGCAACTCCCAACGCATCACGGTCTATAATACGGTCTATAATATAATACCAACTACTGCATGAACGCTTGCCCGCCAGCGCCAAGGGGCCAGGGCTAAGGGTGGGGCAGGGGGTCGAAGAGCCGACAAAACTGCGATCCCACACTCACCCTCGCCAGACTCTTATTATTGTGGTGCAGGGCGGCGCAAAGCGTACC
>REDP01000242.1 GCA_007693455.1 Planctomycetota bacterium | reverse complement strand
TTAAGTGGGCGCGCTCTACCGCGCTCATGGGTCCATCATTGCGCAGACGGACAAATTGAAGGTCGGGCACGCTATGCTCGCCAAGCACAGGCAACACAGCACTGACTCCCAGCTTATCAAGAAGCCTGCGATTTCCGTTACTGGGATTAACGACCATGAAACGCCCATTTTGAGCCTGAAGCCGATGATGAAACGCCACCAGAGTTCCCATAAAAGTGGAATCCATGCCGATGCACTCACTCAGATCAATGCACACAACTTGCACACCAAGAGCCAGTTCCTCAGTAAGGAAGGCCTCTAACACGGGGGTATTTGCCATATTTGCCAAGCCCGTAGCTCGCACATACACCGCCACCCCGGAACGCGACACCAAATAGCCAGAATCAGTCATGTGAGCCTATCACCTAGCAGAACCTTGGCCTGATTCAAGGCCGCTTCACCACCACCGAGCATATCCGCCACCTCTCCCACTCGCTGCTCTCCCTGCATTTGCGCAACTTGCACAACAGTGTTATCGTCTCCCTGGCATTTTGCCACGCGATAATGACGGCAAGCAGCGGCAGCCATCTGGGGAGTATGGCTTACTACTAGCACGCTACATCCCTGTGCAAGGTGTTTGAGCTTCGCCGCCATGACAGCCCCAAGGCGGCCACCAACCCCACTGTCGATCTCGTCAAAGATCAAGGTTGGGGCACCTCGCGGAGATGACTGGCGACCTATTGTCGCCTGGACCACTGCCATGGCTAGGGATAAGCGTGACATTTCGCCCCCAGAAGGGACCTTCGAGAGCGGACCTGGAGGCATCCCTGGATTAGTTTGAATCATCCATGATTGACCCACAAATGCGGACGCATTGGGCTGCGCATCGTCCTGGTCCCGCCACTCAAGCTTCACTTTGGGCATACCTAAGGCCTTCAATTCATCGCACACCTTGCGCGAAAAAGACTGCGCAGCCTCTCTGCGCGCCTGTGCTAAGCGCAGGCCAAGTTCTTCTCGCTTAATCATCAGGCGGTCACAGTCTTGGGAGAGTTGGTGACATCGCTGCTCTATGTCCTGCAGGTCTTGTTCCTGCTTCTGAAGGGCTTGCCAACGCTCAAAAAGAGCCTGTTCACTGCCGCCATGCTTACGAATAAGGTC
The DNA here is from genome assembly GCA_007693455.1 of Planctomycetota bacterium. GTDB lineage: Bacteria > Planctomycetota > UBA11346 > UBA11346 > UBA11346 > REDP01. Next base: position 28,508 of record REDP01000242.1, on the reverse strand, counting down.
GAGCAATACTTGCAAACGGTCATCGGCTTCAGCCAGTGCTTGTGGATCCGGCACGATACCATCTGCCGCAGCAGCACAGGATCGCACGGCATCGGCCAAGATGTCATTGGCCTGCAGGCAAGCTTCACCTGCTGCTGACAGGGCCTGATCAGGGGCTTGCTGCAGGCGCTGCGCCAAAGCCCCAATCTGGGGCATTATGGCTGACTCCCCTTCACCCAGGCGATCGACGACTTCCTCGCATAAGTGCCGCCACTCAACTGCCCCCGCCAACATTTCCTGACGTTTTTGCAGCGCTTCCATTTCCCCTGGCGTGGGCTCAACAGCGGCAAATTCAGCAAGTTGGTAGCGGATAAACTCTAATTCACGCACGCTATCCTGGCTTCCATCACGCAGCTCCCGCAACGAACGCTGGGCAGCCAAAAGCTGACGGTGCACCTGGGAATACGACCGCGCAAGATCACCATGGCCAGCAAAGCCATCTAAGGCCTGCTGCTGATGCTGGGGATCGACCAGGCGCAACTGTTCGTTTTGAGAACGCAATTCCACCAAGAGACGGGCCACTGCACCCAAACTACGCACCCCAACAGGTATGTCATTGATCCAGGCCTGACTTCTCCCACTGCGTGCAACCCGTCGTCGCAGCAGTAAGGGCTCTTGGGGGGAAGGCGCCTCGCCAAGCACCTCTTCCACCAAATCACAGGCATCTTGGGTCGGCAAAATCACCGCACTTATCTGCGCGTCATCGCCATGAGGACCAACGACAGCAGCATGGGCTCGACCACCTAATAAGAGGTCTATAGCATCAAGGAGGAGGCTTTTACCAGCACCGGTCTCCCCGGTAATGACGGTCAAGCCTTCCCCTGGTTCGATGCATACGGCATCAACAATCAGGAGATTACGGACCGACAACTCTAGCAGCATACTCGTCAATCTCCCCATGAAATGTCGGAAGGCGCAACTGAGATACCAACCTTATTCTGGCCGAGCGCCCTTAACCTCAAACGCTTGCATGGCTTCCTGGCGCAGGCTCATTGATATTCCTCGCTCAGCTACCCTCGTCGCACACGCATCAGTAGATCGTTTATAAAAGAATCCATATCGGGATCCGAGGCGCGATGCTTAGCTACCTGCTCACAGGCATAGACCACTGAAGAGTGACGCTTCCCTCCAAATGCTTCACCAACAGCCGCATAGGTATCCGATGAAGCATGCTTGAGCACGTACATGGCTATGTGACGTGCCATAGATCGCGACCCAGAACGACTTTTACCCATAACATCGTCAACCGAGAGATCAAAGTAGTCAGCAACCACTCGCAATATCATCTTCAAACGTGGCTCCACCACATCTCTACCGATAGTATCCGCAAGCGCCTGACGAGCGACGCTCAGGTCAATCTTACGATGAAAACTTGCCGCGTAATGGACTAACTTATTGACTGCACCCTCTAATTCGCGCACATTGTCGGTAATATGGTCGGCGACAAAATCGACAACTTCCGGCGATAAAGCAGCACCTTGGCTCAACGCCTTGGCGGCAATCACTTCACAACGCACCTTCACATCAGGGCGATCCAACATTACCACTAGGCCGCCCTGAAAGCGCTGCACAAAGCGATCTTCTAAATATTTGATGTCTTTGGGGTGTGCATCGGAGGTGATAACCACCTTCTTACCACGGCCTGCCAACTCGTTGAGCGTGGAAAACATTTCGTTTTTTGTTGCCACTGCTTCACCACGGGAGAGAAAGTGGATATCGTCAATGAGCAGTAAATCAGCATGGCGAATGGATACACGAAATGCATCCATATCGGCGTGCCCTTTATTCCATGCAGCAAGAAAAGCATGCTTGAATTGCTCACAGGTCATGTAAAGGACCTGGGAGTGGGGGTAGCGCTCGCGAAAGGCCACCGCAAGACCTTGCAGCAAATGGGTCTTCCCCAAGCCCGAAGCACCATGAATGAAGAGCGGATTGACTGGGTTTTCTGGACTTTCAATAATCCGCCGCACAGCATCGTAAGCCATTCGGTTACAGGTACCTACCACAAAGCCTTCAAGCATCTTAAAGCCGCTCTCTTGCGAGCGCCGAGAGGATCCGCCAATGGCGTTGGAGGCACGCTGAACCTGAGCCTGGGCTTCACTGGCCTGCAGCTCTCGGCGATGACGCTCGAGAGAATGACGGTTTACGCGACACTGCACATCGCTGATGGGACTACCGGCTTGCTCGGTCATCAATTCACAAATGTGTTGCGTAAAATGGCGACGGATCTGCTGGGCAAAAAGGGCCGTAGGACAATCCAGCAGCAATACGCCATCTTTGACTTCTTGGGGCTGCACTTTGCCTGAACTTAACCATAGACGAACCGCGCCAGCATGCTGGCCGCCACTAAATCGCTCCTCAAGACCGGCAAGGACCTGTGGCCACAAAACATGCAGCTCACTGCCATGGTCGTTGCCCAACGCAGACTCCACCGGATCGGCAGCATTAATGGGAGGGATTGTCCGTCCGTTCACAGAACCTTCATCCTTTCTTTCGCTCACGATAGACAACTCTCGACAGCAAATCCAGCACTACAAGCAGGCATTACCCACGACAACCATGCTGCCAGTGACACTTAATGCTTAGCCTGCAAGAGCTGCCGAACCCCTGCGGGGAGGCCTACTGTGTGGCAAGAATGGATCTGACAAGACCGCAGCTTCACTGTCACAACATAAGCCATTGACATACTCAACCCGACTGCAAGAGATTGAGCAGATCGCTTGCCTGGGGTGAACAGGCAGTGCGTACGTAATGGCCACTGGTTGCCGTTCCCAGCAGCAAAGCCACCTCCTCGTTAGCCCCAGCAGCCAAAGCCCAGAGATATCCAGCGTTGAAATGATCGCCAGCACCGGTGGTAATCAACGGCTTGGGCTCATAAAACCCCTCGGTACCCGCCGCTTCGGCGGCACTCGCAGAGGCCGCACCACGGACCATATGGCACACCACGCGGGCAAGGCCCAGGGATTCGCGCAGACTCACACAAGCCTCCTGGGCCGCAGCCACGTCTTCACTGTCGCCACCCCAGCGCCCCCCCTGAACGGCTAATACCTGGCGTGTTTCGGCTTCATTAAGACCCAAAACCACGTCAACATGCTCCTGCAGACGCTGCAAACCGGCAAGGGCTTGGCGCAAATCATCTTCAGTACGCTTGGCCGGGTCAGCAAGGTCGACAAACCACAAGGGCCGCGATGACGATGATTGGGGAATAATTTCCTTAATGAGAAAATCCCATAGTGCATTCATCTCCAGCAACATGGTCCAATTGACCGTTGCCACACAGCTGGCCTGAGCAAATATTTCGCGCAGGGTCGCATCTCCTACGACCTCACGCAATCGCGCTACAGATACCTGATCAAGGGGATCAAGCTTACCCAGCATAAGCTTACCGTCTTCGAATTCCAAGGCATCCGTTTGCGCAGGATCGCCAAGCGAAAAAACCTTTTCAGCCTTCTCAACTAAGGGGGCAAATGCGGGGTCCACCGACTGATCCCCAAGAATACCAATATAGGTAAGACGATGCCCCAAGGTTGCCAAGGCGTTGGCCATAATCGGACCATTTCCGCCTATTTTTCGCTGTTTCACTACCAGTTCGAAATTGGTACTATGCCCTGCGGCAGCAGTCACACGGGCTCCGAAATCAGCAATCGTCGCCAAGGGAGTATACGATCCTGGCCCCTGACGACGGCCAACCACATCAATAATATTATCGACAAAACCATCAAAACCCATTACCGTAGGGCATTGAGTTCGCTCTGGCTGACGAGCAATACCGTGCAGCCATACAGCCGCTTGCTGCCGTCGTTGTTCAAGAGTCATGAGCACATTCCTTGGTTATACATGTACGATTGAGCGGGTGTTATCCGTTGCTAGGCAACGACACCAACACCAGGAGCTGCTGCGCTCACATACACAGCAGCAGGCAAGGGACTATACTGGGCGTACCCCGCAAGGAGGGCTGGGACAAAATCCTCCGCCGCATCTCGCTGCACGAGACTGACCGTGCAGCCGCCAAAACCTGCACCAGTCATACGTGCGCCCAAGCATCCTGGCAAGGAGCGGGCCACGGCAACCATATGATCCAGCTCCGGGCAGGTTACCGCAAACTTATCCCGAAGATCTGCATGCGATTGATCCATCAGCAAACCCAAAGCATCACTATCGCCAGCGCGCATACATGCCGCAGCGGCCCGCGTTCGCCCATTTTCCGCCACCACGTGCTCACAGCGCTGCTTGGCAAGCGTATCGAGGGCGCCCTGATCATGGGCCATCATTAAGCCCTGCATGGTCACATCACGCAGGTGCGAAACAGCAAGCGCCCGTGCTCCCATCTCGCATTGACTGCGACGTTCGTTATAGGCGCTATCGACCAACCCGCGACGCTTACCCGTATCAGCGATTACCACCGCCACATCGTCCCCCATGGGGACATGCTGCAGTTCCAAACTGCGACAATCCATAAGCATAGCATGACCTGCCCGACAGCAGGCTGAACTCAATTGATCAAGGATGCCACACTGCACCCCGACAAAGGTGTTTTCAGCACGCTGAGCCAAAACAGCCACCTCCTGCAAGGAAAGCGGATGCTCACAAGCCCGCAGTAAGGCGAAAATAGTTGCCACTTCCAGTGCCGCAGAAGACGACAGTCCTGAGCCCATGGGCACATCACCACACAAAGCGAGGTCACAACCGCGCAGCTCAACGCCTGCATCCTGAAGCACCTGAATGCAACCTTGGATATAGCTATACCAAGGCGTTTCTGGCTCTTTGTGCAAAGGTTGCCGCAGAGGAATAGATGTCGACGGCAGACTGGGATCGGCATTGTAGACCCGCACCGCATCATGGGCACTCACATCCCATGCAATATACATGCCGCGATCTATGGCGATGGGGAGGCAAAAGCCATCGTTATAATCAGTGTGCTCGCCGATAAGGTTTACGCGTCCAGGCGCACGCACCACTTCGCGTGGACCTCGTCCAAAGCTTTCCTCAAAGCAACGTCGCGCCCTAGCCCCACAGTCATCCATACATTACTACCTGTTATCGTGTTACGCAAAAGACCAGGCCCTTGAGATGCCTGAAGTGGTAGCATTAGAACGCCGCACCAGTGGCCGCAAGCGCGGGTTGATGTGGCCCTACACGCCTACGTCTAAATACCATCAATGATGCATGAGAGCTGCATAAAGAGCCACTTTACCAGCTTGCGCGAAGGGCTGTTCATCCTTATGCTATCTTTCGCCATAAAGCTGTGCTGCTTCAGAAACTCACTATGCAGACAATAGTTTATCTCCTACTACCAGTAAATCGAGCCGCATCGTGACCCCAGACGACCCTCAACAACACTTGCAGATCCTCCTCGATACCACGAGCGACTGGATTTGGGAAATTGATCGCCAAGGCATCATTCGCTACACCAACCCTCGTTGCCAGGACCTCTTAGGGTATAGTCCCGAGGAACTGCTTGGCACCGAAATATTCGCCCGTCTCCTTCCTGATCAGCAAGACCACTTTCGTCAACATTTTGCCTCTTTTGTCCAAAACAAGCAGGGCTTTGATAAAGAACTCAATCCCAATGTCCACAAAGATGGACGCTTGGTTATCCTGGAATCCTCAGCCCGCCCTTTTTTTGATGCCCAGGGTGAGCTCTTGGGGTTCCGCGGCACCGATCGGGATGTAACTGAGCGGCAACAGCACCAGCACATGCTTGAAGAGCAGCGCCGCCAACTCGAAAGTATTATGAACAACTGTCCAGGCGCGATCTATCGCTGCATGGCCGATGACGACTTCACTCTCACCTTTCTTTCCCAAGGTGGCATGGGAGTATTCGGACTTGCCGAAGACGCTCAAGCCCTTGATGAAATTGGCAACTTCAAGCATCTCATTCATCCCGATGATTTCGCCATGGTGGACGGCATCACCCGCAAAGCCCTGGAACAACAGAGCCGATTTACCATTGAATATCGTATTCGCGATTGCAACGGGGAAGAGAAATGGGTCTGGGAGCGTGGTAGCGGCATTTACGATCGTTCCCACAATGCGATTGGACTTGAAGGTATTATCCTCGACATCAGCGCCCAGCGCAAAGGTGAAAAAGAACGCAAGGCCATTGAACAACGCATGCAACAAAGCCAACATCTTGAGAGCTTAGGCATCTTGGCTGGCGGCATTGCTCACGATTTCAATAATATTCTCATGGCCATTATGGGCCATGCGGAACTCGCTAAAATGCGTTACGCAGATGCAGGCAAGTGTTTGAGTTCACTCAACGAAGTGATCCACGCCACCGTTCGCGCATCGGACCTCTGTCGACAAATGCTGGCCTATACCGGCAAGACAAGTTTTGAGCAATGCCCTGTGTCCATCGCAGAAGTGATCAGAGATATGATTCGCCTGTTATCCACCAATATCAGCAAAAAAGCCACGCTCCACACCGCCCTTGATCCTGCTCCCCCGCCAGTAATGGCAGACCCCAGTCAATTACGCCAAGTAGTCATGAATCTTTTACTTAATGCCTCAGACTCACTTCAGGGCAATCCTGGCGACATACACATCTCTTGCTTGAGTCAGCAGTGCGATGCGGCATTTCTTGCCCTGCAAGCACCCGAACATGCGCTTGAGCCGGGGACGTTTACGGTTCTACAAGTGCGCGATAGTGGTTGTGGAATGGATGCCGTCACCAAACGCAATTTATTTAGCCCCTTTTTCTCCACCAAAGAAAACGGCCGCGGCCTTGGCTTGGCCGCTGTACACGGCATTATCAATGCATACCAAGGATTTATAACCGTTGCCAGCGAAGAAGGGGAGGGAAGCACTTTTACCTGCTACTTCCCCACCGCTCCACTTGCCCAAACAGAATCGTTGATTAACGGCTCTGATACCAATTGGCAGGGCCAGGGATGTGTCCTCTTGGTTGACGATGAACCTCATCTACGCGACATTGGCCAGCATATGCTTGAGTCGCTAGGCTTTTCCACCGAATTGGCCGAACATGGCGTTGCAGCGCTAGAGCGCATCGACCATCGCCAGAAGTGTGATTACAGCGCCATCATCCTTGATTTGACCATGCCAGTGATGGATGGCAGTGAAACCCTGGCTTCCATTCGTCAACGGTCCTCCACCGTGCCTGTGATTATTGCGAGCGGGTTTGGGAAAGACGATATTGATCAGCGACTCATCAAGCATCATGTCAATGGGTTCTTACAGAAACCATTCAGTCTTGCGGACCTTACACAGTGCCTGCGTCAGGTGACGCAAACCGAAGTCTAGCACTTGAGCCGATGGGATGTGGGCTTTGAGCTGACCGTGAGAATCTGGGAGATCTCTAAGACGAGGCCTACAAGCACCCCCCTCGAGCCTAAACACGATAGCCTTGGCTTTGAGACTTCCCTTCAAACGATACGGTAATGTCGCAAGAGGGCCCCATATTCACGGCACCGACAACACCGTTTCCTGCTGCCAATATATGCGAGAAGAAACGCCGAAAGGCGGGGCACTATTGACATTACATTGGTTTAGCCACTACGGTAGTCCAATAGACACCAGCCATCAGTTTCCACCGCCTGGGCAATTGCGTCAAGAATGACCGTTGATTTACGGCCTTCCTGGCCATCGCAGGGATTGGTTGCCCGCCCCAAGAAGCAGGCTGCAACCTGATCCATTAAGCCCTGATGCGTCCAGGGCAAGGGAGGCTGATGATGTTCCTGGGCTTTCCCCTTTTCATCGATGAGCCACATGCGCCCAGCCTTCAAATCATCAATTACCAAGCGACCGGCACTGCCATCAATAATGACGCGTTCCACATCATGATTCTCGCGCCAGTCCACATTCATTACACTCACGGCGCCATTACCATGCCGCACCTGCAAAATATTACCGTGATCGGCATGGGAGTCAGGTGGCAATGCCCCTGCGTCAACCCGCACGGACTCCCCGTCAGCAAAGAAAAAATGCGCCAAATCGATGCGATGCGAGGTGGGAAATTGATCATTCATCCATAAGCGCTGAGGCCGGCCAATCGCCCCCTCCTCAAGGAGTTGCTGAGCACGTAGAATCGAGGGATAACAACGCCGATAATAGGCCACCGCCAAGGGAAGATCGCGCTCTTGGCAGGCAGCAATCATGGCGTCACATTGCTGCGCATTGCTGGCCATAGCCTTTTCCACCAAGACCATTTTTCCTGCCGCTGCACAGGCCAGCGTATGCTCATGATGGAGCGCATCTGGTGAGGCGATATAGACCGCATCAATGTCGGCACGCTGAAGGAGACTTTCAATACTAGGCTCATAATCGCAGGAAAAGCGCTGGGCAAAATCCCTTCCTGCCACTGGGTCACGACGGGTTACCGCCAGCAAGCGGCAATGGGGAAGATTTTGCAACGGTGGCCCGCTCTTGCGCTCGCAGACATTTCCACAGCCAATAATGCCCCAGCGAAGATACTCCTTGGTCATCGTTTTCTCCTTTACGTTCATACGCTCAGTGTCTCGCGTGGTGTGTCACCCCTCATACGCGATGGTCGATCGGCCCATTGCCCCGACCAATATGCAAAGCAACCCCAGCAGTAATCGCTTGCTGCATCCATGCCCGCGCCTTCGCAACCGCGTCAGGCAATGGCACGGCGCGAGCCAATTGGGCCGTTATCGCTGCAGCCAAGCTACAACCGGTACCATGGGTATTGCGCGTCGCAATACGGGGGTAAGTGAAAACAGTCATTGCTTGGCCATCAAAAAAGATATCGACTAATGCATCGTTATCATCCCCCTGCCCATGGCCGCCCTTGAGGTAAACCGCTGCCCCTGATAGCTGCCACAGGGCATGAGCACATGCGCGCATATCGTCAATGGTTTGGGGCGGCGGCGTGCGCAGCAACACACCAATTTCAGGGAGATTGGGGGTTATCACCTGGGCCAAGGGAAGAAGGTGCTGACGTAGGGCGTCTTCGGCACTTTGGTCAAGCAAGCGATGGCCACTGGTGGCAACCATTACCGGATCGACCACCAACTGCGGCAGAGGCTGGCTGTGCAAGTGCTCCACCACCGCATCAATGATGGCAGCAGTGGCCAACATTCCCGTTTTCGCGGCAGATATGGCCACGTCATCACGCAGCGTCTGCAGCTGCTGGCGAACAAAGCTGGCGGGGAGGATTTCAACGGCTTCTACGCCACGGGTATTTTGTGCGGTACAGGCAGTGATCACGCTGCAGCCATATACTCCATGGCTGGCAAAGGTTTTATGATCAGCCTGAATGCCAGCTCCACCACTGGGATCTGATCCTGCTATACTGAGGGCTGTGGCTGTCACGTGTGCGCTCGTCTCAGGGCGTGCTGAAGACGGCGTGCGGCGCTGGTGGGGTCTGCGGCTGCACAAATAGCCCCTAACACAGCAACTCCGTCTACGCCTGTCTCCATAACCTGCTGGGCATTATCAACGGTAATGCCACCAATGGCCACCAGAGGGCCAGGAATTTCCGATCGCCATTGCGCCAATCGCGCACATCCCACGACTGGGCCGGCGTCTCCTTTATGGCTGGTGGAAAAAATGGGGCCAATGCCATGATAATCATGCCCTGCCTGCCACTCCCGCGGATGATCAATGGAGCGCCCAATAATAGCCTGTGTACCGAGGGCCTCCCGCACCTGAGCCAGGTCGCCATCGTCCTGGCCCAGGTGCACCCCATCAGCTCCACAGGCCTGAACCAGATGCCATCGGTCGTTGAGAAGCAGGGGAATGCTGCGCGGGCGCAGCGTGGCCTGCATCTGCTTGGCGAGGTCAACCACTTGCGCGTCGCTGCCACGCTTATCGCGCAGTTGCACCATGGTTACCAGACCTTCAGCCGCCAAGGGCTCAAGCACCGTGATGGCCGCAGCCGCGCCGCCACAGACGGCCACGTCCAACACCAGGTAGCTATGGAGGGTAACAGGGAGCATGCTGTCCTAGATTGTTCGCCTGGCGCAAGTTGCAACTGGCACCATGCATCCCCGTACCACCATAGGCCCCCTCATGCGCACCCACTATTGTGTAGACTCTGGTAACGGCTGATGATGCCGCGCCCCCACCGTTTCCCACTACTGAGCTTCTTTGCCTATCTACGTCAGCACCCGTGGCTCTTGCTCCTCACGGTGGTATTGGCGGTGGCGGCAAATACCACCATACCCATAACCCAGCACCTCATCGGCCTCGCCTTTCGCGACTTAAGTCAAGGTGTGGCGGTGCAAGTGGTTGATGATGGCCTGGACTATAGCCGAGCCTGGTGGTGGGTAATGATCTTGATCGGCTTTACCATCGGCCGCGGAATGGTGGCCTGGATGGCCACGGTAAGTGCCGTAGCCCTGACCCACACCCTCCTTCATCACCTGCGTTTCCTGGTCCTTGACTGTATCCAAACATTGGATCTTGCCTGGCACCGGGAACATGGAGCGGGGGCCATCATCGCCCGCACCACTCGGGATGGGGATAAGGTTCGCGATGCCCTTATCCATGGTTCTCGCATGGTTCTGGAGACAGCACTTTTTCTTTCTGGGGTGATTGCTTTGATGCTATGGTACCATAGCAGCATCGCCTTGGTGACGAGTATTGCCTTGGTGATCGCCATTGCCCTAATGTGGGCGCAGGCACCACTGCTGGTACGCCTCGACCGTCATGCAGGGGACCGCTACGATCGGCTGACCCAGGACTTGAGTGAAGGCGTGAGCGGCGTACGGGTCATTAAAGCATTTTGCCTGGAACAGCTCCGCAGCAGTGCCTTCCGCCGACTCGTTGATGCCTTTGCTGGGTCAACGCGGCGGGCCCAACAGGCCAGCGAATGGCGACTGCAACTGCCGCAGCTCGTCGTTGCCCTCAATCATGGTGTCTGCACCTTTCTTGCCGTATGGCTGGTCAGCCAGGGGACCATGGATGTGGGCCAGCTTACCGCCACGGTTATGATGCTAGTGTCGGTGGTCTTTCGCATTGAGGGCTTGGCCCGTGGTTTTGCCTTGTTTTATGAGGCGCGCGCTTCAGCAGCACGCATCCGCGAAATTCTTGATGCCGTCCCCACTATCAGCAGCGGTCCGCAAGCCCTGCCGCCAGCACCTCTGGGCATAGAACTGCGCAATGTTGGCGTACGCATTGGCCCCCACATGGTTCTTGATGAGTGTAATCTGAACATCAGTCCAGGCAGCATTACCGCGCTCGTGGGAGCCACGGGCAGCGGCAAGAGCACGCTCTTTGATCTTCTCCCACGCCTGCGGGACCCCAATCACGGTCAGATTTTCCTGCGATCGGACTCTGGCGAAACACTCCCCCTGGGACAAGCCGATAGCAATGCTCTGCGCAAAGCTATTCACGTGGTACCGCAAGAGGCTTTTTTGTTCTCAGCATCGGTGGAACACAATCTTCGCCTCGCCGCACCCGATGCCTCGCCACAATTCCTCCAACAAGCTCTGCGTGCAGCAGCAGCCGAAGACATTGTGGAACAATTGCCCGAGGGCCTGGCGAGTGCCATTGGTGAACGCGGTACCACGCTTTCCGGCGGGCAAAAGCAGCGCTTATGTTTGGCTCGTGCCATTCTTGCCCAGCCACAGGTACTCGTCTTGGATGATGCCACCAGCGCCTTGGATAGCACTACCGAAATGCGCGTTCTGGAAGGACTACGCCAGGTATGCAGTGACTGTACGGTTATCCTGGCAACATCTCGCTTATCCACCGTGCGCTTGGCCAATCAGGTCGCTTGGCTTGAAGATGGTCGCATTCGCGCCGTCGGCCGCCATGCGGACCTCCAGGACACCTATCCGGCATATGCGGCACTCCTTGGCTGTGATGAGGAGGCTGCATCATGAGCGGCTCCGAACTCCAACGAGAAATTGACTTTGCCAAACGCCGCCTTGATCGCCGCACCTTGCATCGGCTCCTAGCTTTACTGCGACCACAAGCAGGAGCAATTGCCGCCATTCTTCTCCTGCAAGCAATTGCCGTTTTAGCCATTGTTGCTCGCCCCTGGTTTATCGGTCAATTAGCCGATGTCGGCCTTGTGGCTGAGCTGGAAGCAACTGAGCTCGATTGGACATGGGCGCTGATTCTTGCTGCGGGCCTCACCGGTTTATGGCTGGGGCGCTTTGTTTTCCTTATCATTGCACGAGTATGGGCTGTTTCAGTAGTAGTAGATTTGTTGGCTGACCTGCGAATACGCCTCTACGACCATGTGCAATCATTATCAGTGCGGTTTTTTGACCGCACTCGCGCGGGCCGGGTTGTCGCCCGCGTTGATCGAGATGTTGAAAGCCTTCAACCCCTTTTCCTGGAAGGCATTCCTCAACTATTGGGAATGGTTTTACGCTGCGCTGGCGGCGCAATCATGCTCTCTCTGGTATTGCCGCAAGTATTGTGGGGCCTACTCATTCTGGCCCCCCTTCTCCTCGCCTCGATTGTATTGTTTAAGCGCATTGGCACGGCCATATACGGCCGCATTAATGAACAGCAAAGTCGCGTGACAGCGCATTTAGTAGAAACCGTAAGTGGGGTGCGCCTGATTCAGCAATCCGTTGCCGAAGACCGCAATAAAACCACCTACAACCATCTTCTAAATGACCTTGATCGGGCGGCAATTGTTGCCGCCTGGGGATGGGGCTGGTTTATGCCCTATATTTTTCTCTTGTTTACCCTCGGTATTTGCGTGGTTATTATTGCCGGGGGTGGCGCCTTGGCTGCCGATGAAATAACCCCAGGACGCCTCATTGAGTGCATCTTCTATGTCTTTCTCTTCCTCGGCCCACTTATGGAAGTAGGAGACCTTTTTGAACGGGCCAGCTCGGGGGCTGCAGCCGGTCAGCGCATCTTTCTCCTCCTCGACAATCAACCCGAAATCCAGGATGATGCCCATGCGCGGCCCCTCGATCGCCCCTTCAAAGGTCAGATCGACATCGCGCAGGTTCACTTCCGCTACGACGAAAACCCTGCGGCAGATTGGGTTCTCAAAGATATTAACTTACACATAGCTAGTGGCAGCACCGTTGCCATCGTGGGCCCCACGGGCCACGGCAAAAGCACTCTGGTGCAGCTCCTCACCCGCTTTTATGACCCTCAGCAGGGCTCCATCAGCATTGATGGACGCGATCTGCGTGGCATACCCCAGGCCGATCTGCGACGACACGTAGCCTTGGTGCTCCAAGACAATGTACTCTTCTCTGGCACTGTGCTTGCCAATCTGCGACTGGCACGGCCAGACATGAGCGATGAAGCGCTCATTGCCCAGGCAGAGAACCTGGAGGTAAGTCGGATTATTGAGCAACTCCCACAGGGCTGGTACAGCGAAGTGGGACCACGCGGTGAATTTTTGAGCCACGGTCAGCGCCAAGTAATCTGTTTACTGCGGGCCTGGATTGCCGATCCCACCATCCTCATTCTCGACGAAGCCACCAGTGCCGTTGATGTACGCACCGAAGGTCTGATTCAAAAGGCCCTGACGCGAGTGATGAGCGGTCGCACCGCCATCGTTGTCGCCCACCGCTTGGCCACTATTCGCGATGCTGATCGCATTGTCGTGGTGCAGCATGGCCGCATTGTCGAAGATGGGGATCATACCAGCCTCATCACTGACAATGGTCTCTACTCCCAATTGTATGCCAACCTTGATCCAGCCGAACCACCTGAGGACCTCCGTCACAGGGACGATATATGAAAGGGCGCCTAAACGACTGGACGCTTGCTTGGCCCTAAGAGCTCGGCCACCCCCATGGTGAGCTTCGAGTCGCCCTGGGAGGGGCCAGCCTACTCCTGTTGCCTCGCGTCGGCTTGCCGCCACACTGCTGCACCATGCTTCACTGGTTTCGACTTCTGCGTATTGCTGGCATTACCACTCTGGTGAGTAATGCCCTGGCAATGTTGGCCAGCACAGGCCTAGACTTCATTGATATCGTGAAGCAGGCGGCGCAAAGTGGCACTGCCTTTATTTGGGTGGCCCTGGTGTCGTGTGGGGTGTATGCCTGTGGAATGCTGTGGAACGATATCGCAGACGTCTCACGGGATGCCGAGATTAATCCGCGTCGGCCCTTGCCCAGTGGCCAGGTGGCTCTGCCCACGGCATTTATTGCCGGATGCGCGCTGATTGCGCTTACCCTGGTCTGCGCCACGCAATTGGGCTGGCGTGGTTTTTATATGGCCGGCTTCCTCCTTACCTGTGCCCTGTTATATAATTTTGGGGGCAAGCATATTCCGTGGCTTGGCAGCAGCATTATGGCCCTGACCCGAGCTGGGCATGCTCTCTTTGCCCTCCTTATTCTGGGCAATGAACACTTTGACTTAGTACTTTTACAGATGAGCGGGGCTTTCTCCAGCGGCTCCAGTAGTGGCAATATTGCTGGATACGCTGCCAATCAGTACCCCCTCTTCCTTGGCCTGTATATTTTTGCCATCACCCTGATTTCTGAGCTCGAACACCGACGCAGCTATCGCTGGGAGCTCTTGATTGGCAGCGGGCTCCTGCTCAGCGCCCTGGCCCTGGTCATCTGGCAGGTGGCCACATCGGTGCTCTTGCGCGATTTTATAGTCGAACGGCAAGCAACCCAAGCCACTTTGCTGATCATTGCCATGATTGGCGGTAGTATTTGGGCCGTGGGTCGCCTGGCGAGCATACTCGTGCCCGCCATTGTCCATGCACGACGGGCCTTGATCGGGGTGTTTATGGTTCGCGGACTCTCGGGCATTATCCTTTTCGATGTCCTGGTTGTCCTCGCCTTCTTACCATTGTTAGCCCTGCCCATGCTGCTACTGCTGCCCATCTTTAAAATCCTTGGCCGCATGGGCCGCATGGACTAACCCGCACCATGTCAGATTTGCCCATGCCTGAGGTGCGCCTCATCGATAACTGCCTACAAGAGCATTGGCCTGATGCGCAATGCGAGCTCCTGGCTGCAGACCCTTTTGAGTTCTTGGTCGCCGTCATCTGCTCGGCACAAACCTCCGACACACGAGTGAATCAGGTTATGGCCTCACTTCAGGAACATCTGTGTGGGATTGAGGCCTATGCCACCATTGCTCTTCCCCAGTTAGAACGGCTGCTCTCACGCCTGCCCTTCTATCGGGCCAAGGCGCGTTCGATTCATGAATGCGCCCGGGTTATTCTTCAGCAGCATCAAGGGGTCATGCCGCGCGATGCCCAGGCCCTGTGCCAGCTGCCAGGGGTCGGCGCCAAAACTGCCGCAGTGGTTTTGGCCAACCGCCTCCAAGTCCCGGCGATTGCCGTTGATAGTCATGTGCAGCGCTGCAGTCAGCGCCTTGGTTTAAGCCGTCAGCAACGACCGAGCGCAATCGAAGCCGACCTGCGCCGTCGCTTTCCGGCACATCGCTGGACCCAGCTCTGCCACCAGCTTATCCGCCTGGGGCGTGAATACTGCCGACCGCAGCGCCCCAAGTGCAGTAGCTGCCCGTTGAGCCAAGCCTGCCCGCGTTATGGTGTGACCAAGCCTCGTTAAACACCTCCGCTTAGTAAGGATCGCTCATGAGTAACACCACTTCTTCGGCCAAAAATGTCTTGGGGGAGCCCCTACAACCCTGCTGCTTTGACCCCTTGACCGGCTTTTACCGTGATGGGCATTGCCATACGGGGGCTGAAGACCAGGGGCTGCATTTGGTCTGCGTCGAGGTCACTGATCGTTTTCTGCAATTCAGTGCCGCCCAAGGCAACGATCTTATCACCCCTCGACCTGAATACGCTTTCCCGGGATTGAAAGAGGGCGATTGCTGGTGCTTATGTGTATTGCGTTGGAAGCAGGCCCTTGAAGCAGGGGTGGCGCCGAAGGTTAAACTTTCGGCAACCCACATTTCTTCCTTGGAATTTGTCTCCCTGGAACAACTGCAAGCTATGGCCCTCTAACTACCTCGTGCATCCTGGAGTACATATGGAGTGCCGATGCGCCTGGTGATTGTAGAGTCCCCCAATAAGATTCGAAAAATCAAAGGATTCTTGGGCCCCGACACGGAAGTGGTGGCAAGTTTTGGCCATGTTGCCGACCTTCCGGCAAGCGGGGACTTGGCCGTGCAATTTTGCGATGGCCAGGTTCTCCCCCAATATCAGCCACTGGAGCGGGCGGGCAAAGCGATCGCCGCCCTTAAGCGTGCTGCTCGGCAGGCCCAAGACATCCTTCTGGCAACCGACCCAGACCGTGAAGGGGAAGCAATCGCCTGGCACGTGGCACGCATTCTTGGCCCCAACCACCGCTATCAGCGCGTTGTCTTTCAGTCCATTACCGCCGAGGCGGTGCGACAGGCGGTGAATGAGCCGCGGAGTCTCAATCAGAATCTTGTCGATGCCCAGCAAGCGCGCCGAGTATTGGACCGGGTTGTGGGCTGGATTGTTTCGCCCACCCTCCGACAGGGTACGCGAGACCGCCAAGCACGCAGTGCGGGGCGGGTGCAGTCGGCAGCCTTGCGCTTGGTGGTAGAACGCGAACGCGCCATTGCCGCCCATGCCAGCACCACCTACTACACCCTCGACGCACAGGTAAGCCTGGGCCAGACCCAATCTGAGGCATCTCCCATTACCGTGCGTTTAATCCGCTGGAAGGGTGAAGATCTCGGACATCGTCTGCACAGTCGCCAACTTGCCCAGGCTGCCGCCGATTGGTGTCTGCGCCAATCGTGGCAGGTACAGCAACGCCAGCAGCGGCAGCAGCGACGCCGGGCACCACCACCCTTCACCACCGCAACCGTCCAACAAGCGGCATCGGTGCGCCTACGAATGAACCCCAAACGCACCATGGCCACCCTGCAAAAGCTATTTGAAGACGGCCTCATTACCTACCATCGTACCGACTCGGTAAGTCTTGCTCCAGAGGCCATAGCCGCCGCACGCACAATCATCAAAGAGCGTTTTGGCCCTGAAATGGTGCCGCAGCAAGCCAACATTTACTCCACCAAAAGCGCCAATAGTCAGGAAGCCCACGAAGCCATCCGCCCTACAACGCCTCAGCGCGGACCTGATGCTGCGGGAAGTAGCGGCGATACTGGCGCCCTTTACCGTTTGATATGGGAACGCTTTATTGCCTGTCAAATGATTGATGGCATTGACCAGATCACCACCCTTGATGTGGCAGTGGCGCCAGATTCCTGGCGCATGGAGGATGGCAGTCGCGCCCCCATGGGGATTTTTCAGGCCAAAGCAGTGCGTGTTCGCCAAGCCGGTTGGCGCAGCCTGGGCGAGGACAGCACCGAAGAATCGACAAAGAAAAAGAAGCGTTCGTCCTCCGACGGCGATGAGGCCGCTGCCTCAGCGCGGTCTATTCCTGCCTGTGCAGAGGGCGATCCCGTGCACTGCCATGATATCGCAACGGTGGAGCGCAGTACCAAGGCTCCAGCTCGATACACCCAAGCCAGCCTGATTAAACGTCTGGAAAAAGAAGGTATCGGCCGACCGAGCACGTATGCGGCTATCATGAACACCATTCTCGAACGTGGATACGTGGAAGAGCGGCGGCGTAAACTCCATGCCACCGAAACCGGCTGTACCGTAACCGACTACCTAATGCAGCACTTCGCCGGAGATTTTATTGATCTCAGCTACACTGCCCGCTTGGAAGGGGCCCTTGATGCCATCGCCCGTGGTGAGAGCAACTGGCACAAAGTGGTTTCCTATGCCGCTTTCGCTGTGCGCGATGCCGCCCGTAGAGCTGGCCTTGCCTATGATCCGCTTGATCAACAGGCCGCACAAGCTGCTCGTACGGCCGCCCACCCCTGTCCACTGTGTGGCAAGGAAATGCACCTGCGCAATGGCCGCTATGGTCCCTTTTACGGTTGCAGTGTGCGCTCATGTCGCGGCACCACCAGTCTGGATGGCAGCCCCTCGCGTGCTACTGCGGCAATTCTTCAACAGCGCTCAGGCAAGGATCAGCCCCCACCGTCCAATGGGTAAGATCTTATAGCCTCAGAGATGAAAACCTATTGCCTAGAGAATGCGGATCACCATCACGGTTAGGTCATCATTCACCACCCCATCGGATTCCTCCGCTATATCACGCAGGACTGCTTGAATCTGCTCGGCGGGAGGCTTATCAAGGTGATTAAAGAAGGAGCAGCGCACCAGCATCTCGCCAAGCTCATCACCGTTTTCATCCATGGTTTCGGTAATGCCGTCCGTATAGACGGCCAATACATCACCGCGATTAAGGATATAGCGATCCGAACGCACCTGCTTACTAAAGATCTCCGAACGAACTAAGCCAATCCCCATACCACTACGGCCAATTTCGCGAATGGGCTCAGCCTCTCGTGGATTGAGACAGATGGTGGGGTGATGGCCTGAGGTGATGCACTCTAACTTAACTGCCTCAGGCTGGGAGGTGTCAATAATGCCGGAAAAAGAGGTGAAAAACTTGCCACTCGGAAGACATTCACGCATATAATCATTGAGCTCGCAGATAATTTCCGTCAGTTCCATGTCGGCAGCACGGCGCAAAATAATTTTTAATGAATTTACAATCGAGCTTACAATCAATGCGGCCTGAACGCCGTGGCCGCTCACATCGCCTACCATGAAGAAAAAACGGTCTTCGCTGAGCTTAAATACCTGGTAAAAATCTCCGCCGATGCTACTAAATGGCTGATATTCTAGAGCTAGCTCGACACCCTTGAGGGCTGGTATACCCCCCAAGAGATGGCCTTGCACAGATATGGCCCTTTCCATGTCTTCACGATGATCCTGATCCTCGGCGTCATCCGCCTCATCATCAGCAAGCGTTTCTTCTAATTCGGCATCCAGATCAACGCCTTCATGCGCAGTAACAGGGCCTTCTGGTGGTCCACCATCAGGGGCAGGGAAGATCTGATCCAACTCGTCATCATCACGAGGTGAACGAGCCGTTATCGCCCGCGAATCATCTTGAACAATGCGTTCGGCAACTAAAGAGATGCTGCGTAAACTCGACACCAATTGGTTAATGGCATCGCTGCCCAAGTCTTTCTGCGAAACCACTGGTGGACGATCATGGGATGCCTCACCACCATCACGCCGATGTTGACCACTGCCAACATCATCGCGCAGACTAATCAGGCAGTTATATAATTCTTGGTTACTGGGGCCTTGGTTGCGGGCGCGCTCTTGATCGAGACTGTGCTTGAGCTCGGCAATACACTCAATTAAGGCCGTTGCATCTTGCGGAAGCGGATTCGGCGCAACCTGCGCCTGCAGTCGCTGCTGCAGATCCTGCTCACTTAAAGCATGGGCCTGCTGCACATCACGTACCGCGTTGGCGACTAAGGCCTGAGCCTGACTGGGAAACGCTGCCGCCAGGGCAGGAATATCATTGGGAGCATAGACCTGGGACGACCCACCCGCGGTTGGCGTTGGTTGCGGGGCAACCGGCGACTGGGCGGGATAGTAGGCACTTGAACCATGTCCTGGAGGAACGGCATGACCTGCCCCAGGAGGTACGTAGGCGGCTGTTCCAGGAGGCGGCTGATTGGGGTCTACAGCTGGGTAGCGTGTGGTGCTATTGCCAGGTAGGGCAGACTGGGCAAGGCGGATGCCGCTCTTTTGCCCTGGTTCGTCCTCCTGCTTGGGGGGCGGGGCGCGCCGCCCTAAAATCACCTCCAGTTCTTCAAGGCTGTCCATCTCGTGGGGCGAGGCCTCAGGTGATTGGGCAAGCTCTTGGGCAATGCGCTTAATAAAATGTCCTCGGCGATCAAGCATCTCCGAACTAATGCTTTCACTCGCTTCTTTACTGTGCGGATTGAACCACTGACCATCATCGGTGAATAGTTGAAAGCGCGGATCATTATCCAGTTCTTCTTCAAGCCAGCGCAACCAACGCTGGCTATACAACTGCACTGCTGAGCGGGTACGGCTACCACGCCAATGATCATGCTCTTGAAAATGTGAACGCACCGTATCTTCAAGATCAAAGGGCGCTGACACCAACTCACCGTTAAAAGGGTCAATCCAGTAAAGGCCATCAAAGGTCACCAAACGAAACAGGGGATGAGATTCTATCGCCGTCTCCAGGCGTTGCCAAGCCTCGTCCACAGGTTGTTCGGGCTCTTCTGGAATATCTGCCTGATGCCGTTGCGCCGCTGCAGAATCATGATCTTGGTCATCGTGGGTTTTTTTACGCCAGCCGAATAAGGCCATAATTACTGTCCCTCCACCGTTTGCAGGCAGCGTTCGCACAGTTCTGCATCAAAACGATATTGCTGCGCCCGACGGGGGCCCATGCGTCCCTCTAAGACATCTAAAACCCGACGGTAGTGCTCGATGGCCTGTTGACGCTCGTCGGCATCATCGGCATGGAGCAAGGGAAGGTGGCGCATGGCATCAGCAAAGGCCTGGATGTCACTTAAAGCCCGCGCTTCCAATTGATCATCGCCTTTACTTGCGGCCACATCTGCCGCCCGATCATCGCCCGTAAGCCGCTGACTAATAGCCCGAGCACGCTCATAGCGCGTACTGGCCTGCCGCTGTTCGCCCACGACTGATGCCGCCATGCGAATACAGCTTGCCAAGTGAGATGCCAAGATGGTTACCGCCATGCCTGGCTTGATGGTGGTTGGGTATTCTTCCATAGGAAGCTTATAATGGCAGGTTAGCGGGGATTCTCAAAGGGTAGAATGGCCCCTACAGCAAAGCGTGGGGCACGCCACCAAGGTGCTTACCAAGGATCTGTCCAATGCTCCACCAAACAGTTGTAGATTATTTCCCTGTGGGCGGTTGCACCCTTTTCAGGCAATCTAGCATCGGTTCAACTTCCCATTGAATAGGAGCGCTAATGATCATTCACACGGTGTATTTTTGGCTCAAAAGCGATCTGACAGCCGAACAGCAAGAAACCTTTCGCCGCGGCATTATGATGCTCGGCAATATTGACAGCGCCTCAGCAGTTTGGATTGGTCAACCCGCCAGCACCGAAGCGCGCGCGGTAGTCGATCACAGTTATGATTACGCTTTGATATGCATGTTTCAAAGTGTTGCCGATCATGATGCGTATCAGGCCGATCCGCAACACCAGGTATTTATTGACCAGTGTCGTGACCTCTGGAGCAAGGTGCAGGTATACGACTGTGATGCTGGTGCGGCAGGATAGCGCGCGAGGAACTATGGGCGATGCCCCCAATCGTCGCCCCTCTTGACGGCGCGCATACCCTTGTCGTCACAACATCTTAGCGGGAGTGAGTATGTCCGATCAGAAACCATATAGCGCACAGAACCCTTACCAGGGAATAGTCCACAGCCAACGCTGTCTCAATGGGGCTGGCTCGGCCAAGGATACCCGCCACATTGAGGTGCGTGTTGACGGACAACTTCTTCCCCATCGGCCTGGCGATAGTCTTGGGGTGCTCCCCCGCAATAACCCCGAGTTGGTTGAACGCATCATTGCCTGGCTGGGCACGGCCGACGATACCATGGTCACGCTCGCCAAGCACAGTAGCCCCCTGCCCTTACGAGAAGCCCTCTGTCGTGGGGAAATCACTCGCATCCCCAAAACCCTGCTTGATCAGGTTGCTGAGCGCAGCAGCGATGCCTCCTTGCGCGCGCTGGCTGACCCACAAGCCACGGACCTGCGCAAAGCGTTTTGTGATGGCCGTGACCTGTGGGACGTGTTGGCACTTCTCCCGCACGGATGCCTGAGCCCCACTGAACTCTGCGCACATGTGCGCCCACTGCTGCCGCGATTGTATAGCATCGCCTCGTCACCACTCGCGCACCCCAACCAGATTCACCTCACCGTGGGCATCGTCACTTGGGAAAGTCATGGCCGCGTGCGCGAAGGTGTGGCCTCAAGCTATTTGGGCCTACGGGCCCCAGTCGGCAGCAGTCTTGAGGTATTTGTTCATCACGCAAAAAAATTCCAACTCCCCGAAGATCCTCAGACCGACATCATTATGGTTGGCCCCGGCACAGGCATTGCTCCCTTTCGAGCATTCCTGCAAGAGCGTCTGGCCCTGGGTGCACAAGGCCGTCACTGGCTCTTTTTTGGCGACCAACACGTTGCCACCGACTTTCTCTACGGCGATGAATTCTCCGCACTGCACAGCGATGGCAGTTTACACCAACTTGACCTGGCTTTTAGCCGTGATCAGGACTATAAAATCTATGTGCAGCACCGCATTATTGAACGCGGGGAGCAGCTGTGGCGCTGGATAGATGACGGTGCACATTTCTATGTCTGTGGCGATGCCCTGCGCATGGCCAAAGATGTGGATCAGGCCCTGCACCAGATCATACGCGATCATGGCGGCATGGACGAGGATGGTGCCAAGCAATACGTGAAAGCGATGAAAAAGGGTGGGCGTTACCTGCGCGATGTCTACGCCATTTAAGCCGCAGAAGCCATACTCTCTCCATGTTTGTTGGGCAGGGCAGCTCAAAGTTTGTCCCTGGGACCGCAGCTCTCCCGAGCGGCCTGCATAATCGCCCTCAATGGGCGCTTTCTGCACGAAAAGCATGCTCCGCGAAGCGGGCATTCCTTTTCCTGACAAGCTTTGAGTAGCCCTGGTTTGTTGGGTAGTTTAGGGATCTCTGGGGCGTTGCGCAGGCCAGGACCTGACACTGGCACACATTGCGCGTAATGACAGGCAATGCGGCGCGTGGTGAAATCTGGGATCACCATTGCCGCGCGAAGCGATAGTGGAGAACCATACGATGTGCTACTATATACAATGGGGACATGAGCGGTTTGTGGCATGGATCGCCATTATGGCGCTCGCTATCACGGGGCTTGCACCTGCAGGAAGCGAGGAGCAACACGATGGTGATCTTGGGCAACGCCTTGATCGCTTTCGTACCATTGAAACGGTGCTTGACCTGATTCATCGCGAATATGTGCAACCCATAGACCGGCAACAATTATGGAACCATGCCATTGATGGTATCGTCGGCGGTCTTGATCGGCACAGTCACTATCTATCACAACGCGATCATGCCCTATTTGTTCCTGGTAATGATATCAATGCCATTGGCTTTGGCTTTGACTGGCGACATGATCCCCTGCGTAATGTCCTGGTTATCCAACGCGTACTTCCTGGCTCCTCTGCTGATGAGCAGGGCTTGGTAGCGGGGGATATTCTTACTGCCATCAACGACACCCCTCTCCTTGATATCCCTCTGCAATTAGCCGCCGATCGCCTGCGCAATAGTGACGATGCCAGCACCTTACATCTGCACCGCGCCGATGGTGAAGCATATAGCGCCGAGATAGTGCGGCGCCCACTTGACGATGAAGGCGTTACTGCAAGTCGGATTATCAATCGCGAACATGGCATCGGCTATATCCGCATCTCCCGCTTTCTCGGCGACCCTCAACCCAAGGATCAATCTCCCGATGCCATTGCCCGCACCCGTACTGGGCGCGCCATGCGTGATAACCTGGATCGCCTGCGCGGCGATGGACTGCGCGCACTGATCATCGATCTCCGTGGTAATGGTGGGGGTAGTCTGCCTGCTGCCGTAGAAGTCGCTGACTGCTTCCTCAGCGGAAATGATCAATCTCCCACCCTCATCACCCGACAACGCGGGCGTAATCCTGCACAAAGCAATGACTGGTACGCCAAGGGTAGTACCACGTATCCCCACTGGCCATTGATGATACTCATTGATGGGGCAACCTCCTCGGCTGCCGAAGCTCTTGCTGCAGCATTACGCGACCACCGCCGCGCCCTCTTAGTGGGAGAGCCTAGCCAGGGCAAAAACAGTATTCAGCAAACCTTCCACCTGGATGATCATGCAGCCCTTCGTCTCACCGTGGCGCGCTTTATTACCCCCCACGGCGTCAGCCTGGACGAGGAAGGCCTGCAGCCAGACATTGCCGCGCCCATGAGCGATCTCCAGCGCCTGGAACTACAGCGGCAGGAAAACGACAGTGCGGACATTGATCCTCAACTCCAACGCGCCCAGGAGACCCTCCAGGCGGTATTGCTGTTCCATCGCCAACCTGACGACTAGAGACACAGGCGGCAAACACACTACGCATTATCCATTTCTTCCTGCCTTGACCAAGGGCAATCCGCTACCAACATGAGACTCTCTGGAACAAGGTGTGGTTTTACTCAAAAAAAAACCTCCCTCCGTACCAAGCCAACCCCCTGTCGACAAGGAGTCGCCCATGCGTTTTATCCTCGCCATCATCGTGGCAGCCGCAACCATTGCGGCAGTTCAAGCCGCTGATCACAACAATCCCTCACAATTGCAACGCAATGTTGGTATTGGTTTGGGCACGTTGATTTTTGACGGCAATGACGGCCTGTTCTCGCAAGTCGCTGCGGCAACCACCAACGCCACTTCCGGTAACCAAACCTTCGCCATTACTTCCGGCACCCTGGGTGCTGAACGGCCCGATAGCATCGTCAAGAACGAGCGCGTGCGCGACTTCTTGCACGACAATATGGATATGGTAGCCCGCGACATCGCTGCTGGCGGCGGTGAAGGCGTAGATGTTCTGGCGGAATTGCTGGAAGTACCCGAAGGCGAGCGCGTCTATTTTGCCCGCAAGCTGCAGGCAAACTTTAGCCGCATCTTCCCCAGTGCCGAAGTTGACCACGAAATGGTCCTCCACAATCTGGCGGAAGTTATCGAACAAGCATGATTGCAGTGCCTGCGCACACGCATGCCATCACCCCCTCGCACCGATATGGCGCGAGGGGGTTTTTCATGGTACTGGCGCTCCTCCTCAGCATCAGCCTTGCCGCCGAAGAACCCACCGCGCAACCGCTTTACCTACAAGAACTCAAAGAACGCAGTGATGCCCTTGGCTTGCATAGCCACGAGTACTGGGCGGTACTTCTGCATCTGGATGGGCGTGGTCGCAGCCGCGTTGACGACGCCGCCTTTTTCTTGGCCGAAAACGGCCATCGCGATGCCCGCGCCGAACTCCACGCCACCTTAGCGGGCCTCCTGCAGGCTGAGGAAAGCGTTCACGAGAACGGCGAGACAGCCACCATTCTTGATCGCTTCCCCGCCCGCGCCGAGTGGCTCTGCCAACAACTGGGCATAGATCCCCAGGGCCTCCCCAACTACCCCGCCAGCGAGGTGGAGGAACTGATCACCCACCTGGGCCCTGGTGCTCGAGTGTACTTGGTTTTTCCCGACGCCTATATGAATACCCCCGCCAGTATGTTCGGCCACAGTCTGCTGGTGATCCGCCCCGCCCAAGCCAACCCCCTACTGGCCCAGGCCATCAACTACGCTGCAGAAACCGGCGAGGATGGTGGCATTCGCTTTGCCGTGCGCGGCATCTTTGGCGGGTATCCGGGCTATTACACCCTCATGCCCTACTATCAAAAGGTGCGCGAATATACCGACATGGATCAACGCGACATCTGGGAATATGAGCTCAATCTTGATGATTCTGAAGTACGTCGTTTATTTCTGCATATGTGGGAACTGCGCGGCATTGCCAGCGATTATAAATTTTTCAGTGAAAATTGTTCCTTTAATCTGCTCTACCTTATCGACGCCGCGCGCCCAGGCCTCAACCTGCATCGCCAGACTCGACCCTGGGTGATCCCCTTGGATACCATTAAACTCGTCCACGATGCGGATTTGGTGGAGGACTTCCACTGGCGTCCCAGCCGCCTCACCCGCACCCGTCACATGGCCCAGCAACTCTCCCGTGAACGCCGTCGGCAGGCCATTGGCTTGGCCAAAGGATCGCTGACCGCCACCGAGTTTGCGGCCAGTGACGATACCCATGCTGATGCACAAGTATTGGAATTGGCCAGTGAACTCCTGCAGTCCCTGCGAGCCCGCAAAAAGATCTCGCAAGGAGACTACCAGCAACGCCTCTTTCCCATCCTTACCCAGCGCTCGCACATTGACCACGATGGCCCGGCATGGCCCGAACGCATTGCCGAAGCACCTCCAGGGCCAGAGCTGGGGCACGGCTCTGCACGAGTAGGCCTCCGTTTTGGTCAGTATGCGGACAAAGGCATCGTGGAAATTGAAGCTCGCCCGGCCTATCACGATCTTTTGGATCACCCACATGGATTTGTCACTGGTTCACAAATCGAATTCGCCCGCCTCACCCTGCGCTATTACGATCAAGAAAAGCGCCTACGCCTCCATAATCTCGACATTGTCGATCTTTGGTCACTCAGCCCGATTGATGCCATTGCCGCCCCACCCAGTTGGCGCGGGCGTATTGGCATGTCCACCCTCCCCACCGGAAACGGTTTGCGCAAGGAGATCAATGGCGAGATTGCCACGGGTGCCAGCATCGTCTACGGCCCCCTTCTGATGTGGCTCATGGGACAAGCCGATGGCCGCACCTTTCGTGCCGCACCCCACCACGACATCGGCATTGGCGGCGATACCGGCATCATCGCCACACCTTACCACAACTGGCGCCTACGCGCCCGCCTGCAAGCAGGGACCGGCATCAGCGGCAGTTCCTCGACTTGGTGGCGCTGGAGTGTCGACCAACGCATTCAGCTCAGTAAGCAACTCCAGTGGGATACCCGCATCGAACGCGGCTCCCGTTTTGGCGAACAAGCCACGGTGTGGAGTTCTGGACTGCTCTTCGACTTCTAATCCAAGAGCGCCGCGCACACGAGCCATCGACTATGGCAAACCATGGCCGGGGGAGCTAGTGCCTGCCAGGGCGTCCAGCTTGCCCCCTATCCCAATCTGCTTCCACCAGCAAAAACCAAAACACCACTCAGGAAAGGCCGGCCTTCTACCGTCTTCTCCTATGCGCTCTCGGAGTCCGCTGTGGTGATGAACGAGCATTGTATCCTATTGATCACCTGAATGGAGCGTTCCTTCTCCAAAGTATGCCCGCGATGCAGGCTTCCCATTTTTCATGCACAAGCTTTGCGCCACCCTAACAGCGGCCCTAGGAAAACGGCCTTGCCGTTACCTGACAAGCACCACATTAACATTTTTTGACTCAAATCATACTGGTGTGGAGAGCATTCTATGACCGACCACAACTTTGTTGAAGGATCGCGCAAGCAGTGGAGTTCTGAGCCTGCATTTATTTTTTCCATGGCCGCGGCTGCTGTCGGCCTGGGCAATCTCTGGCGCTTCCCCTATATGATGGGCGAACATGGTGGCGGAGCTTTCGTTATCGCCTATTTGCTCTCCTTAGCCATTGTGGTTTTCCCCATTATGGTACTGGAAGTGGCGGCAGGCCGCCTTTCCCAGGGCAGCACCGTAGGCACCTATCGCCAGGTGAATCGCTTTGGCACCTGGTATGGCTGGTTTGTGGTCCTCATTACCCTCATTATTACTAGTTACTATTTAGTCATCACGGGCTGGACCTTGGGCTATGCCGTGGATTCAGTACGTGGCCAGTTACGCGGCTTTGATGACTTTAGCACCGGCTATAATTCGCTCTGGTATTTTCTCATCGTCACTGGTCTGGCCGCAATCGTTCTCATGCGCAATGTCCAGGCCATTGAAACCCTCTCCAAGATCCTCATGCCGGTACTCTTATTGGTCATGATCAGCTTGGTAATCGTTGCCATGCGCAGTGATGGCTGGGGTCAGGCCGTTGAATTCTTTTTCCATGTCGAGTGGAATCGTCTGGGTAGCGGCACTTTGTGGGCCTTTGCCTTTGGCCAAGCCTTCTACACCCTTGCCATTGGTCAGGGATATTTAGTCACCTATGGTAGCTTTATCCCCAAGAAAACCCATGTTCCACGCGCCTGTCTCATTGTCGCCGGAACCGAAACCTGCGTCGCACTGTTGGCGGGATGGATGATTTTTCCCTTCGTCTTTAGCCATGGCTTGGAGCCAAGCGAAGGTTCTCAGCTGGCCTTCCAGACCTTGCCCCGGGTATTCAATGAAATGACTGGCGGGGCCTACTTAGGCATCGCCTTTTTTTCCTTATTCTTCGCTGCTGCCTTTAGCTCCAGTCTGGCGGGATTAAAGGTCGTGGTATCGGCCGCCGCCGAAGAATTTGGCCTTTCCAATACCCGCGCCGTAGCTCTGGTTGCCATTGTCGTTGGCGTCCTGGGCCTTGCTTCGGCCCTCAGTTTCACCCCCTTACAGTGGACCATTGCTGGTGAACCCGTGCTTGACGTCCTTGATCGCATTGCCGGCGGCAATGTCATCATCTTCTCCGGGATTATGGGTGCCGCCCTATTCTGCTGGTTTGTCCCTCCGCAGCGGGTGCGCAGCGTCCTCGGCACCTCACATCCCTGGTGGGAGTGGCGCATGTATCTCGTGGGACGTTACCTTCCCGTGGTGATGCTCCTGTGGCTCATGGCAAGCTATGCCATACACCAGATGGGATGGAGCTAAGGCTATCCGCCCGGCCAAAGGACAAGACAAGCAACCCACTATGACGAAAAGCGCAGGCCTCCCTGCGGGCATCGCTGGCATGCCTGAACTTGAATACGATCGTAGCACTGCATTATTCTCTCAGTAACCGTCATTGCGATCCACGACAACAGATCAATCCAGTTCGCCTCAACCTTTACCGCACTACCTACGAGGAGCCCCATGGCCAACCCGTCTGTCCACGCCGAACTGGTGAATTTCATTTGGTCGATCTGCAATTTGCTGCGTGGCCCTT
>REDP01000317.1 GCA_007693455.1 Planctomycetota bacterium | reverse complement strand
AAGAGGGATACCGTCAGTTGCTTGCGACCGTTGGATATGGCGTTCCCAACTTGTTCCATGCTTTGCAATGCGGGCAAAACTCTCTGACTTTAATTGCTCAGCAGCACATTCAGCCGTTCGGAAAAAATGATAAAGGCGGCGATAAAACCAACGCCATGCACATCTTCCGGCTACCATGGCCGGTCCAAGCCCTGCAAGACCTTCCGCCTCAAGCACGGGTGACTGTCCGCATAACCCTCTCATACTTTATTGAGCCGAGCCCCCAAGAAGTAGGTTGGAAGGATCGCTATCGATACCCATCCCATGGCTTGCGCTGGGATATGCTGCGCCCAGGGGAACGGCGAGGCCCCTTCATCAATCGTATCACCGACGCCATGGCACAGGACGAAGAAGACGACGGCGATGAAGACGAGGCGGGGCCAGGGGCAAGCCAAGACAAGCGATGGACCATCGGTTTTAACACCCGCAGCCGTGGTTCATTGCACGCTGATATATGGATGAATGCCACTGCTGCCGAAGTCGCTCTGTGCGACTTGATAGCCGTATATCCGACCATCGGCTGGTGGCGTAAACGCAAGCATCTCGGCAGTCTTGAAAAACAGACGAGATATTCGCTGATCGTCAGCATTGAATCAGATAACCAGAAAGTCAATGTTTATGCTGAAGTAGCGAACAAGGTGGCCGTAACCATCACTCCTGATGTGTTAACCTGAGGTAAAAATGGCTAACACACCACAGTCCCATCGGCAACTTACTGAGGACCTGGCTCGAAAACTAAAACGCCCAGATATCTTTGCGTGGCTGGGTACCACTGGGTTCTTTCCAGAGCCCTATGTGCTTCCACCCAATTTCTGTGTCAGCAGACATAAGCCCTACAAGAAAAAGCCCTACTGGAATTATAAGAGAAGCGGCCCTCCTAAGACGTCGGATATTATTCAGGTACACTTCCCGAAGACAGAACTAACCGATCGCACCTTTGGTATTATTGACCCTGAACTCCACTGCGACATCGCTTACCACTTGTGCCGCAATTGGTCCGCCGTTCTCGACTGCCTATTTCACCGTGATAACAAAGTGTGCTCTTACAGCTTCCCGATTCCTGTTGATTCAAAGACTCCGGGGAAGATTGGCGGCCTGCGCAGTGGCAGAATGATTTACGAGTTCATCGAGATGGCAGAGAACGACCTTGCCAGCCTTGCTTACCAATATGAAGTGCTAGTAAAAACTGACATAAAAAACTTCTATCCAAGCGTTTATACTCACAGTATTCCCTGGGCACTGCATGGTAAGAGGACATTTCGAGGTAAGAATAAAAAGAATAGGTACAACACCAAAAAGTACTTCGGCAACAGGCTAGACAAATTATTTCAATATGCCAATGATGAATGCACCAACGGCATTCCCATTGGTCCCGTTGTCTCAGATCTAGCTGCGGAAATCGTACTTTCAGCCGTTGACCGGCATGCCTCATCACATCTGCCGAAAGGTGTGATTGTCGTCCGTTTCAAGGATGATTACCGTATACTTGCCAAAAATACAAGTGACGCAAGGAATGCCGTCAAGGCAATCCAGGAGGCGCTCGCTGAATACAACCTGGAACTGAACGACAAGAAAACCGCATCGTTCACCCTGCCAGATGGCCTGTTTAGACAGTGGGTGTCGATGTACCATGAGTGCAATCCACGTCCTAAGCAGTACTACCAATTCAAACGATTCCGGGAGGTATACCTTTCTGTCGTTAATATAGATCGCAGCTTTGAGGGTTGTGGTGTGATTGACAGATTCTTGGCTGACCTCTGTACTAAGAAGAACCGCATTCGTGCTAAACTGGACCGAAAGACCTTACCCAAGGTAATGTCCATGCTTCTGCTTCTTGCCAGGCGACGAACAAAGTCGTTCCCTAAAGTTCTTGCAATTATTGAATCCATCCTTCGATCACCATTTGGCAAACAGCGGAAATCTGAAATAGCTCAACACCTTGATGATTATCTGGTGGAACTGGCACAGAATGAACGACAAAATCGCTATCTTCTAATCTGGGTAGTTTATTTTATGAAGTCAAATAATCTAGAGGGCTACTTCTCCAAGAGGCACCAGTTTAAAGATCCGATCCTTCGGGCAACTTACACCAGCAGGGAGCCATCTGCATTAAAGCATCCCGACTTTAAAACTACACGAGGCGTCAAACAAGCGGCAAAAGCGCTCTGTCTGCTCGAACATCTAGCAGTATTCAATCCTCAATAGGAAACGACAATGACCGGCGCACAAATAACGCAAAAACTCTGGAACTATTGCGATGTCCTTCGTGATGAGGGGCTTGGCTATGGCGACTATCTGGAGCAGCTCACCTTTTTACTCTTTCTTAAGATGGCTGATGAACGGGTGCAACTCGGTGAGGCGAATATCATTCCCAAGGGCTATGATTGGCCAAGCCTGCGCAGCAAAGACGGCGATGCTTTGGAAGAGCATTACCGCAAGCTGCTTCAGCACCTGGGGCAGCAACCGGGGCTATTGGGGCTCATTTATCGCAAGGCACAAAATAAGGTACAGAATCCCGCCCAGTTGCGCCTACTGATCAAAGACCTCATCGACAAAGAAACCTGGACCAATCTAGAGGCTGATGTCAAAGGTGATGCCTATGAAGGCTTGCTCGAAAAAAATGCCCAGGATGTGAAGGGCGGGGCGGGTCAGTATTTTACCCCTCGGCCAGTGATCGAGGCAATGATTGAGTGCGTGCGACCGGAACCGGGCCAAACCATCCTGGATCCGGCGGCAGGTACCGGTGGTTTTCTGCTGGCGGCTCACAGTTACATCACCAGCAACTTCAAACTCAATCGCACCCAGAATCGTCACCTGCGCTATGATGCTCTGAGAGGAGTAGAATTGGTAGACGGCGTGGTGCGTTTGTGCGCCATGAATCTGATGCTGCATGGGGTGGGTCCAACCGGTGACGAAATGGATCACCCCCTGCCCGTAGAGCGCAATAATAGCCTTCTCGCCACCTCTACCACCAAGTTTGACAAGGTGGTCACCAACCCGCCCTTTGGCCGAGCCTCTTCGGTGAAGTTTATGACCGGGGAAGGGGACGAAGGCGATGACGATATGGCCATTGTCCGTGATGACTTCTGGGCCACCACCCGCAATAAGCAGCTCAACTTCATGCAACACATTGTCACCTGCCTCAAGATCAATGGCGAGGCGGCAGTGGTGCTCCCTGACAATGTCTTGTTCGAGGGTGGTGCCGGTGAAACCATCCGTCGCCGACTGCTCAATGACTGCGACCTGCACACCATTCTGCGCCTACCCACCGGCATCTTTTATGCCCAAGGGGTCAAGGCCAATGTGCTCTTCTTCCAGCGCAAGGCCGCCAGTGAAAAGGCCCACACCAAGGCGGTGTGGTACTACGATCTGCGCACCAACAAACATTTCACCTTGGTGCGCAACCGCCTGCGCCGTGCTGACCTCGATGAGTTTGTCGCCTGCTACAAGCCCGAGGACCGCAGCAAACGCAAACCCACCTGGACCAAAGCCAAGCCAGAAGGCCGCTGGCGCAAATACACCTATGACGAGCTCATCACCCGTGACAAGGTGAACCTCGACATCACCTGGCTGCGAGACGAAAGCCTAGAAGACGGCAGCAACCTCCCCCCACCAGAAATCATCGCCCAAGAAATCGTCGAAGACCTCCGCAGCGCCCTGACCGAGTTC
This sequence comes from Planctomycetota bacterium, assembly GCA_007693455.1. Lineage (GTDB taxonomy): Bacteria > Planctomycetota > UBA11346 > UBA11346 > UBA11346 > REDP01. The sequence goes on along the minus strand of REDP01000317.1, from coordinate 3,725 downwards.
GAGGCGCTGGCAGTGGATCTGGGGGCACCATGAGGAAGAAGGTCAAACCTACCAATGATGACATTCTAAGTTTGGGTCAGTCAATCCGGAATAATGATACTTTCATTATGTTCCCAGGTCGCCTGTTGCCAAGGCTGGGCGATGATCTTGCCCCACCAAATCTCGTTGCCCAGCTTGACTCCATGACCGTTGGTCTATCGGCAGATCACATGTTCATCTGTCTTTCTCGCATTGATCCGTTTGATGCGCCGAACATGATCAACAATGATGTCTATGTCTGCGGGTACGACACCTCTACCCAAACCATAGCGCCTACTGGGTGGATGGTCCATGGTGGCGGTGGAGAGTGGCATCACCAGGATCCGGCTTACGAGGTAGGCCGAGACATAACCTACAACATGTTGGGACTTCTGGATAACCCCTTGAGGACCAAGGGGCCATGGCTCAGCAAGACACTGAAGCGCCTCGTAGATGATTCCTTCCGCTTGATGTAGACCATTCATGATTGCAACGGCATTATCATCAATGAAGACGCCAACCGTAATCAAGGCATAAGTGGGTAAGCGACTTCATTATCCTTGAAAATAGAGGTGGCGCATGATTGGTTACCAATTGTCAATATCAATCCACCCCTCATGCGTGGTGTAGCTGGTGTGGTCAAACGAGTAGTCTGAGAGAGATCTTCCTTCCATCATGCACGTAAGGTCTTGACTCATCTTTTCTAGAACTGCGGTGGTAATGGTGCCTGCCATAGTTATATCCCACGGGACGGAACCATGCCAAGATGCGTTCAGGACGACTGGATCAGGAAGGGCAGAATCAGCAAATGCACCGACCCGATGGTCCATATTGGTGTCGTAGTGCGTGTAAGGATCCACGTCCTTGGCATCTAACCATGCTTGTGCGTTTAGATAGGTATTCTGGCTGGTTGTTCCTGTAAGCAGCAGAGCAGTCCAAGACTTAAAGGGCGCAGAGCGCCCCGATGCTGCAAGAAATGCCTCCAGGCAATTAGAGTGATGCACGTGGCGATCAAGAATGTCGACCTTGGGCAAAAACACATATTTGGTGCATGGTCCCACCCCATCCTCAAAGTCTCCAGATGCCAAGATCGCATCAAACATTGGTTCAAAGTCTCCGACCGCATAGATATATCCATCGGATTGTGGGAAGTGTCGCAGTGAGCCCATCATCGGAATCACACCTCGATTATTGATGTCTCGTTGACACCGATGCGTAGCGCTCTCAGCACATATCGCATCAAGAAGTCCTGTAGGTACGCTCCTCATGCAAGCACCTTCTTCAATCCAGGCCTTTGTCTCCTGGATGACCATAGGGCTGAGGTCATCACACCACAGGCCATTTACTCGCAGGTGTGCTTCCAGATAGCCTGGGAGTTGATGTCGATCGGTCTGATGAAGGAAGCGCCGCCATACCTGAATCAGCGTCTCCTCTGCGTAACAACTCATATCATTGGGCCAGGTTTGGGGCAGGTCATGATCTGCTTTAATCTGGATGATGGTGGGGGGCGCAACCCAGTGTTGCACGGAAAACGGGGCTGACTGCATGATATACTCCTTGTGCTGGCAGTCGAACGTCAGCCCAGACAAGCGGGAACGCCCCGGAGCAGGCTGACGGGCGAAACCTAGCACAAGAGATGCATAGCCTGGATGCTCAATGCATCGGTACGATGCACCGGATCCACTGGCCAGGACCGCATACCTGACGACAACTACCTTGTCCGGCTGACGACAATTAGGTTGTCCGGTTTGACGGGACCGGCTGATATGGGTTTTCCACAGGGGGAAGCCGATGTCGTAAATGAGGGCTCATTTGCGGAACATTGCCGTCAACGAGGGGACCCTTACGAACAGCGACACTTATGTTTTACTTGATGTACACCCAAATGGGTGTACAATGCTCCCCGTGATCGACTCTCCCAAACAAGCGATCGGGTATGTGCGGGTATCCAGCGAAGAGCAAAGGGATCAGGGGGTGAGCCTAGAGGCTCAGCAAGCCAAGATTCAGGCCTGGGCCACCTTTACCGACGCCACTCTGCTTGCCGTCCACATCGATGCCGGTATCAGTGGCAAGCGGGCAGACAATCGCCCTGGATTGCAATTGGCCTTGGCGGACGCCCGTCGCCACCGCTGCCCCTTGGTGGTGTATTCGCTTAGCCGCCTTAGCCGCTCGGTGATGGATACCCTTACCCTCACCAAGGACCTTGAGCGAGCGGGGGCTGATCTGGTGAGCCTCTCCGAGGATATCAACACCACTACGGCGGCTGGCCGCATGGTTTTCAAGATGCTCTCGGTGTTGGCTGAGTTCGAGAGGGAACAACTTGCCGAGCGCACCACGGTGGCGATGGCCCATCTCCGTCACCTCGGTCGCCGCATCTCCGGCAAGATACCTTATGGCTACACTCTAGCTGCGGACGGGGCTTCCTTGATTGAGGACCCAGACGAGCAAGCCGGGATCCGCCGTATGGTGGCGCTACGATCAGCTGGCTACAGTCTCAGGGCCATCGGTGAATGCCTCGAAGCAGAGGGGCATTGGCCCAAAGCGTCCCAACATTGGGCCCCCGCCTCCATCCTTGGCGTATTGAAGCGTCAACAAATCGTGGAAGCCGCCGCATGAACACATCGGACCGCCAACAAGCACGACTAACCATTCAGAAGGCCCTTGCTGGCCTGGATCTGGAGGAGCTCGCTAGGTCTCGTAAGACAGAGCGCCTGCAGCTACGACTATCTGTCGCCGAAAAGGTCAGCCTGGAACAAACTGCCGAAATCCTAGGTTTGAGCGTCAGCGAGTACCTGTTGGAACTGCACCGTGCTACGGTGGCAGGCCTAGGACATGATACGCAAATGGGTTATTAGAGGGCTTATAAGGCGCTCTCCCTCATGGGTACTTGAGCCACTCTTCATGTTGGCCCATGGTTCGTCTCGACGCCAAGTCGCAGAGCCATTGAGGGACTAATCGTCTAACGGCGATACTGAACTGCACAGATCGGGAATTCAGCAAACCTAGCATGTTACCTGTAGGGTAACATTTTGCTTGCGCTCCTTGAGAGCCTGATAAGCTCCACCCACGAGCAACGATGGTTGTTCCTCTTTGACAATCGATCGCAGAACCTCCGAACAGGATTGGGACAAGCACCCGCCTTCACCAAAGGGAGAAGGTGACCTTGAAGCGCATGGATTACCCCATGCGAACTAGCTGTCATGGCTAGGAACCGAGCCGGGACTGGCGGACTGGGGACCCACGGCACCACGGCCTTGACCGTCGGTGACCGGGACGCCTCGTCGACCGCAGTGCTCAATGGGCCACGACCCTGAGCATGCCGCCTATCACGACTTGTGTAGATTTTTTCTTGCGTCATTAGGCGCCGGAACAGGTCTATCAGGGTGACGGGATGCGAGCGTGCACTGTGCACGCTCGTTTAGGGCGACCTTTGTGCTTGTCACCCTGGCCGGGTCAGTGTGTAGCTGGCCCGGGCTCCAATCCACCCCATGACCAATGAAAGGTAAATAAACATGGGACCCATTATTACAACCTGTTCGGAACGGGAAACTGTCCAAGCACTGCTTGCCCAACTCATGGCGGATATCAAAACCGCCCGATTGGCAATCGAAGCTCAGGATAATCTCACAGCTCTGACATCTCTCTCGAAGGCCGAACGACTTGCCCTCCAAGTCAATAATCGCCTCCAGGATGACGAGAACCCCATT
>REDP01000256.1 GCA_007693455.1 Planctomycetota bacterium | reverse complement strand
GCAGCCCACCAAGCCCGATACCGATCTCAAGAATGTGCAGTATGCCCTGGGTGCGTATGTGGCGATTGTACGTGAAGGAGCTATTTTCGGGGATAATCAACCGGGAAACATTGCCCCGCGATCGGCTGCGGGAATATGTGCTGAGGGCCGCTATTTGTTTCTGCTCGCTATCGATGGGCGTCGTCCTGGACATAGCCTGGGAGTTACCATACGTGAAGCGGGGCTCATTATGGAGAGCCTCGGCGCCCATAATGCTCTCAATCTGGATGGGGGTGGCAGTACGGCGTTTGCCTGGTTGAATCCTCATAACGGCGATGTTGAACTGCTCAATCGTCCCAGTGATCGTCCGCGTCTTGCTGGACTACCCGTACCAGGCAGCAGCGAACGCTGGAATGCCTATCACCTGGGTATCGTTGTGGCCGATACGGGTGAGGATGTTCCCTAGCATCCAAATCTATTTCTGGTTGACTTTACCCACCAATTGTTTGCGGGATTCCTGCAGTGTTTCCCGTTGTGTATCGCTTACCGTGGGGTACTGGGGATTGATGCTTTGCAGAGCATCAATGATGGCCTGGGCGACGACTAGGCGGCTAAACCACTTATGATCGGCAGGTACCACATACCACGGCGCATCATGGCTGGCGGTATTGCGGATGGCATCTTGGTAGGCTTTTTGATAAGCATCCCAGTGCCCCCGCTCACTGAGATCGTTGGGCGAAAATTTCCAATTGCGGGCGGGATCGTCAATGCGTTTTAAAAAGCGCCGTTTTTGCTCATCGATGCCCAGGTTGAGGAAGAATTTGCGCACCACTGTGCCATTGCGGCTGAGGTGTTTTTCCAGGTCATTGATGCTTTGGTAACGCTGTTTCCAGATGACATTGCCTTTGGCAATGTGCGGCAGGCGTTGTTTGTGCAGAATCTCAGGATGTACTTTGGTGATCAGTACTTCTTCGTAATAACTTCGGTTGAAAATGCCAATCATCCCCCGTGGGGGTAAACGGCAGGTGGTGCGCCAGAGAAAATCATGATCGAGCTCGTTGGAAGATGGTTGTTTGAAGGAATGCACCACACAGCCCTGGGGATTAATGCCAGACATGACATGCTTAATAGCGCCATCCTTGCCTGCCGCATCCATGGCCTGAAAAATCAGGAGCAGACTGGAGCGGCCCTCGGCATAGAGGCGGTCTTGTAGTTCACGGATCTTGGCAATGCCTTCGTTGAGAAGTTTGCGCGCCTGTTTCTTGCCTTTGATGCCGGCGGTATCCTGGCTGTCGTGCTTATTCAAAGAGAATTGGGCACCGCGATTGATGCGGTAGCGAGCAGCGAGCGAGGTGATAGGCATAGAAAAAATCCTTTACTGTGGCTTATATAAACACGATCGAATCATAATGCAATCTTATAGCTGGTATAGGTATTTTTTTGAGCAAGGTGAGCTTTGAGTCGCCCTGCGATTACCTCCAGGTCCTGTGTTGCGTGCCGTAGGCTTGGGACATAGTACGACAGTATAGAAAGCAGTGCTCCAGCTCCTGAGTGAGCAGCGGGTGATTATCAAAGACTCTTCGGGAGAAGCGTATGCGTCTATTTACCAGAACCGCAGTATGGTGCATTGCAGCTATCCTCATGAGTGGTGTGGCTGGTCAGCCCGTATCTGCCTCCGAACAGGTATTGGAGGTCCGAGATGTGGATCGAATCTTGGTGCAATATCGCCGTCTGCCGGTGTACCTATCGTTGGCAAATGTAGATATCCCTTCAGGAGGAGACCTTCGCGAGCAAGCCTTGCAACGCATTGGCGAGTTGATTAGCGATCAGGGCGTACAGGTGATCTATGAGGATTCCTTTGGTCATGACGATGCGGGAATCCCTCGTGTGTATTTGCGGCGCGGCAATATCTTTGTCAATGTGATCTTGGTCAGCGAGGGGCTCGCGCGGTATGTGCCCTCCGATGGCGACCCCAGTAGCTATGAACGGCTTTTGGCTAATGCCCACCAACGAGCCCAGCGCGATGAAATCGGTATTTGGGCCAAGGGTGACGAGGATCCAGATCCCACCTCAGAAGAAGCTGCGCCTGCCGCACCTGCGCCAGAAGGGCGAGAAGGGTTTGTCGCAGGTCAGGCGGATGCGGACCCAAGTGCAGATGCCGGCTTTGTTGCTGAGCTCAATGGTCGGCATTACTATCCCGCAGGACATCCGGCAGTGGCCAATGTTCACCGCAATCGTCTTATTCGCTATTCTGATGAAGCCAGTGCCCGCCGCGCGGGAAAAACCCCAGCGCCACAGGTAGACCTGGCCGATTTACCAGAAGACGATGGTACTCGCGCTGCTGCTGATGCAGTGTTCGAACGTGCCGTGGAACTCTACGCGCAGGCCCAGAATATGCCAGCCACGCGCGCCCGTGACGAGGCCTATACCCAAGCTTTAACCGTCCTCACCGAGGCCGTGCAGCGCTATAGTAATTTGCTCGAGCAATCTCCCGATGATGCGGATTTGGGTGAGTATCTGCGACGCGCCATGCAGTATCGATATGGTGCTATGAAAATGCGCCGCAGTCACTAAATTCTTTTTTCTTTCTCACTCCCTTTAATATTAGCGTAAGGATACCCGTATGAATCTGCGAGTAATGCTATGGTGCTGCTGTCTTCTTTTTGCCGTTGGTTGTTCCCCTCGTAGTGATGATCAGGCAGGGGACCTTCTTGCGCAACTGCAAGAGACGGGATCTGTGCGCGTAGGGGTCAAGCTGGATACGCCGCCCTTCGGCTTTCCCCTGGCGGGAGAGCCGGCTGGTTTTGACATTGATATTATTACCAGTGTCTTGGCGCGCTTGGGCATTGATGAGGTGACCATGGTGCCAGTGACCAGCGCCAATCGCATGGAAACCCTGTTGGATGGTGAGGTGGATATTCTGATTGCCTCAATGACGATTACGCGATCACGCGATCGGCTGGTCGACTTTAGTGTGCCCTATTTTCAAGATGGGCAGGGACTCTTGGTTGCTGCTGATTCGGATATTACGGGCGTTGCTGACCTCCCCCAACGCCGAGTGGGTGTCAGCGCAGGTTCCACCAGTTTGCATAATGTGCGCCAAGTAGCGCCGCAGGCCGAGATGGTGACCGTAGAAAACTTTGCTGAACTGGTGCAGGCCTTGGCTGATGGTCGGGTGGAAGCGATTACCACCGATACCACTATTCTGATTGGCTTGCGCCGCGACCTCCCTGGCGGTGCCGATGCCTGGCGTTTGGCTGGCGATGCTTTTAGCACCGAGCCCTATGGCATTGCCATGCCCAAAAATCAATCCAATCTGCGGGCAGCCATCAATGATGCGCTTATGGCCATGTGGGAAGATGGGGATTATCAGATGCTTTACGATTCCTGGTTTGGTGCCCATACGCCCTATGCAGATCATGTGCAGTTTGGTATGACTCCCTATCCCCAATGATATTTCCCTCAAGCCTTGAATAGCAGCACGTGAAAACCCTCTTTACCCATCCCTTCCGGCGTCAGTACCACTGGGGCTATTTGGCCGTTGGCTGCACTCTCCTGGTGTCCTATGCACTGTGGCTGGGTAGTATGTGGTATTACCAGGATTGGTATGAGAACCCCTGGAAGTATATGGCCAAGGTGGGTTCACATTCGGCAACGCTTTTGATGTGTTGGGCCTTTATTTTGGCCACCCGCTTTCGACCGGTGGAGGTGCTTTTCGGCGGCTTGGATAAAGTCTATAAATCTCATCGTTATATTGGTGAAATTGCCTTTTTCTTGATATTTCTCCATCCCCTTGGTTTGGCCCTAATGCATGCCAGTGAGGGGGGGAGCTTCTGGGCCTATCTTTGGTTTTCAGGGGACTGGGTGCGCAACACAGGCATTATTGCCTTGGCCGGCTTCGCCCTGTTGGTGGTATTGTCCATATATGTCAAAATCCGCTATCATCGCTGGAAGCGAACCCACGACTTTTTCGGGCTCCTTCTGCTTCTGATCATCGTGCATGGGATTATGGCCAAGGGTGAGATTGTGGCGTACCCCTTATTGGGCTTGTGGTTTGCGCTATGGTGTGGTTTGGGTCTTGCGGCCTATGTCTATATTCGGCTGCTGTATCGTTGGCTGGGGCCTCAGTACGACCATGTGGTGGATGAAGTGCGGCAGGTGGGCGATGCGGTGGTGGAGCTGTACCTCAAACCCCAGGGTAGGGCTATGGTCCATGAGCCAGGGCAGTTTGTGTATATCTCCCTGGACGCCAATGCGGTGAGCCGCGAACCCCATCCCTTTAGTATTTCCTCGGCGCCAGACAGTCCGCGCCTCCGCCTCTCGATTAAACAATTGGGCGATTGGACGCAGAGCGTACATGCCATTCAGGCGGGCGAGCAGGCGCGCGTGTGGGGCCCCTATGGGCACTTTAGCGAAACTATCGTGCAGGGGAGCTGTCGCCAGCGACTGATATTTCTTGGTGGCGGCATAGGTATTACTCCCTTTTTGAGCATGCTTGCTAGTGAACGCATGCGCAAAGCGCCCTATGCTTGCTGGATGATCTACAGCGTAGCGGATGCCCAACGTGCAGTGTATAGCGAAGAATTACGTACTGCCTGCGCCCAGCGCGACGACTGGCATTGCATCCAGCATCTCAGCGATGAAGAGGGGTTTATCAACGCAGATTATCTGCAACAGCATTTGGGCAGCCTGAATGATTGCACGTTTTATATATGCGGCCCTCAGGTGATGATGGACAGTGTCAGCAATCTGTTGCTTGACGCAGGGGTGCCCATCGAACACATCATTAGCGAGGACTTTGACATTCGCTAGCTGCGCAATGCTCAGAAGGCGTACCAGCAACCACATCCGGTGAGATACCACAACTCCACATCCAGGGGGTAGTCATAGGCGTACCGGGAATAGGATACCACGCCAAGATTGATGGTTTCCCAGGCATACCAGCGATCGATGTCCAGGGTTTCGCTCCAATCGTAGCCATGCAAATCGACGATTACATCCAACTCATACGAGCTCACGTTGGTGACACTGACACTGGTGCGTGTGCTCAGAAGACGTCCAGAGCGCGAGTAGCTCCTGCGCTCCTCGATGTGCACTTCCAAGACAGCAGAGTGAGCATAGGGGCCGCTATGGATATCAACGATACGTGATTGGTAGCGCACTTCCACATCATCGTGGCAGCCAATAAGGAAAAACATGCAGCCTGCAAGCAGGCAGGCGATTGCTACAGTGCGGGAGTAAGCGTATCCTTGGAGAGTGTGCATGAGAGGGCTCCTCGCACGAGTATACCACCACCGTAGTGCCTGCGAGCACGAAAAAGGAGTGGTTATTTCGAGGCTCGTCAATGCCGTGTGGGATGGCCCTACGATGCTACAAGAAGCTGAACCAGGGATGAATATCGTTTGTAAACACGCGCTAGGCTGCGCAGTGTGGCGCAGTGGTCAGTCTAGCGCAGATGCGCCAACCCCCCATCAACGCCCAAACAATGCCCACTGATCCACGAAGCTTGTGGGGAGATCAGATAGGCAATGGCCTGGGCCACATCTTCTGGCGTTCCCAGGCGACCCAGGGGATGCATTTTCTCCGACCCAGCCCGCATCTGAGGATTGCCCGTAATGTCGGCCGCGAGTGGCGTATCGACCAGTCCAGGTGCCACGGCATTCACCCGCAGGCCGCTGCGTGCGCCGCTGGCGGCAGCTGACCGCATGAGTCCTTCGACCCCTGCTTTGGCGGCAGCAATGGCCTCGTGATTGGCCAAGCCGACCTGCGCCGCAGCAGAAGACATCAAGACCACACTGCCACCCTTGCGCAGGAGTCCTTGCGCTGCCGCCACACAATTAAAGGCGGTGCGCAGATTGGTGTCGATAACCTCGGTAAAGAGGGCATCATCGGTGCGCTGGGCATTACGCAAAACGATGCTTCCAGCCAAGTTGACGATTCCACCAAGGCCGGTAACGCCGCCAAGGGCGTTCTCTAGGGCTGCGCGATCTCGGGCATCCACCACGCTTATGGAGGCATGGTAGTCTGCCTCCAAGGGGGCCAAGGCATCGCGACTGCGCCCAAGCGCAAGCAGGGGGTAGCCCTGTTCATGGAGGAGTCGACAGAGGGCCGTGCCGATGCCGCCGCCGGCACCGATAAGAGCAATAGTGGGAAGGGTTTCGCTCATGATAGTGCTCCTGTGTGTTGGCTGGCAATGAGTCCCAAGGCGGTGCCGCTTAACCAAGCGGCCTCAATCCGCGCATCCAAGCACCAATCCCCAGCCAGGCCGACCCCACTTGCGGGATCGAAGAGGCAGGGTTTGCCGAGGCAGTCCACACTGCGAGCGTAGCGCCAGCGATGGGCCGACTGCGCCACAGGATTGCAGGGAGCTTGGATGATCTCGGAAAAAGCGCTTCTGAGCGCGACGGTAACACTCTCAGGATCATCTTCCACATGCTCCTGCGACCACTCAGGATTAGCATGCAGCACCACCCGTGGTTCGCCTCCGCGGCCAGGGCGCCGATGTTCACAGCTTATCCAATCCAGAACCGGGTGATTCTTGAGGCGCAGCGCATCCCACGATGTCGCTACCTCCGCATCCAGCCATAGCATCACCGCCCAGCACGGCGCCATGCGCACCTCCGCCAAGGCACCTTGAAAGGGATGTTGGCGGGGCAGGAGCTCTGCAGCCTGCGGGGCAGGAATCGCCCCCAGCACCAAGCTATAAGGCCCATGTTTGCCGTCTTGGTGATCATAACACCACCACGCCAAGTCATCGTCTTGCTGCAGGGCAGTTATACGCAGGCCAACCCTGACGGGGAGATCACTGCTGGCATGGCGCAGGCATGCGCTCATCCGTGGAGTGCCGATAAAGCGCTGTATGTGGTCATTATTGGCGGTAATGCTGCCATTCTCCCAGACATCGATACGACCCTGCCATGCGCTAACGGCACCGTGTTGCCGCCACTGCTCCACCTGTTGACGAAATCCAGGATCACGGGCAGTAAAATATTTCGCCCCATGATCACAGATCCCCAGCTCATGGCGGCGTGAAGCCATACGTCCACTTGGCCCCCGCGCCTTGTCGAAAATGTTCACCGCATAGCCAGCCTCATGAAGCACCCTGGCGCAGGCTATGCCAGCCATCCCAGCACCAATAATCGCAATAGTCATAGTCATGGTACGCTGAAAAGCTCCCTCAGTTGGTTTGTTGCGGTGGTGCCGCATAAGCGAAAGCACCGCAGTGTAGTGGGCCGCAGTGTACCGGATCCAATGCCCTATCCAATACCGTGCCTGTCCCCAGAACCGGTGTAGCGGATCCAATGCCCCATCCAATACCGTGCCTGTCCCCAGAACCCGGTGGCACGCCGACCGGCCGCAAAGTCATTTGGGTATGGGATCGCGCTGGCATCGACGCTGTGCAGTGGCAGAAATGGAAGCATCAGCACGGCATCTACTTCATTAGTCGCGCCAAAGAGAATATGACCTTGGAATGTCAGGGTGTCCTGGGTTTCGATGCGAATGA
>REDP01000211.1 GCA_007693455.1 Planctomycetota bacterium | reverse complement strand
GCGATCTTCAAAACGACCACAGATATCGCGGGCAATGCGATTCATCTGGTCCATGCGATCATCGGCTGACAGGGATGGCAGCAAAGTCCAACTCGCACACAGCAGGCATGAGAATGCAACTATAGATGAGCAAGTACGCATTAGTGAGCTCCTTCGGTTTCCACCAACATAATCCAGCCATCGGTGGCACCACCGGCATGGCCCTGTTGAATCGGATCTTTGGTAATGGGCTCAAGTATATCGCCGTAAACATTGACTGTGGGGCCACAGCGTGCGGTTATCAGCACCCGCGTTCCTTGAGCGGCTAGACGCATATGTCCATTGTTGGGAATAACTGATGCAAAAATGGCCTTCCCAAGATCCTCGGAGAGGATCATGAGATTCGACCCACCCCGTACATCCGCATGCCCTATGCTGGGATCGTTGCGCCGATTGAAGACAGAAGGATACCAGGTGTCCTGAGTTTCTATCATCCCGTAGGAAAAGACTCCTGCAACGGCAACCCGATTATCTCCCAATACCGCAGTGTCATGAATTGACCCACCCGTTGGATAATCAAGAATCGGATGATAGCCAGCTATCCATGTCGCACCCATAACATCGTAGGTCTCCATATTCAGTCGCAATAATACTGTGAACTTATTTACCGAGGCCGCCGAAAGATCACTCAAAGCACCGAACTTGTTATGACGACGGCTCAAATCATAGGGCACATTGGCCGCTACCACGTTACCGCCATCATGGGTGGCATAGAGTAGATAATTACCAGCTGGGTCAAAGGTACCACGGTAAGAAAGAGCATCGGATACTTGACGGTAAATATCAAGGCCAACCAAAGGTCCCGGCCAATCATAAAGAATCATCTGTAATTCACCCGCGCCATTCCAATGCCGCCAATGCGGCCGCTTCCAGGGTTCGCGGCCCGTGGCGGAGTTATTATGGCCCGTCTGAACAATGGCATCGGTGGCCCAGGAAGTTGCAGTATTGCCACGGCGTGCATGCTGAAGGACTGGACCATCAGAAACTTGGCCACGGGCAGAGATGGCCCAGAATTGATTGCCAGACCAGGCGACAATGGAGTCATCGGGACGCTCGCCTACCGAAACTCCGCGGCCTTCGAACATGACCGCCCACTGTAATTCCAGGTCCTGATTAAAGCGCATGACTAAACTGCCAAATTGGGGATCGGAATCCTCTGCACCCGCAACGATCTGCTTCTGCGATAGCGATGCAACAAAGGCTTCCACATTCGGCCGTGTGCGCACGACAATGGTAATGGCGCCATTATCAGCAACCGACATCATGCGCGCCGTTCCAGTGCGCACCGGCAGGCGAACCACCTTCTCCACCCGTTCTAATCCGGAGCTGAAGCGCCAGAGAACTGGCGCCCCCTGCTCTAATTCAATTTCCCGCTCGCGCCGACGACGGGTTACCGTAATCGTTGTTTCTGCATCCACCGCTGGATCTCGACCCAATACGACCGGCCGATATGGGGCCAGAGCTGTAGGATTTGCTATGGTGCCAAAGGCGACAATGCGCCCATCAGGGAGGAAGCCCCCATTGACGAGATCATCATTACCGTCGGAGCCTAAGAATGTGGCGCGCACCGGCTGCACCTTTCCTGTTCCCGTCCAACGCTGGTGGTAACGCAAATAGCGGCCGGTAATCTTGCCACTCCAGCCACGGGGGTACGGTATGACAATGCGATCGATAAATTCCATTGGTAGCCGACCATTTGGCAGGGCGATCGGCGAACGAAGAATGATTTCTCGACCATCAGCATCTTCAACCGTTGGAGCCTCATCAATTTCTGCCAGAAGCTCGTCTAACCCGAGATCTTCTGCCTCACCAGCACTACGATCAAGAATGTCGGGCTGCCTATCATGCGGGCTTTCAATGGTGAAATAGCCAACCCGAAAGCGAACACGATCGGCACCGCGCTGCCAGACCACATTGTCGGCAGTGCTAGTGGGGTCGCGTACCAGCACCGTGCCTTCTGGATCATCGGAGTTGAGCTCTGTGGGGAGAAGCCTGTACATACCCCAGGAAGTTGCGCGTTCCCGGCGTATATCATAGATAGGCCAGCGTTGTTTTTCAGTAAAGCGTTCTTCCTGCCACACAAAACGTTCGGTGGTCACCGCCTGAGTGACAGGGTGACGGAAGGTGATCACTACCGGGATTTCCGATGGTACATTTGTCAGCTGTACCGCCCAGGCAGGCAGTGAGAGCACGACCAAAAGCATTGCTGCGCAGAACCATTTAACCGAACACATAGGTCTATCCTTTCGCCACTGGGGCAAAGTGAGCGTCATCATACCACGAATCATAGAGCGACTCGTCCTCGTCTTCATAGGCAGCGCCAGCTACGATGAAACGCAGGTTGAGCACATGGGATAGATAACTCATTTCTTCGACTAAGGACTGGGGCGGTGGCTCTTCGTGATACCAAATGATATTCACGAGATGACGAGCCCGGGCCTTGGTTTGCTGACGCAAACGCAAGATGTCCACGAGATCAAGCAGCATCGCACGGCTCAGCGCATGATCCTGAATCTGAACCAGGTAGCGTCCAAACCACACCTGTTCCCAGCAGAACGACGAATCCTTGCGAAAGCCCTTGCTCGCATCATCAAGCACACGCAACTGATGAAAAGGCAGCGCAAAACGGCCAATCTTATAGCGTGGAAAGGCATTGGGAAGGGGCACAGATCCTAAAACCAAGGCTTGTTCCCCCTTGCGCACCGCCTCAGAAACTGCAAAGACCAGTGCTTGTGGATTATCACTATCCAAGCGCACACAGCGTTCAACCCGATGGACTCCATCACTCCACGGCCCCAGTATGGGAAATGCTGCGATGCGAGGAAAGAGTGCATTCAATTGGGCTATATAATGGACCAAGAGCAGCATCACGACCCCCATTGCGGAAGCAACGGCCAAGGCCTCGCTCAAGGCACCGACCCGCAGGGCACGCATGTAGAGCCCTGGGGCAAGCTCAAGCCGCTCGACATTATCCTCACTTTGAGCAACCTCCTGCTCACTGGCTGCAGCCAGCACTCCTGCAGCACTATCGGCAGTTTCTATACGAGACTGGTCGCGCTGTACTGGCCCCTGAGAGCGATAGTCCCCCCCCTCTGGGGCACGCCAATTACGGAAACGACCCGCCGCACCGCGCTCAAAGGTTTGCTCCACCGGCACTGAATAGTCGGCCTCATATTCGGCAACGGTACGCAGGCGCTCCCGTAAAGCATTGGCCCGGACCTGTGGCAGACCCTGTAAGTCTAGGCGGCGTTCGATATCTCTTTGCTGAGGAGGGGCCTCTACTTCTGCCAGGCGTCCATCAAGCACCCTACGTGCCTCTTGATAGGCGAGTTCTCGTTCCTGGGCTTCCAAGCGTTCATCTTGGGATTCTGAGAGCATGCCCAAGTATCCTTGAGCCAGAGGGAGGCTTGCCAGCAGCGCAGCAAGAGACAGGGTTGCCGCTAATAATTGCAAGCCCCCTGCACGCAGGCCGTTGAGCAGGTAGATCAGCCATAACACAGTCAAAGCGATTACTACCATCATATGCAAGGTAAAACGACTGTCACCAGAAAAGGCAAAGACCGTAACCGGTAAACTGCCGATTACTCCAGCAATCAACAGACTTAACCAGACTTGATCCCGCCGCCCACGACGAAGCATATCAACAACAACAAGCGTAAAACCCAAGCCACTCACCAACAGACAAACAAGCAAGGCCCAGGGCAACGATACAGTGGTGCCAACGGCTGCCAAAGCAGGCCAGAGTAGTAACGCCGTGAGAATCAGCAGAGCCGAAGCAATGTGGAAAAGACGCAGGATCACAGCCGTCATCGCCGACCCCCTCCGTAACGTTCGTAGTAACGACGGAAGGAATAATGCACGATGTTCTGTCCTATCCAAAAGGCAGTGTCGCGAATTTCACGGGGTATAAGGTGCGCATTGTCCTTCCACATATCATTTGCATCGCCGGGATGATAGAATACCACAAGTCGTCGCTGATGACGAATACCAAAGGCCCGCTGTGGCCCATGCCACTGGTTTGATCGGAGACCATTGGGAAATACATGAGGAATGCGCATGATGGGATCTTCATCATTGATATGTATCAATTGCCGATCAGGAAAAACTCGGCGCATTTCGCGGGTGAAGTCGCGATGGAAACGGGGCGTCTCAGCATCGGCAAAGAGGAGGGTTCCTTCAAGGCAGAGCTTGCGCAGGGTTTCTCGTTCGCTATTGCTTAAACTCAAGGAACGCCCAGTCAGATATACAAAGGGTGGTCGTTCTCCGCGGGGAAAACGATTATAGATCTGCTCAATGGTCATCGCCTCTCCCCGACTTTCTGTTTCTAGGTTGATGGCTCGACCCAGCCAGCGCAGGAAATTGGCATCCGCATTGCCTGTGGCCGCAGTCATACCGTCATCCCATCCCTGGGAGCGGTGACGAATGCGGATAAAACGGATAGGCCCACCTGCCCCTAAATAACCACCAGGGCCTTCACCTCCAATACCAGGGTTGCCTGGAGTTCCCGTACCAGTCGCCTCATAGGTGTTTTTACTTTGCTCA
Source organism: Planctomycetota bacterium (assembly GCA_007693455.1). Classification (GTDB taxonomy): domain Bacteria; phylum Planctomycetota; class UBA11346; order UBA11346; family UBA11346; genus REDP01. The sequence continues at coordinate 2,905 of REDP01000211.1, read as the reverse complement.
ACCAGTTGATTCATTGCATCGCTATCATCAATGGTTGCACGCTCAAAGATGATGGGAGAGTCTTCGGCAAGGATGAGTTCTTCTTTTTCCTGCTCTTCTTCAACCACCTGCACCATCACAGCTGCAACTGGTTGCCCAGAACCGGCAGGCATCCGATACGAATCACTACCCCAGCAACCGGGAAATAAGGAAAGCAATATAGGTCCAATAAGCGCGAGAAGGTGCAACAGCACACTGCGCCGGGTTGCTGATGAATACTCAGGATCCTTGCCGCCAGTACGAAGATGTTCAAGAAAACGATCACCAGCAGCAGGGCCAGCACTCTCTACTCCTAGAACAACAAGGCTACGTGCACGCAGGCCATGCACATGGCCAATGATAAGAACGCCGACTATGATCAGAAGGGGCCAGCCATAGGCGAACAGATCTGATAAGAGTGCCTGCGCCCAGCCATCGCCCGCTTCACCAAAGTGGGCACGGGTAATCAAGGGAATAATTCCTAGGCCAGCAATCATCGTAACAAGGCTGATTCCATAGGCTGCAAGATAGGCTCGATGGAGACGACGGGGCGATCGCTGTCCTTTGAGAAGGGTCAGCAAGGACCAGATAACAGCAGCACAAGCCAGAATGCCAAGAAGTATCAGATAGGAGGCCACCCGTCCAATGCTCCATTCCTGACGCATCGCCTGGAATGCCTGATCAGCAGGAGAAAGGACCATCATCATCTCATCTTCATATTGATCAGCGTCTTCATCTGGCGTTATTGCCAACTCTAACTGCTGAATCAGGGCTTCGGCCAATCCATACTGGCCTTCGGCAGCCTCACTGAGATTACTCAGTAAAGCACCCATATGACTGATAATGTTCCTGCCCCCTCCGTTTTCCTGCTCTTGCTCGCTATCAAGAAATGCATCTTCCTTGACGGTGCTGAGTTCAAAGTCATAACGCTGAAGGAATAAAGCAAATATTTCACGGAAGTCGCGAACCCTGTTATCGACATCTGCACGAATACGCTGCTGCTGTTCGGCTTCAAGTTCTTCACGGCTGCGTGTCTCATCGGCTGGATGCTGAACTGGATGCCGCCGATGTTCTTCCTTGATTATATGGGTGAAATAATCATAGAGGCGGCTTGTTGCAGCTTGCGCAACATCAGGCTCTGTTATGATCAGGAAATCTCGCTCAACCCGTTGCTCTAAGGTAGGAATGGGGCCAAAAAGATAGCGTTCATCTCTTTGCAGACGCGTCCCTGCCTCAAAAAGCGGCCACAATAGGGCTAATGCCAAGACCCCGATGAGGGCCGGCAATAAGACCGACAGGTATACAGAGTAAGGCGCAGATTTGGATACGGTCATGAGCAAAGCATTGGGTCAGTGATTGAGAACATCAAGGTCGATATCAAAGTCGTCAGGGTCATTTTCCGCCTTTTCGGAGCTTTCGTCTTCTGTCTCTTCCGGCTCAGTCGGAGTGACCTCCCGGGGCGGTTCATCCTGCGCTCCGGTGCTTGCCGGAGCAGGGCCTAAACTCTCTTCAGGCTCACTCGCTACCACTTCTTTTTCTTCCACAACGGTTGCTACTTCGGCCTGAGGAAGGATCATATTGAGCAAGGGGGTCATGCTAAAGAGCCCCAAGAACATTACATGAACGAAAATAGAGAGCAGAAATGCCAAGAGAAAGGGGGTTCGTGAAAACCCTGTCAGGAGTTGGTCCGGATTGAGATGTTGAATGTCGTCATGGTTACTCATGGTGCAGTCCTTGGCGGAGGGGCATCGGGGTCGCGCTGTCCCGCCAGCATAAGCGGCGCCCCAGTTTCAGCAAGAATTTCAGCGATCGGTTCAAAATCATAATAGGTCAAGTTTGCGTCAATCGTTACCATAATTTTTCGCCGTTCGGTGTCGTAACTGGCAAGGTGCCGTTCGACGGTTGAAAGGAGACGGTCACGAACAATTTCCTCGCCATTCACAAAAAGCAGGCTTTCTTCATCCATAATCACCGACACGGGTGGTTTATCATCAACAACATCAATGTCTTCGCTCATAGGGCGCGTAACACTGATTCCTGCATCATCACTAAAACGAGATGCAAGGACAAAGAAGGCGATAAGAAGAAATGCAATATCACCCATACTTGCAACAGGAACAAGAATAGCCGGTCGTGATCGACGCTTGGAACGGGCCATTTACTTACTCTCTTTCACGATAACCACAATTCCTCCTGTGTTCGCAATAGCCGCCCAAGCCGAGTAGTAAAGACTCATAGGAACTGAGGGCATTGCCTGTAGGCGCACAATAAGCAGACGCTCTTCCTGATCAGCAAGATTGAGTTCACTTAAGCGTCGACGCAATTCGTTGAGATCAACTTCTTCCGTGTCATAGAGAATGCGATTACTCTCCAATATAATCGTTGGCACATTACGCTGGGTATTCTCTGCAGCGCTTTCCGTGGCTGACGGTAATTGCGCCTCAAAGCCCTCGCTTTGCATGAGCGTTGTTGCAACGATGAAGAATATGATAAGCAAAAAAGCCAAGTCAGAGAAGCTGTCTACCGAAACCCTGCCTCCTCCGGCTTTGCGCTGACGACGACGATCCCCCATATTACGCGCCATACAGCCTACCTTCCCAGCCTGTATCTGTTATAGATGAAAAACACGGCACGTTAACCAACTTGGGCCACCGTATCAACAAACTGAGCCTTGACTTCCTCGATCGCAAGATCGATGCCATCAGAACGACTATTAAAATAATTAAAGGGAATCACCGCCATGAGGGCTACAATCAAGCCAGCTGCAGTTGTTACCAAAGCCTCGGAAATACCAGCTGCGACACCTTCATTATTGACCCCACCGGAAGCCAATGATTCAAAGGAGACGATCATTCCCAGTACGGTACCAGTCATACCCAGCAAAGGG
>REDP01000224.1 GCA_007693455.1 Planctomycetota bacterium | reverse complement strand
TGCCAGTAACGGTTGAGTGTATCGCTGATTAGCGACCTGGGGTAATACTGTAGCTAGCGAGCGGAATCTCGATCCTGCACGAAAAAACATGGATCTGAAGTGCCGTATTCATGTCTCTGCATTGGGCATTGATACGGGAATGAGGGATATCGTGCTCGTGTTTGGTATCTGATTTTCAGATGAGATAATAAGTATGCGTGTCCCTATTGCCGCGGCCGGGGCACGGCCTGGGGCACGGCGTTCTCAAAAAGAAGCAGGCGATTCTTTTGATTCAGCGTCTCATCAAAAAGGGACAGGCGGATTCTTTTGATTCAGCATGTCCCCTTCCGGTGCGCCTTCCGGTGCGCCTTCCGGTGGTCTGTCCGGTGATCTTGCATGTCCCCCTCCAGTGCGTCCCCCTCCAGTGCGGGTCTCCTTCCGGTGGTCTTTCTCGGCCTGGATACGGCCGCTTGGGTGTTGTGATGACTCGCCATCGTCCCTTGACATCATGATGCGCATCATGATGGTAGCTAATATGCGTACCACGGTAAACCTCGATGACGATGTGCTGGTGATCCTGCGCCGGAGGGCGGCAGCAGGGGGGGTGTCCGTATCGCAAGTGCTCAATCGCGCTGTGCGCCGGGGCCTGGCCGAGGACGAATCCCGCCGGGTGGCCGCGCCCACGGTGACCTATGGAAGCGCCGTTCAGGCTCTCACCGCGCACGAGCTGGCTCAGCGGGTGGCGCAAGTGGATAATGAGGATCTACGGCATCAGGCAGGTTTATGAGTGCCCTGGTTGATGTCTGTGTTTTGGTGGCCGCCCATCGCCCCAATCATCCTCACCATGCCGCCTGCCTGGCGGTGCTGGATGGCGCATTGATGCAGGGCTTTGCCTGGTGTGCCCATACCCGCAATGGATTCGTGCGCTTGGTGACCCATGAGCGGGTGTTTCCCAACCCCACCCCCTTGGCGGTGGCACTGGCAACCTGGGAATCCTGGATCGCGCGCCCAGAATCGCGACCATTGTTGGACAGCGCCGATGCCGATCGCCGCTGGGCAGAACTCTGCGCCAGCCGCGGAGCCCGCGGCAACGAGGTCTACGATCTGCATCTGGCGGCCTTGGCCCTCAGCGCTGGGCTGCCCCTGTGTTCGCTGGATCAGGACTTCCAACGCATTCCAGGATTGCACAGTTATGCGCCGTGAGGGTAGGTGCCGGGGGCGCGTGTTTCGCCACGCATTGGAGTCTTCTTCCAGTTTTTTAGCGGACAGTGCAGCACAAAGGAGCCGCAATGATCAATCGCTCGGCAGTGACCATACGCTATAAGGAACCCTTTGTGCGTTGGATTATGGAGGCCGACCCTCTTCCCGAACGGCGTCTGAATCTGAGTGTTGAGGACGTCAATAAAGATCGCACGGTGTTTCTTATCAGCGAGAACGAAGGCGAAATGATAGTCAATGATGCAGACTTTGCCGCTTGGGCCAAACGCAACTACCGCAATATTTTTGAGAGTGAATTGGAAGCGTGGTATAGGGATCCCCAGTTGTGGCCCAAACAACGCAGTTATGCGGTCTTTCAACGCTGGTTTGACCTAGAATTTCACGGTAGTGTGGTCGATCTGGATGATCAACCGATTACGGAATATTAAGCGGGCTTAATTGTCGCTAGAGCATGTCCTCTTACGGCCCTTGCCGCTTGCCTGATGGGATGCCCCGTATGGGATCAGCGCGCCAAGAAGCGAGTAATCCGGCGCTTGCAGAAATCCCAGGAGGTAGTGGCAGATGATGCATGCGGGCAGTATGGCGGAAGTGTTTCAGGTGTTTCTGCGCCTAGGGCTGACGTCCTTTGGTGGGCCGATTGCGCATTTGGCGTATTTTCGCGATGAATTGGTGGAAAAGCGTGGCTGGTTGAGTGAGGAGCAATACGCCCAGTTGGTGGCCCTGTGCCAGTTTATGCCGGGGCCGGCCAGTAGTCAGGTGGGTTTTTGTCTGGGTTTGATGCGGGCTGGTTGGCGTGGCGCATTGGCGGCCTTTGTCGCCTTTACCCTGCCCTCGGTGCTGCTCTTATTGGCCTTTGCCGGTATTTACGATCAGTTGGGTGATACCCTGGGACTCAGTTTGATCCAGGGATTGAAAATCGTTGCCTTGGCAGTGGTGGCGCATGCGGTGCTGGGGATGGCGGGTAAACTGTGTCCTGATGCCCGCCGTGCCAGTATTGCTGTGGGGGCCTTGGCGGGGGTATTGTTGATTCCCATGATTGCGACCCAGGTGGCGGTAGTGGTTGCTGGGGGACTATTGGGGTGGTTGATGCTGCGCCAGGACTCGGCAGGGCCCATTGGCAGTTTACCCCTGCGCCATGGCAAAAGCAGCGGCGCGCTCTTATTGGGGCTGGCGGCGGCGGGACTCGTGGCCTTGCCCGTTTTGGCCCATGCCTTTGCCGGCACCTGGCAGGTAGCGGAAGCCTTTTATCGCAGTGGCGCCCTGGTATTTGGTGGTGGTCATGTGGTGCTGCCACTATTAGAGGAATCCTTGGTGCGCCCAGGATTGGTGGATGAACAGATCTTTATTGCTGGCTACGGTGCGGCCCAGGCGGTGCCGGGGCCGTTGTTTAGTATTGCTGGGTACCTGGGCTTTATGGCCGAAGACGGTGGTTGGGTTGTGGCGATGGTGGCCGTATTGGCCATGTTTGCTCCAGGATTTCTTTTGGTGGCTGGCATCCTGCCCTTTTGGCAAGCCTTAAGCGCCCGTCCCGGAGCGCGCCAGGCATTGGCGGGGGTGAATGCCGCGGTGGTGGGGATTTTAGGGGCAGCGCTCTATCAGCCCCTGTGGCAGAGCGCCGTCGATCTCCCCATAGACCTGGTGATCGCGGTGGCGGCTTTTGTGTTGCTTCAGGCCTGGAAATGTTCGGCCTTGTGGGTGGTGGTATTCTGCCTGGCCACCTCGGCCTTGGCTAGCTACTGCGGCTTACGCGGCTAAGCATTCTGAAGTGCATTGTCGATTTACGCAGCGGCGGCTCTGAGACTTTTAGGGTTGCTGTGGATGGTGTGTGGTGGCTGAGTAGCCAGCCACCAAACCACAATGCTCGGTTCCCTACCGCGTGGCTGGTCACTGGGGACAACTGCGCCTACCGCGCATTGTGAAGAAGAGACTCAAGTCCACCGTCGCCAATTAAAGATGCTGAGGTAGTAGATGAAATTGCGGGGTCGTTCCTTATGGGCCAGGTGCGGCGAAAGGATTGGAAACCATCATCACCCATATAGCGGCGCAGGTAGCGTTCGCGAGTTTGTCGCAGGTCGACCACAATCAAGCCGTCTAGGGCTTGGTTGAAACCTTTGTTGATGGTGAAATCAATCAGGCGGCCATTGAGCGAGAGGTAGTGGCGAATCAGCACCGGCACCCGCCAGGGGGCGTCCACTTGGCCGAGGAGTTTATTGATGGCACTAATATTGGTGAGGCAGGTGCTGAGATTATTTATCCAGGCATAGCGGTGGCGATGGGGGTGGCGCGGGCGCACCTGGGTGGTTTGAGGCCAGCGATAATGAGTGAGCAGTGAATCGGCGAGGAGACTGCGTACCACGGGGGCGTAATCGGCGGAAATACTGACGCAGCCAAAGAGGGTGTGGCAGGGTGGGTGCGCCACCATAAAGCGACCAATACCCAGCCACAGCATGTCCAGGGCGCGGGGATTGGCTTGGTAGGGGCCGGTGACAAAGGAGCGGCCGACTTCCACCGACGATCCCAGACTCTCAAGCAGTGTGCGGTCGTAATGAAAGAGGGAGTGGGAATAGAGTCCGGCGAGGCCGTATTGCGCTACGAGGTCAGCAACGACGGCAATGCGATAGGCACCAACGAGACGGTGCTTCCGATGGTCCCAGACAAAGAGGTGTTGGTGCGAGTGATCGAAGCGGTCTTCGTCGCGTTCTTTGCCAGTACCCTCGCCCACTTGTCGAAAGGTGTGCTCACGTTCGCGTGAGAGATGGCGAGCGAGGCAGCCCATTTCTTGCCATCGAGCGCAATAAATCCCAAAGTCTCCTTGGCGATGCAGGTGTCGATGTTGGAGGCGTTGAATCTGTTGTTTGAGATCTTCTTGGGACGTGGCAGAAATTAGGGTGCGGCCCTGCTCTGGCCGCCCTGTGTCAGGTGGTGCGGGGTGTTGCAAGAGCTCGCTTGCCAAGCGTAGGTAGGTGGTGGCTGTGGTGGCGTCAAGATTGGGATCTATGGTGAATGGTGCGCCGATGCGGACGCCGATGTGCTTGCCCCGTTGGCCCATCATGGCCCGGGCCAGCATGGCGGTGCGGAGCATTTTCGAGATCTTGCCGCAGGCGTAAAAACTGCGGGAATTGCGACCCTCAACATGGATGGGGAGACAGGTGGCGTTACTGCGTTTGGCATAATGACCAGCCAATCGGTTCCACGGCTGATCTTCCAGGCAGCCATGACGCCAGTTCCAGGATGACACGGTGCCCGCTGGGAACATGAGAATCGCACCGCCGTGATCAAGGTGGCGGCTGACGACGCGTAAGCTGCGGGCGTTGGGGAGTTGATGTTGACCGCCAATATTATCAATTCCGATAAAAAGCTCGCGTAGTTCAGGGATCTGGCACAGCAATCGGTTGGTGAGTACTTTGAGATCGGGGCGTACTTGCAGGAGTATCTGCGAGAGAATCAAACCCTCCAAACCGCCCAGGGGATGATTGGCAACCACGATCAGCGGACCTTGGCGGGGTACGGTGTGCAAATGGGCTGCACCATCCACGGAAATCTCCGCCCCAATGATCTGTAGGCTATGGGCAATAAAGCGATCGCGGTCGTGGGGACCATCGCTGGCGCGCCATTTGTGGTAGTGTCGCGCTAAGGTACTCAGGCCAGTAATCCTCCGCAGGGGACCGCGGAATAGCGGCGACACGGATGAGAGAAGAAACGGATTATGGAAATGCGACATAGGGACGATGAGCCTCATAAAAACGAGGGGGTATGGCGGACTTGTGAGTATCCTGCAAAGGGGTATCTACGATGCCAGGGCCATACGTTAGGGTGCAATGAGAGCACACTGCCATGAATGGCTGATAAAGATGCTGTGATTATTTCGTGGAGCTGCCGTTTATGTGCCCATCAAGGGCATTGGTTGTGTGTGATGGTCAGATGGTGATGATGCGTCATCCTACTGCTGCAGGGCCACTTGCGTAGGGAGAAGGGCCATGCTTGTGGGCATTATTATAGCAGCGTAAGGGCTTTCGTTATGGGTATAACTTATGTCGCATGAGGCAGAATCCGGCGTTGATCGCCTTTTTTCGTGTTTTGAATTTTGGCCCAGTTGGCTGGTCTATGCCCCGGTGGCGGTGGCCTGGCTGGCCTGGGCGCTGCGTTATCGTTCCCTCACCCTGCCCTTGTTGGTGAACCCCTGTATGCCTATGGCCGGTTTTGTGGGCAGTAGCAAGGCGGCGGTGCTGCGCTATGCTGCGGCCACTGCCCACGCGGCCATCCTACCCTGGATCGTGCAGCGGGTGGATACCCGACCGTTGGCGCAGCAGGTGAGGCAGATGGAAGCGCGTGCCGCGGCCGCGGGGATTGCCTACCCCTGTGTGGTCAAACCGGATATGGGCTGTCGGGGTTCGGGGGTGAAACTGGTCCATGATGCCCAGGAGCTGAGCACCGTGGTCGCCGCCTATCGCCCGGGCATGGATATCCTCCTGCAGCGCGTGGCCGATCACGAGCCAGAGGTTGGGATTTTTTGGGTGCGGCATCCCCATGAGCGGCGCGGGCGAGTGGTGTCGCTCACCGATAAAACCACCCCTGCGGTGGTGGGGGATGGTCAGCGAACCCTAGGGCAATTGGTGGCCGCCGATCCTCGTATGGCGGCCTTGCAGCATCTTTACCGGCAGCGCAATCACGCCCATTGGGATCAGGTGTTACCCCTGGGGCAGCGGCATCGCCTGCTGTTTTCCGCCAGTCACTGCCGGGGCGCGGTGTTTACCGATCTCCGCCAGGATATCACCCCGCAGCTGCAGGAGGCCTGCAATGATTTGCTCTCAGACTTGCCCGATTTTCACTATGGTCGCTTGGATGTAAAATACCGCGATAGAGAGCAGCTGCGCGCCGGCAAGGATCTGCAGATTATCGAGATCAATGGTGCCAGCGCTGAGGCCATTCATATTTGGGATCGCCGCACCACCTTATTTGAGGCCCTGCGCACCCTATTATGGCAGTACCGCAGCTTATTCACCTACGGCGCGGCCCTGCGTCAGCGAGGCTTGCGTCCGCCCTCGCTAGGTCGTTTATGGCGGGCCGCGCGCCGTGAGTTCCGCCTGCGTCGTTTTCATCCGGAGACCGATTGAAAAGCGTTCTTTGCTCACGTTGCTATGCCTTCAGCGCCCATCCGCTGCTGGCACCGTTAGCCGCGGCCCTGGTCTACGGTGCGTGGGTGGCCGTACTCAACCGCGCGTCGGACACCTGGTGGCTGCCAGCCCTCAGTCACGGGTTCTATGCCGCGCTAGCGACCCTGCTGACCCAGCGCTGGGTGCTCTTGCTGCGCCGCCGCTGGGGCCCTGGCTGGCAAGCGGGGCTTTTTGTTATGCTCGTAACCATGGGCTTGCTGGTGGGCGTGCCCTGGCTGGTGCAGAGCCTGGCTGGCAACCAGGCGGTGGCTGTGAGCATTCTTCCGGGGGTGATGATTGGCGGGGTGTATGTTGTCGTCTTGATTATTGGTCATCGTGCGGATGCTGGGCACTGAGCCGAGTAGGGACGACAAGGGATCGAGGCATGGGGAAGAAGGCAAAACAGGCCGAAAAGCAGGCCAAAAAAGCTGCTAAAAACAAAAAACTCACTCCCGCGCAGAAGCGTGCCCGAAAAGCCGCGCGGGCGGAACGGCGACAGAAATACCAGACGGTGATGCTCAATGGCAAGCAAGTCCGCATACGCCGCCCGCCAACGGTGGATGGCATTCCGGTTGATGAGTTTATCGCCCGCAATGCCGACCCCATATGGTTGCATGAGCATGAAATGTGGGAATTGATGCCGCAGGACGACCCTCCATATCACCCCAAACCGGATACTTGGCCAACGACCAGAGTCGACGATGATGATGAGCCACCGTTTTAGCGACGAGTGGTCCCGCCCAGTGTCGGCTGGTCAAAGGCTCCTTTCCTTCCCCAGAATGCTCGCCACGATGAAGCCTTGCGAGTGCTTTGCTGACGCTCGCCGCTCGGCTGCGTAGGACACGAAGCAGGGCCGCGAGAACGTTACCTAGCGGCACCCTCCAAGGATAGCGCTTATGCAGAACCAAACTTCTCCGCGTTTTCTCGTGTGTGCCGGCAGCACTCATGAAGCCATCGATCAGGTGCGTGCCTGGGGCAATATTTTTACTGGCAATACCGGCTTTGCCGTGGCCCGGGCCTTGGCCGCCTATGGTCCGGTGGACCTGGTCACCAGCAATCAGCAGCACCTACAGCGCCTTGCCGCTGGTGGTGTCAGTGCCCACCCCATCACCGGCCATGGTTTTGTCTCCCATGCGGATCTAGCAGCGCGCATGGATCAGTTAATGGGCGAGCATCCCGACTATGGCGCCGTGGCCATGAGTGCCGCGGTGGCCGACTATACCCCCGCCGGAGGTTTTGC
>REDP01000319.1 GCA_007693455.1 Planctomycetota bacterium | reverse complement strand
GGGGCTCGATCAGGCCACGCGCCTGCGTATCGCAAATGCTTAATGCCATTGATCTGGAGATCGGCGGTTCCGGGGACAAGCTTTGCGGGCATCCTTGTAGGCCAAGGTACCCTATTCAAGGCATTTTGCCCTGATTGATCAAAGGATCGGCAGTCAGGGGGGCGAGCTTTGCGCCGCCCTGCCCTGGTGTGCATACAGGCAATGACATTTGCCAGAGCGTGCTACCATCTTGCACTATGAAGACTCCTGTACCTGTTGCTGTATTGGGTGCCACTGGCTACGCCGGTGAAGGCACCGTTAAAATTCTCCTTGGCCATCCCCATGCGGAAATAGTGCATGTGGGTTCGGATCGCTTGCCAGGAACGCCGCTGAGTGAGGTCGTTCCTGAGCTGGCCGGGGCCTGCGACCTCACCTTGGCCCCCGATGATCCTGAAACCATTGCCGCCAGCGGTGCTCAGGTGATCTTTCTTTGTAAGAAAAGCCCTGAAGTCACCACCGTGGTGCCCTCGCTCTTGGCCAAAGGCATGCGTCTCATTGATATTGGTGCAGAGTTCCGCCTGCGTTCCATTGACGATTACCGCACCTGGCACCATGCCGAACATGCCTGTCCTGAAGTGCTGGCAGATGCAGTCTACGGCCTAAGCGAATGGGCGCCCGAAGCCATCGCCGCTGCGCGCGTAGTGGGCAACCCAGGCTGCTACGCCACTGCGGTACTCCTCCCACTGTTACCACTGCTGCGGGGTGGTGCCTTGGACCTCAGCCAAGACATCTGCGCCATCGGCTATTCGGGGGTTTCAGGGGCAGGTAAAAAGTTTGTGGAAGCCAACAATAACCTCTTCTATGCCATGAGTGGTAATTTACACAGTTATCGTGCTCACAATCATCAGCACCGCGGTGAAATTAACCAAGAATGCAGCCATGCGGCTGGGGCTGGCGTCAATGTGCGCTTTATACCCCACCTCGCTCCTCTGGTGCGTGGTATTCATGTGACGATTACAGCGACCCCACTGCCAGGATGGACCATAGCAGATATGCAGAAATTGTGGCAGGACACCTACGCCCGCAGCCCCTTCGTGCGCCCGCGCGAAACCTGTCGTGCGGTAGAAGTGGGAACCGTGGCGGGAAGTAATTGCTGCGATATGGCTATGGAGGCCGATGGCGACCGTCTGATCATTACCGCTGCCTTGGATAATTTGGTCAAAGGGGCCAGTGGCCAGGCGGTGCAAAATTTTAATATTATGTGTGGCTTTGCCCAAGAGACGGGCCTGCTCCATCGCTGCATATAACAGGATCCAGGCATTTTGCGGGCATTGCTGCCAGCCAGAGTGAACCCGGCCCCCCTGCCCTGCGTTACCCCTTGGGAGTTAGTTTATGCATAGCACTGCCACGAGCACGAGTAGCAACCACAGCGGCAGCGATATCAGCGCCAATGCCGAACACGATACCCAGCTCATCCAGCAGCTACGCCAAGCCATCGCCCGAGTCTTTCGTGGCGACTCTCAGGCCATTGATATGGTCTTAATGGCCTACTTGGCAGGTGGCCACGTGCTCATAGAAGACATTCCTGGAGTGGGCAAAACCACCTTAGCGCGCGCTTTGGCGCAAAGTATCGGCGGCAGTTTTCGTCGCCTGCAATGCACCCCCGACCTCATGCCCTCGGATATCTCTGGGCTGAGTATTTATGATGGACGCGAACGCGCCTTTGTCTTCCATCCTGGACCACTTTTTTGCGACATTCTGCTTGCCGATGAACTCAACCGCACGCCGCCACGAACCCAATCTGCCCTGCTTGAGGCGATGAGCGAAGGGCAGGTCACCATAGACGGGACATCGCATGAGCTCTCCCCAGGATTTTTCTGCATTGCTACCCAAAATCCCGTAGACCATGTGGGCACCTACCCGCTTCCCGATTCACAGCGCGATCGTTTTCTGCTCTGCTTTGGCTTGGGCTACCCCGGACGTGATGCCGAACGCGACCTGCTCCTTGCCGATGGTGCCGAAGGTGATCTCGCCGATATGGCGCATGTGGATCATACCAGCAACGTGCAACAACTACGCCAAAACTGTCGACACATTACGGTCAGCGATGAAGTTCGTGGCTACATCCTCGATCTTATCGAGGCCACCCGACACGACCGCGCTCTTGCCATTGGCGCAAGCCCGCGTGCGGCACTAGGACTGCAACGGGTCTGTCAGGCGGCGGCGCTACTGGATGGACGCAGCTTTGTGATTCCCCACGATGTGCAGCGACTGGCGGTTTCGGCGCTTGCACATCGGGTGACCCCGCGCAGTGGCGCGCAAGCCGAAAACATCATTTCTGGCCTCATCGCCGGCATCACTGTACCACGTTAAACCATGCAGGGAACGGCGCTCGACACCCTTGCCCATAGCGGCCCACGCAGCTCCCGCAGCCGCAGTTCTCGCAGTCAGGACACAGCAGTACGCCGTGGCATAACCCCCACAGGATGGGTGGCGATAGCCGTTTTGCCCCTAGGCGTTATGAGTATCTGGCTGCAAACCACGCCCACTGGACTTGCGGTGGGCATATCCCTAGCCATTCTGCTGGGGATTTCTTGGCCCTGGTGCAAAGAAGCCGTTATGCCCATTTCCGCGCGCTGGCTCCTGCCTGCCCACGCCGTGTTTGGCGAGCCCTGCAGCATTGGCTGCCAATTGCTGTGTGCACGCAAACGCGGCCCCCTTTCCCTGCATTGGGGGCGATCACAGGGTGCACGCAAATTACTCACACCTCTGCCATCGGCACAGCCAGGCACCAGTCAGGTAGCCTGGAGCGAGCGCTTTACCCAGCGCGGCATGCATACCCTCCCACCCCTTTCCGTGGTGTGTTCGCGTCCCCTCGGCCTGTTGGTAGCAGAGCGCCAATGTTCTGATGAGGCCAGCATTCTAGTCCTTCCCGCGATTGCCCAGGTACGCCCCGAAGCCATGCAGGTGGTGATGGCCTGGCTGGATAGTGGCTTTCACGCTGATAGCCCAGGCCATGATGAACCTGCCCACATTCGCCCCTATCGCCATGGGGATCCCATGCGCATGGTGCACTGGCGGGCCAGTGCCCGCATGCGCAGCATCATGGTTCTCGAGCGCCACGCCCCCCAGGGCCGCCAGATTTCCATGGTGATTGATACCCGCGGCCCCAAACGACACAGTCGCCGCTTTGAACGCCTGCTTTGTGCGGCGGCTAGCATGCTTTCCTACCTGTCACAACATGGCTGGACGATCAGCTTACGCGGCAATGGCATCCCTGGCGGCATTACCACGGGCAGCCTCACGCATCTCCTGGAAACCATCGCCCGTATAGAGTGCGGTGCTAGCGATGACGGGCCCCTGCGCCTGCCAGCACAATACCCCTGCTTACTCTATTCGCTTGATGAGGCTCCTGTCATTGAGGGCGGTGAGCAGTATTACCTGATTACTCCCGAGCGGGCCGAACAACTGGTGCGCATCCCGAGGACAGTACGATGAATGCTGGCCCTACTACGCTCGCACGGGAGCACCATCGGCGCAGGGCCGAACAAGCTCATGAGCACGAGCATCGCCTACGCCGAGGCCTCTTCCACAGCATGCTGCTTATTGTTGCAGCCACCTACCTGGGATGGATGTACCCCCTTTCACAGCCACTCATAGCCGTACTGCTGGGGGTTGCCCTCGTCTGCGAATGGGGCCCTCTGCATTGGCGGCGGTGGTTCGTCCCCGAAATACTCCTCCTCAGCAGTGGCCTGGCCACCTACCTGTGGAGCACCCATCTGGATGCCGAAAGCACAGCCAACGGCCATATTCTCGGGGCTGATTGGTCCTTTGCTGGCTGGATTCGCATGGTCCTTATTTTTTGGTCGCTGATTCCCAGCCGGGCTGGCATGGCGCGCGTCTTTGCTGGCATGGTTATTGGCGAACTACTTTTACTTTCCGCACAAGCCAACGTTCCAGGGATCGCCATAGTCTGGCTTTTATGCCTTGCCATTCTCGCCTGGGCAGGCGATGAATGGCTGCGCGGCAGTCAGGCCAATGACAACGGGGTAAGCGTCAGTAGTGCTCGCCCTTTGAGCCTGTGGAGTCGCCTCTTACCGATGGCATTGGCGATTGCCATCCTCAGCACCCTGGCCAGCGCCGCAGTCAGTGGCTTACGCTCACAACCCGAAAGCGCCGAGGCCAACCCACTTCATCGCAGTACAGGCGAGCAACAGCGCATTGATTTCGACGACTCATTTGGCCTCAACGATGAACATTTTTCCGATGATGACCATACCATTACGGCCCGTCTGGAATTCGATCCCAGCCAATTTCCGCCCCATCACGGCATGTGGTACCTACGCGCCGCCACCGCCCCCCAGGTCTACCTGGACAATGGGAGTGTGCGCTGGCGCAGTGGCGTGCAGCCCCACCTCTCACTGCAAACGGCCCCCGATCTCCACCACCATCACGAGCCCCAATGGGCCACACTCTTTCGCGCCATTGGCTCTGGCGACATGGTACTGCGCCCCGATCACAGCCTGCACGCGGAAGTTGGCTCCGTCCTCGGCGATGCCCATGGCAACCTCTTCCGTCCAGGCTTAGGGGACTTCCCCCGTCGCTATCGCGTCGATCTGGGCAGCGAAAGCGCACCGCCCAGCCCCTTTGAGCAACAGAACCGTGCCCTCTATACGCAAGTAGTTCCCGCCGTGCGGCAGATGCTCAGCCACCATCTTCCCGATATTGCACGCTGGAAAGAACTCAGCCCTGAACAAGCGGCCCGCTCCATTCATAATTGGCTGCGCCTACGGGCCACCTACGAATTACACGATCTCCCCCAGTCCATGGCTGGTGATGCTGGCGATTTACGCGGATTTCTTTTTGGTTCCGAAGAACAACGCCGAGGGCACTGTGTGCATTTTACCACCGCCACAGTCCTCCTCCTGCGCGCCAGCGGTCACCCCGCACGACCAGTCTTCGGCTATGCCAGTAATGAATGGGATGAACAAGGAGTAACCTTCCGCAGCCTCCACGCCCATGCCTGGACCGAATTCCACACCAGCACAGGCCTATGGCAGCGCCTGGAAACCACCCCCACCAACGCCCTCCAAGAACGCTTTGCCGAGGGGCTCGGCAATGCCGAAGGCAGTGCTGGCTGGAACGCCGATGAATACCTCGATGCCGACCACGAAGAATCCGCTCCTACGGGCATGTGGCATCCTTTATGGTGGTTCGCCCTTCCGGCAGGCATCATTATTGGCCTGATATTACGCCCTTACTGGGGAAGCAAAACCCCATCCGAGCAACGCCTCCAAACCCTTTCCCGCCACTCGCAAAGCTTGCTCCGCTGCGCCCAAGAATGCGGGGTAATGGTAACCCCAAGCACCACCCTTAGCAGCATCGCCCATGAATTGGAACAACGCTCCAGCATCCCCCTGCAAGACACCTTACGCGCACACCTCGCGGCGCGCTTTGGCGATGGCCCCCTACCACCGCCATGGCCGGTTAAGGAGATTCGGCGCATGTATCGCTTGCACCAACAAAGCGGGCCCGGGCACTAGGCAGATCAATATCAATCTGCGATGCATCAAGGTGTTCATGGGCATAGTCCAGCCACACACCTTCGGCAATAAAGATACTGAACAAATCCGGATCAATATGCCCACTGGTGCTCATATCAGCGAGAATCGCAAGAGCCTGCGACAAGGGCATAGCCCGCTTATAGGGCCGATCACTGGCGGTAAGAGCCTCAAACACATCAGCAATCCCCATGCACCGCGCCTGCACCGACATATTCTCGCGCCGCAGTCCTCGCGGATAGCCCGTACCATCCATACGTTCGTGATGGCCACCCGCTATCTCAGGAACGTTGCGCAAATGCCGCGGAAAAGGCAACTGCTCAAGCATGTCAATAGTGGCAACAATATGGTGATTAATAATCGCACGCTCCGCTGGCAATAAAGTCCCCTTGCGAATACAGAGATTCTCAATCTCTGCGGGATGCAAAAATGCCTGCTGCTGCCCAGTATGATCAGGCCAGGTACGCTGGGCAATGGCATGAATACGTGCTATACTAGCATCATCCATCCATTCGCCGCCCTGATTACAGCGCTCCAATACAGCCAGATCATCCTCCAAATCAGCAAGGTCTGCCGACTCCCGCTGCCGCACCTCTGACGGCGACGCGCCTGCGGCAATATCGCGTTCGGCCTGATGGTGGATACTTAGGCGAATCACCGCCGCGCGGGTGCGGATATCATGGAGGCGATCATGGATTCCCTGCAACTTGGTCGCCTTATCCATCACCCATTCCGGAGTGGTGATCTTGCCGCAGTCATGCAACCAACTGGCGATATGCAACTCGTAGCGGTCATCATCACTCATGCTAAAATCGGCCAAGGGACCATCATCCTGACGATGCGCCGCCTCAGCAAGAGCCATGGTTAATGGCGGCACCCGTCGGCAATGCTTGCCCGTATAGGGAGATTTTTCGTCAATCGCCCCCGCAATGAGTTTGACAAAACTCTCAAACAAGGCCCCCACCTGCCGTGCTAGTGCGCCATTACTCAGCAACATAGAAGCCTGTGAGGCCAAGGACTCCACCAAACGCACCTGATGCGGAGAAAAGGCTGTAATCGCCCCAGCATCGTCCTGTGCGTTAAGCAACTGCAAGACACCAATAATATCATTGCGGTGATCTCGCATGGGCACCGTCAACATAGAAGTACTACGATACCCAGTACGGGCATCAAAGGCGCGGGTTCCTGAAAAATCAAATGCCTGCTGCGTGTAGGCATCATCAATAACCACCGTAGTCCGCTCCAATACCGCATGCGCCACCACCGAAGAGTGATTCGGTGCACCAGCGATATAAAGAGGAATATCCGGGAAGGATGCAATCGGCGCCCCACTACCACCATGGGCCAAGCCCAATGAATCAGTGCGCAATAAACGAAAGCGCAATGCCTGATCATCAACCACCGAATAAATAGTACCGCCATCAGCACGGGTGAGATCTTTGGCCCCACGCAGAATCAGTTCCAAAACACGATCCTCGTCATGCTCCTTGGAAAGAGCAATCCCTATCTCATTGAGGCGTTCCACTGCAGCTAATTGGCGATCATGTTCATTCGCGGACATGGATTCTAGCTTATGTACCTACCCATCATACACCAGCGCAGAATACCCGGCATCACCAAAGCGAGTCAATCCTTGCCCCATGCCCCCCACAACGAAAAACAATGCGGTACAGCAGGGTGACCCAAAGCTCACCATGGGGAAGGAATGCCCATTTCGCGGGACATACTTTTCCTAGCAAAAGAGCCTATTCAGGGCTTTTTGCTGGCCGATACGCAGATCGGCGCCTCCGGGGGCAAGCTTTGCGCCCCCTGTGGGGCACCCAGGGCGACTCAAAGTTCACCTTGGGTAAGGGATTTCCACTTCGCGGTGCATGTTTTTAACGCAAAAAGTGCCCTATTCAGGTCGTTTTTGCAGGCCGATCAGGAGATCAACGGCATTAAGCATTTGCGATACGCAGGCGCGTGGCCTGATCGAGCCCCAACGGGGCTCCGTAGCCCAGCCCAGGGTTGCGCCACAGGCGCTACCCTGGGAACGAATGGAGAGGTGGGTC
>REDP01000130.1 GCA_007693455.1 Planctomycetota bacterium | reverse complement strand
GCTGCGCGAGCAGAAAACCAGTGATGGCCGGCCGCGGCTCAAAATGGGAGCGGCCGAGGCAGTCGATGCTCGCCAGTATATTCGTCATGAATCATTGCGTGATGATGATGGCCGCCAGTATGACATGGTTATCCTTGATGCCTTTACCGATGGTAGTACCATTCCACCGCATCTTATGACGCGAGAGTTTTTCGCGGAAGTTGCCGATATTATGCCTGAAGACGGCATCCTATTCTCCAATATTATTGGCAGCTACACTGGTCCTCAGCACCGTGTTTTAGGGGGGGCTATCCGGGCACAGCATGCAGCTGGACTGGTCCACATACACAACATGCCGCTTAAACGCCAGGATCGTAGTTTCGACCCCAGTGTTCCCCGCAATAATCTGCTTATGGCCAGCGCGCAAGCCATTGGCCCGCAGCAACGTGCTGATGCCTGGTCGCGTCTGGCTGACTGGCAGCCCTATCCTGAGTTGCCCATGGGGCGTTATGTGTCGCGTTTGGTGAGTCTGTACGATGACCAGCGCGCGCGCTCAGTCGCGGTTCCCGTAAGCGAAGATGCGGCCTACCGTGAGCTGAGCGAACGCTTGCGCTCTCGAGCCAGTGCTACGCGGAGTCGTCAGAATAGTATGTGGTTTGCCATTATTGAGGATCCCGACCTTATCGCTCAAGTGGGGCAGATGGTTTTGGATGGCCATCCCAATGCACGCGGCTGGAGTCGCATCCCTGCATACCTGAAGTTGCAATACCTGGAAGTGGATTGGGTGCATCATGCCCGTGCGGCCTGGGCGGGAACCATTGGTGAGGCGCGGCGGCAACTGCCAGGGCGTATTCTGGTGCACGATAAGCTTTCCTTGATCGGTGAGGATGGTCGTGGCGGTGCCCTCGAGCATAGTATTCCCCGCGTACCATTATTCACTGATGCGCGTCCCAATGCGGACATTTTTAATCGATAGAGAGTTCCAGAGAAAAAGGCCTATGGCACGTGTTTTAACCGTCACCGCAAATCCCTTGCTTGATTTCCTTAGTCGTGAAGCCCTGCAGCCAGGTAGGGTAACCAGAAGTGCTGGGTTTACTCCGATGGCTGCTGGCAAAGGGATCAATGTGGCTCGTGTCCTCCATCGGCATGGCCACCAGGTGCAGGCGGCTTTTTTGGCCGGTGGGCAGACGGGAGCCATGCTGGGAGAATTGATTGCTGCAGATGGCATAGATCCCTTACTGGTGCCAATCGCAGCACGAACCCGAGTGGGTTTTATTTGCGCAGCAAGCCAAGAACGCCCGCAAGGAGCGCTTCTTGAGGGAGGTTTTCACGTCGACGATAGCGAAGCCACCTCTTTTGCCCAGGTAATTAGCGATCGCATTGACGCATGCGACCTTTTGATTATTAGCGGCTCTTTGCCTGATCCTAGTGTTGCAGGCTGCTATGCCCAACTCTGCGATCGGGCCCAGCAAAGCGGAGTACCCTGTTGGGTGGATAGTTATGGGCCAGGCATGGCCGCGGCTTTAGAGGCAGCTGCCCCACCCCTACTGGCCAAACCTAATCGTCAGGAATATAGCGAGGCATTGGCTTGGGATCGTTGCCGAGAGCTACATATCAGTGACGGCGGTGCTCGCTTGCAGGTTCATTATGGCGATGAGCGCTATATGGTGATTCCGCCTTCGCTTGAAGAGGTTAATCCGGTGGGGAGTGGTGACTGTTATGTGGCCGGCCTCGCCCACGCACGTCTCCAGGGCTGGGAGTATACCCGCCAATTGGACTATGCGGTGGCCTGTGGCGCTGCCAATGCTGCGCGCTGGGATGTGGCCCAGATTGACCCCGCCATCGTAGCTCCCTATGTGGCAGCCAGCACCATAGAGCAACAGGCCTAGCGGTCACCCCTTTTTCTGACAAGCTTTGCGCCGCCTTGGCCCCTTGTTGATTGCATCTATGGGTACCAGGCAAAGCTAGCGATCATGGATATGATTCCGGTTCGACTGTCCCATGTGATCATAGATGAGCAGAATGACAGCCATTCGCTGATTGTGGAGGAAATCCGTGGTCAACGGCGGCTTTCCATTGGTATTGGGGCAATGGAGGCAATGGCCATCCAACGCGGCTTGGTCCATGATGATTTCCCGCGCCCGCTTACCCATGATCTTACGGCAATCCTCCTGACAGCCCTGCGGGGTGATCTCCAGGCTGTGCACATCCATGATGTGCAGCAAGGAACCTATTTTGCGGAGCTGCATATTCAGCGCAGCGCAGAGCATGAGTTACGCATCGATGCTCGCCCATCTGATGCCCTGGCCTTGGCGGTGCGCGTGCCAGGGTGTCAGCTCTTTGTCGCCGATGCGCTCTTCGCCGCTGATGAGGAAGGCGAAGTTTACGACGATTAGGTCAATGCGTGCGGGTACACTTAGCAAGCAAAGCGCCCTGCCTATCGCCAACAAGCATACTTCGGCTGCATTGGCTTGTAAGGCCCCCTTTTTAATGGGTTGAATATAGGGCCGCTATTGATGCTACTGGCAGCATTCCCGCAAGCCCAGGCCGCACGCCCCAACACCCAGGTTTTGTGTCCAGGCGTAATGCTTCTTCGATCCAGAAAACGAATCCGATGGGGAGGATTGCTGTGATAGGCGTTCTGGACGCTCGGCACATACAAGTTCTTGCCAGAGGCGGTTCAGGCATCATAGTCCTCCTCCCGCCTATGGATGGCATATATCGGGGCGTAGCTCAGCCTGGCTAGAGCGCCTGCTTTGGGAGCAGGAGGTCGCTGGTTCGAATCCAGTCGCCCCGATACTTTTTTACACAGGGCTTCGCCCTACGGCCCTTCGGGCCTACCCACTGGCTTTGTCGGAGTTCGCCTTTCGCGACTTCGTCGCTGCAGGCGTGGCTCGGGGAGCGCGAGGGGGCGACTGGCGTAGGGGCCATATAATCGAACTTGTTCGATGGGCCCGTAGCCACTTAAGCCCCCTCGATGTAAACAGCGCTCATCTCGCTTGCGAGATCGGCTCGAGCCACTGGATGTTCCTTGGTGGAGGGCGCCCAAACTCCCTCCTGGAACCGTCCGCAGTGTCCCTAGTATGTTTCCCATGGAAGCGCACGAAGATGATGATCTGGCCCTGGTTATGGGGATGCCCCGGCGGGAGTTATTTACCGTTCGAGGATTTGTGACCGCCATTGACTTGGCCGTGCTCAATAGCCTTGAGGATGAATCGTGGTTTGCCACAGCAGCAATTTTGGCGGATGATGTTGAGGCTAAAGAGGTGCAGGTGGGCGTGGTGTTTAGCCGCGAGTCTCAAGTATTGCTGAATGAGGATGGCATCATTATGCATGTGGCTACGGTGCCTGCTGAAGCCATGGAATTGGGACCTGTGCTGCGTAGTTTGCGTGATTTGGCGCGAATGGGTGCAGAGCAGATGATGGATGCTCAGGCACGCTCGGTTACCTTGCGCGGGTATTTTAATGATGATCACATGGAGTCTGTGCGGCCATATTTTATTATGGTCTATGAGGTTGTTTTTGCCGCAGACACTCCTGCACCGCAAGGGTATTCGTGGGTTGATCGACGACATTTGCGTGATGTTGCGCTGGAGCCCCTGAGTATACAGATTGCCGAAGGATTGAATCCTGTCCGTAAGCCATCAGACGAGGGCTAGTATGTCGTTGTCACGTCAGAGCACCCTTACCAGCGCTGTTCCAGTCTCGGGTTCACGGGTGACGGTGATTGGCCAACAACCGGAGATGGTGGTCAATACTGACCTGCATGGTAATTCGGATGTACTTGCTATTGCCGAAGCCCTACGGACGCAGCAGCATTCTTTGCTGTTTGGTGAACATCAGCCTCGTTACGATATGCGCCAAGAGCTTGGTGTTGGCGGTCAGGGGACTGTCCTGGCAGTCTACGACCGAGACTGTGGGCGTACCTTGGCGATCAAGGTTCTGCATGCATCGCGCAGTAATCGCGATGGCGTGGCGCGGTTTATTCATGAAGCCCAGGTAATGGCCCAGTTGCAGCATCCTGGAATCGTGCCCATTCACGACCTTAATGTTTTATCTGATGGTACCGTCTATTATTCCATGAAGCGGGTCGAAGGAGAGTCCCTTGCCGATCTGATACCTCGCCTGCAAACCAATGCTGATGTACTGAAGCGTCTGCAGATTTTCTTGCGGGTTTGCGAAACCATGAGTTTTGCCCATGATAACGGGGTTATTCATCGAGATCTCAAGCCAGAAAATATTATGGTTGGGAGTTATGGCGAAGTCTTGGTGGTGGACTGGGGTTTGGCTAAGGTTATGGCGCAATCCTCATTGGTAAGCCCGCGCGATGCTGACGAAAGTGGTGATGCCTTTGCAACACGCGGTGGAGTTACTGTCGGTACCCCCGCATACATGGCCCCCGAACAGGCGCGTGGAATTATTCATGAAATAGACCATCGTAGTGACGTCTTTTCATTGGGGGTTGTCCTTTATGAGATGCTGGTGGGGGAGTCGCCCTATCATCCCGTTGGTGATGCGCGCACCGTGATGCTCGCCTCTGCCGAAGGGCGCTGGCGATCAATCGACCAGTGTCACCATGTTGCGGTTCATCCCGCTTTGCGCGCAATTGTCGCCAAGGCCATGGCATGGTCGCCGGAAGCGCGCTATCGCAGTGTTGCCGATTTAGCTCAAGATCTTCGTGCCCATATTGCCGGTTATGCGGTAAGTGCCTATCGTGAACGTCCCTGGGAATGGATGGCGCGGTATATGCGCAGGCATCGCACTGCCCTCACGGCAGCCTCCGTAATGCTGGCGGTGGCGGTGTTGGGAATTCTGGTATGGCGCTTCATGGAATACCGTCAGGTGCAAGGCCGCCTGGAGAACCTGCGGCAGCATGCTGCAGTGGCAGTGGCTGCTGGTGATTTTGCTGCAGCTTCGGCCAATTTTGAGCGCATATTAGAGTTGCGACCGGAAGATGCTGATGCGGCGCAAAATCGAGGGCGTTATGCTGCTTTGGCTGAGCAGCGTATGGCTGAAGAGAGTGCGCAGCGGTTGCGCAGCGAGCAGCGTCAGCGAGCCCTGGATTTGGCTCAAACTGCTGCCGGCCTTCTTGCCCAGGGCGGTCAGGCTGAGCCCGCTCGCGAGCGGCTGACCGAGGCAATGGCGATTCTGCCCCAGGAGGATGCGCAAGAACGTGAACGTTTGCTCGTTTTGCGTGATCAGGCTCAACAACAATTATTGGAGATTGCTCAAGAGCAGCAGCGCGCCGAAGCACATCACCTGCAGCAGCAAGCCCAGTATTTTGTTGCCCATGGTGAGTGGATTGATGCTCAAGTTGCTCTCGAGCGCTCGCTGCAATTGATTCCCTTAAGTGAGGAAAGTGGCAAATTGCAGGAGCGCATTAGGCATGGCTTGCAAGCGGCCGAGGAAGAGCGCCAACGAGCGACTGCGCAGCGACTCCTGGCAGAAGCAGAGCAATTTGCCGATGATCACGATTATGCAGCAGCGATTGCCAATGTTCAAGCCGTTTTGGCTTTGGGCGTACAGCCCCAGGCAACCGATTATCTTGCGCAATTACTGCGGCGCCATGATGAACAGCAACAACAAGCTCGTCAGCAGGAGATGCTTGCCCAGGTGGATCAGGCAGTGGCATCGTTTGAACAAGCGATTGCCGATGAAATGCTGGAGGAGGCTCATCAGGCCATGCTTATTGTTGACGCACTGTATGATGAATGGCCAGAGTTGTCACGCTATCGTCAAATAGACGGTCTGTCACAGGTGCTCCAAGAGGCTCGTCAAATGCAACGCCATACGGCAGCCGAAATCTTGCTTGAGGAGATGTCAGAGGCATTGGCACGTACTCGTCGCTATCAAGAGATGATCGCTCAGCGCAGTAGTGAGCTTCGACAGTTAGAGCAGCGTTTACAGCTACATCCCCATGATCAGCAGGCCGATTCGCTGCGCAGTCAAAGCCATCATTTGCGGCAGGAAGTACGTACTAAGGGAGAGCAGCAGTCGCGACATTTCGCGCAAGCAGCATCATTGCTCAATCAAGCACTGAACATGGCTGGCCAGCATCCGCCAGTGCGTTCTGCGGCGGCCTCTTTTTGGGCTGAGCGAGTATTGGAATTGGAGCGCTCTGGCGATGCCGCGGCAGCGGCAGCGGCGGTGGTGCAGGGGCGCTCATATGATGATGACGACACCTACCATCACATTTTCAATGGCTTGGCGGTAGTGCAGTCACAATGTGAACGCCCACTCTTTCTTCAGGCCTTACATACGCAAATCGACGGTACTGATCAACCACAAGGGCAGCGACTGCGCTTGGATCCTGGAGAAACCCTTACCATCGCCCATGGCCGTTGGCTGGTGAGTGACCAGCGCTCATTGCAACATGCGCGGCGTTTTTCTCGCGGGTCACACTATCACCTGCGCTACCCCAGTATCCCTGAATCTATACCTGAAGATATGGTGTATATTCCGCCAACCCAATTGTATGACCGCAGCCTGAATCAGGCCGAGGTAGCCCAGTCGCGTCTAGTGCCAGCATTTGTACTTGCCCGCCATGAGCTTACCTGTGGTGAATATATCGCCTTTCTCAATGATCCCGACACCCTGCGCAGTTTGCGCCGACGGGATGCAGAGATTATGAGTCTCGCGCCGCGCGCTAGCTGGGATAGCTCCGAAAGCTTGTGGGAGTTTTCTGGAGGACGTTTCCACTTGCGCCTCCATCGCGATGGCTCATCCATTGATCCTCATCTACCCGTCAGCGGTATTAGTCGCAATGATGTCGATGCCTACCTTGCCTGGCGTCGTCAGCGTGACGGCTTGCCCTGGCGTTTGCCCAGTGGAGAGGAGTGGCAAGCGGCTGCCCAGGGAGGCGATGGTCGGCGCTATGTATGGGGTGAGCTGTATGATCCCGGTTTATGCTATTCCTATCTCGCTGCACCGACGGCGAGTGGGGCAGTGGCCAAGACGGTGGGGAGTTTTCCCCGTGATCGCTCGGTGCATGGGGTGTATGATATTGCTGGCTCATTGGCTGAGTTCGTCGATGAATCGTGGTTTGGCATTGAGGGCTTGAGTGTGGCTCGTGGTGGTAGTTTTGCTGACCGCGAAAACGAACGCTTTGCCACCGATGCCCGGCGGGCGGTCGATGACCGTCTGCCCCATCCTGCCATTGGCTTCCGTTTGGCCTTGGACCTACATGCGCTCGAGAATCATGAATGAGGCCTTCCTCTAAGCCTTGCGTGGGACATCCGATCAGCACCATACCCGACCTATGCATATGCAGAACCCTCTCATGAGCCAAAGAGTCGCTTACAAAGTGCTGTCAATCTGCGTGAGCCGGTCCTATTGCACGAGGGGCTCATTTCTGGTGTGTACGACTCCCGCTTTCTTGATGGGTAGGGCCAAACGATGAGCGAGCCACATAACCTGCAAAGGGTCAGTCAGCGGCGGGGCATTGGCCGCATTAAAGAGCTGCCCGTATTGCCAACGCTCTTTACTGCGGGAAATCTCGCAAGTGGCGTGACGGCCATATTGTGCGCCGCGCATAATATGCTGGGCATTGGTGCCGCATTGGTCTTTGTCGCCATGATTTGTGATTTATTGGATGGTAAAGTCGCTCGCATGACAGGCACCGATGGGGCTTTTGGTGCCGAATTAGACAGTTTGGCCGATATTGTGTCCTTCGGTGTCGCTCCAGCAATGCTGCTGCATCGTTTGGTTCTTGGCGATAGTGGTGTGTGGGGGCAGGGGGAACGCATTATTTGGCTGGTAACCATCGTCTATGTGGTGTTTACCGCGATCCGCCTTGCCCGCTATAACGTTGAGATCGGCGATGGCCCCACCAATATGTTTAAGGGCTTGCCCAGTCCTGGTGCTGCGGCGGTGTTGTGTAGTTGGATTCTCCTCTATGGCTATCTCGGCTCCGAGCGCGGTGGTAACGTCGTTTTTGAAATGACCTTTATGGCGTCGTATTTTAGTCTTGAGCAATTAGGGCATGTTTTAGGTATCGCTCTTATGTTTTTGGGGTTATTAATGGCGGTACTCATGGTCTCAGCAGTGCCTTTTCCGCATCTGGGGAAGACCCTCCTGACGGGTCGTTTGGGATTTCGCTCGCTGGTTATTATGGTACTGCTTATCGGATCCTTGATAGTCTGGCATGTGTATGCCTTGGCCCTTGTGACTACTGCCTATGTCCTTTTTTCCTTGGTTCCCGGACTGCGTAGTCTGTTGCTCAAGCGCAGAACTCATCAAGGCCCTATCATCAATGAAAGCGCAACAGGCGGCGCTTCATGACTCAGGTGGACGGTAGGGCCTGCTGGGTATTGCCTGGCAGTGCCGATCCTTTGCCAGATGTATTCCCAGCAGCATTGGCGGAGCATTACGGAGTAAGCCTTGATCAGGTGATCGCGTGGTGCGATGCTGGTTTGGCGCAGGAGCGTGACGGACGACTCAACCCCTTCACTGTGTGTAATTGGTTGAGTCAAGGTCGCCTCCATTTAGCGCCGGCGCTCGCCCGCCGTTGGCGAAGTTACCTCCAGTGGTTTCGCCCCTTTGTCCAGGGGCGGGACGAGCAGCGGGTGTATCGTTGGCAGCGGCAACACCGATGTTTTTTTTCCGTGCCACCAGTGCAGTGGCATTGGTGGTTGCCACTGGTGCCCAATACCGCGTATCAGTATTGTCTCGAAGATCGGCTTGAGAGGGCCCAGCGCTGTCGCGTGGGTGGCGTCAGCGTGTGGCGTTTACAGGGGACGGCGGAGGAAGCCCTTGATGTTCAAGGGCATTGTTCAGTGCGCGTGGAAAGCGTGCGTGCGCTACCTCCAGACAATGCTGAGTATCAGTCCCTTTACGCTATTGCCGAGGAATTTGTATCGACCTTTACCTATGGATATCGGCGTCATCGTCGCCATGCTCATGGCCTAGAGTGCAGCGAAGATGGTTCTGGGTCATGTTTGGATGCTGCCTTAATCCTGGCACAGCGTTACCGTAGCGCGGGTCGACCGGCGACCATTGTTGGCGGAATTATAGCCAATGATGCCTTGGCCAACCCGCATTTTTGGGTAGAGGTGGGAACCTGCCATGGACCGACTGTGGTGGATCCCAGTATTCCCGCCATTGCCAAAATGCTTGGCGAGGATTGGCAGGCATGGCTCGCTGCTTATGTCGGGGGAATGGATGCCCGGCGCATTACCTTGGCTCGAGGCATGTCGCCGTTGCCTGGAGTTTTGCCGCATACCTTCAATTGGAGTATTGGTGAGGTCATGGTGCAAGACGCTGCTGGAAGTTGGCGCAACGCCTGGCCCTGTATTGATTGGGTGTGTGGGGAGTGTCAGGGAATCTTCAATGCCCAGATTGTGGAGTCGCAGGGCAGCGCGTAAAAAATGTCAGGAAGGGATGATGTTGCGGCCCTACGATGAGCGGGATTGGGGGTAGTGTTTTTCTTATGGCATAAAAAAACCCTTACGGCGCATGTTTATTGCGCTGTAAGGGTTTTGTGTGTAGGGCTCTCTTTCATGAGAAGGGGCGTAGTGCTCCTCCTAATGAAGGGAGTTGCGAGTTGTTACCAGCGATCGCCACCACGGTCGTTGCCGCGGAAGCCGCCACGGTCACCGCCGCGATCACCACCACGGAAGCCGCCGCGGCCACCACCACCACCGCCGCCGGCACCACGGGGACGCTCGGTGCGCTCGCGTGCTTCATTGACGGTAAGGCGGCGGCCATCGCAGTCGGCGCCGTCAAGGGCTTCAGCTGCGGAGGCTGCTTGGTCGTCAGAGGCGAAGGTGACAAAGCCAAAGCCACGGCTACGGCCGGTGTCGCGATCGGTGAGGACGATGGCGTCCACGACTTCGCCATGGGCGCTAAATTGATCTCGGAGCGAGTCGGTATCCATGGAGAAAGGAAGATTGCCGACGTAAAGTTTGGTTCCCACGATGTGATTCCTTGCGGGTTGGGACTGATTGCGGAAGGTCACCCGGACCCTCCCGCGCTGAAGAAGACTTTATGCGGGACATCCGCATAAAACCGGGCAGGAGATGGTTGACCCCTAATCTGTGTTGTCCCAGAAAGAACAACGGTGTAAGGGGTGCGTATATTGAAAGTGTTTTGGAGATAGAGGGCTACTGGCATGGTGGGGCACAGTGATAAACCGGCATCCATGACATCATGTCAGTGGCGTAGAACAGAGACCTTGCGCGAGACAGGGGGTGCGTCAGTCACGGCCGGCTAGCCGCTCACGCATCCCGATTAACAACGTGGTTTATAGGGCATGTTTCAGGAAGGCAATAATTTTTTTTTGGCAAAGGCTCGGGCCCTCTGCTTTATTGGCGAAGCGCGGCGTGCTGCCAGGAGGTTATTCGCCTCGTAGCAGCCATGCGCCAGCTAAGGCGAGGTGATCGCCAATGTCGTAGCGGGCGCCATAATCTACGACTACGGTGAGTTTCTCTGCACCAGTGACATCTAGCTCAATACGCTGAGGCGGTTCGCCAACACGTACGCTGCCTTGATGCCAGCGGCGTTCCCCATCCACATAGATGCTTACTTCACAATCTCCGACATTATGGGGGATCATGGCGTCACTAATTCCAAGGAAGGTATGAAAGCGCACATAATTTCCTTCAAGTTTCCAGGATAAACGAGCGCGGGAATGGATGACGAGTCCATAGGCGTAGTACGTCCCCCCTAGTTTTAAAGGGGAGCCATCGATGTTTTCATTAACGGCATAGTTCCACACAGTGCCAAAGGCCCCTTCTTCTTCGACTTCGCTTGGCGGTATGTCGGAAAGAAATGCGCGACGTCCACCAAGTACCTGAAGTTGCCCTAGGTTATCTAAGGTAATCGTTTCTTTGGGGTGAGCTTGGAGATGCAGAGAGCCATCATTGGCGACAATGCGAGCGCCTGGTTGGCCCACGGCGAGACTGCTGGTAAAGTGGAGGCCTCGGGGGCGATCTATGGGCAGGGCAAGATGGAGATCGCTGATCTCGGTCAGTGGAAAGGGTAGCGGTTCATCGGAGAGTTCATCACTGCGAAGCAGGACTTCTCCCTCGTTAATGCCAAGCACCGTACCGCGGAGGATACTGCCACTTTCCAGATGGATGTGATCCTGGTGATGCTGGCGGTGTTCATTCACCCACTGTGGGTCCCCCCACGCCACGACCGAGCCCAAGGGAATATTGAGTGTACCAAGTGGTGTTTCCACGCTGACTCCATCACGTATGGCGGATATGCTGGTATAGGGAAGCCATGAGCCATCCTTGAGGAGCAGGCCGTGGTGGTCGTTGGGGAGTGGAGTATGATCAGGATTGAGGACAATGCGGTCCACATCATTGAGCGAGATTTCACTGCCGTCATCCAAACGCAGGGACTCGCTGTCGAGCTGTATGCGAGCACCGCGTAATGGTTCGCCATCAAGGAGATCAACTTCGACAGCCATCGTTGGGAGTATCAGCAGCAAGCCCACCACAACCAAGGCAGCCCGAAGGGAATAGGTGTGGGGGAAAGCAAGGGACAAAGGAAGCGTCATGGCATAATCCTTGTGTGTGGCTGCGCAGGACGGGTAAGAATATACAGACTTAATCAATGAGACGATGGTGGTCCATAACCGCTTTCCACGCGGCGAGAGCTTGTCGCGGTATTACCAGTTCATCGCCCCGCCAGGCATGCGGTATGGTGCGATTATCCAGGC
Organism: Planctomycetota bacterium; assembly: GCA_007693455.1. Lineage (GTDB taxonomy): Bacteria > Planctomycetota > UBA11346 > UBA11346 > UBA11346 > REDP01. The sequence goes on along the minus strand of REDP01000130.1, from coordinate 18,683 downwards.
GCTTGGCCACGAAGTTAATACTGCGATCAAGTATATCAGCGGCCTCAGCAACGTCTATGCTGGGTCCAGGATCGGCAATGGTGACCTGCCACAAGGGTTCGCGGCCGAGGTCATGGCGAAAAGACTTCCGATCGGCGCGTTGCATGGCGTCGCTTTGTGCCAGAAGGTCATCCGCACTGGCCTGGCCAGCGGCCAAAATCTTAAAGCGCAGGAGTTCTAATTCATAAATCCCGCCAAGGATCTGATTGATGGCTTCAGCCTGTTGAGCGAGGAAATCACTCAGGAGATGCGGTTGCCCTGTAGTAATGGCCTCCTGGGCCCATTGTTCAAGTGCCTGGAGCAGGGCTTCGTCTTCTGGCTCGTAATCGGCGAGCATGCGAGCCATCCACCTTCCCACGTGCTGATGATCACCGGCGACCATAGCGAGGCGGGAGAGCAGCATAAGGGCATCCCCGTCCCAGTCGTTTTCTTGCTCCTGGCGTTGTGATAGGGCGTGGATGATCCAGAAGCTCAGGTCTCGCAGGCGTGCGTTCAGGTTGGGAAGGACGCCGTCGTCCAGGCCACCAATGAGGCGCTCAGCGAGATCAAACCAGTATGCTGCAGGGGTTGCTGATCCCTGGGCCAGGGCAAAACATTTGTAGGAGGGAGTCTCTGGCTTGAGCGACCGTGCCAGATTCTTAAGGCAGCGGCGTAGGGTTTGTGCATGAGAGAACTGCTCGCCACAGGTGAGTACTGCATGGTCAATGAACGTATCGTCTATGTGGCCAAAGAATAACTGCGGAATGGTATTGAGGCCTTGATCATTTTCTTGCACGATAACACACATGCCCTGGGCATGTTCCAGCATCCCACGGGCACGCATTGCCGCTTCCGCAGCGGATAAGCCCGAGGAGCGAAATTGGTCGGTGAGATGCTGTAAGGGGCCCCTGCCATCGTCAAGAAATGCAGCAATGGCCTTTTGCATGCTGGGGGCAAACGGGGCCAAGAATACGGAGTGGAAGTAATTGTCTCCAGTAAGCAGACTCAAAGGATCAAAGCCGCCGCTATCGGCGGCTTGCTGGAATTGCTGAGCTATATCATGAAAATCGTCATTGCCAGAAGCCATACGCGTTGTCCTTTATGCGGCAAGATGTGCTCTGGGGAGTTAAGCCACGCCCATGGCATGCCCAGATAAGCATGCTTAGTTGAAGAGGAAGTGCATAACATCGCCATCTTGCACGACATAGTCTTTGCCTTCGGCGCGCAGTTTTCCGGCATCACGGCAGGCTTTTTCGCCGCCCAGGCTTACGAAGTCGTCATAGGAAGCTACTTCAGCGCGAATGAAACCTTGCTCGAAGTCGCCATGAATAACTCCTGCCGCCTGTGGCGCGCGCCATCCTTTTTGGATTTGCCAGGCGCGCACTTCTTTAACTCCGGCAGTGAAATAGGTGGCCAAGCCAAGGAGATCATAACCAGCACGCAGGAGTAGATCCAGTCCAGGTTCTTCTATGCCCAGATCTTCCATGAAAAGCAAACGCTCATCACTTTCTAGTTGCACTAATTCCTCTTCAATCTTTCCACAAATAACCAGGTGACTGCCGCCGTTGGCTGCGGCATGGGTGGCAACTACTTGCGAGTGTTGGTTGCCGCCAGCGGCAAGGTCATCATCGCGAACATTGCAGACAAAGAGGATGGGTTTTGCGGTAATCAGTTGTAGCTCACGTAAGACACTACGCTCTTCATCGCTGAGATCCTGTCCCCGTACGGGAACTAACTCTTCAAAACCAGCGAGGACCTTTTCACAGGCGGCTACCATTGCGGCGGCGTCCTTGTCATGGTTGGCACGTTTACGTACGCGTTCAAGGCGTGATTGTACGGTGTCTTGGTCTTTGGCCATCAGTTCGAGATCAATGACTTCAATGTCGCGCAGGGGGTCTACTGATCCATCCACATGAATAACATCATCATCATCAAAACAGCGCACTACATGGAGAATGGCATCAACGCCTTTGATGTCACTTAAAAAGGCATTACCACGTCCGGCTCCTTGCGCAGCCCCTTTTACCAAGCCGGCAATATCAACGATCTCAATTTGAGTGGGAACAATCACCTTGGTTGAAACAATGTCGGCGAGGACCTGCAAACGTGGATCGGGAACCGCAACCATACCACTATTGGGATCAATGGTGCAAAAGGGATAGTTGGCGGCCTGCGCCGCCTGAGTTTGGGTTAAGGCGTTAAAGATGGTGCTTTTGCCAACATTGGGCAATCCCACAATTCCACAATTGAAACTCATGCCAACTCCTCACGGGGCTTAAAGAAGGGCGTCAGTGTGGGCCGCTCATATGCTAGGCAAGGGCTGCCGCATCGCCCGCCTATCATGGGTAAAGCATGCGAGGAACAAAGGCCTGGTGGGTTTATTGCTGGGGGGGCTGACGTTGGCTCAAGCGTCCCATCCAGATCAGAGCCATGGCGACTAAAGCGAGGATAATATAATATTTACTGCCAGCCACAAAGACCTGCCAACGGAAGCTAATGGCGGCAATCAGTGCGACTGCCAAGAGTCCGAGCATGAGGAGTTGTATGCCGCCAGGGCGCCAGCCAGCAAATACAGACGGGGGAGGTGAACTGCGCCGCATAGTTAAGGGACGTGAAAGGGGGTCCACTTGTGCTGGTCGTCCTGGGAAGAGCGCACGACACAGTCAATGAAGGCCATGCCGCGTACACCATCTTCAATGCTGGGAAAATCCAGGTCTAAGGGATCCGGCGAGCGTTTTTCAAGGCGTGCTTGAATGACTCGGGCAACATTGCGGTAGATGTTGGCAAAGGCCTCAATGAAGCCCTCGGGATGGCCTGCTGGCAAACGGAGGTGATGTAATGCGGGAGTGCTGAGATAGGCGTGGTTGGCGCCCGCGCGAAGTGTCTGCGAAGGTTGTCCAATGTGGTGGCGGATGAGGGTGTTGGGATCCAGTTGCACCCACTCTAGGCCCCCAGTTTCCCCATACACACGGATGCGCAGGCCGTTCTCTTCACCAACGCTGACCTGTGATGCGTAGAGGATGCCACGTGCTCCGCCACTCAGGCGCAGGAGAACATTCCCATCGTCATCTAAGGGACGACCCTGGACAAAGGTGTGTAAATCAGCACACAGGGCTTCGATTTTCAGGCCTGTAATATATTCAGCAAGATTTTCCGCGTGGCTGCCGATGTCGCCCATGCAACAGCTGATCCCAGCTTGGCTCGGATCGGTGCGCCAGCCAGCTTGTTTGACTCCGCTGTCTTCGAGGGCTTCCGCTAACCAGCCCTGGGGGTACTCCACAACCAGCTTGCGAATACGGCCGAGGGCACCGCTGCGCACCAGATGTCGGGCCTCCTTAACCATGGGATAGCCAGTGTAATTGTGGGTAAGGGCAAAGATGCGATCGCTTTCGGCAACCTGACTGCGCAGAGCTACTGCCTCATCCAAGGTAAAGGTGGCTGGTTTATCGCAGATCACATGGAATCCAGCATGCAGTGCCGCTGATGCCATGGCGTAGTGCGTTTTATTGGGGGTGACAATAGCCACCACATCCATTCGCTGATCTTCACTGAGGGCAGCTTCAGCTTGGAGCATCTGCTCGTAGTTGTCATAGACCCGCTGCGGATCCAGGCGTAGGGCGGCTCCCATTTCTTGGCTGCGTTCGGGGCTCCCGGCAAAGGCGCCGCAGACCAGTTGCATTTGCCCATCCAAGGCCGCAGCCATGCGATGGACGCCGCCAATAAAGGCTCCAGGGCCACCACCAATCATACCCAAACGAATTGTTCTCATTGTTCATACGCTCCTGGTTATGGGACTCCACGTGGTACCTACTCGGGCATGGCAATTGCCTACTGACTGAAGCGATCAAGGCCAAGTATGCGTCGGTGGGTGGCCGCATCGACCGTTCCCCCGGCAAAATCGTCAAAGCTTTTACTTGCAGGGGTAATGAGGTGGGCATTGATGAAATCCACGCCTTCGCGCGCACCTTGTTCGGGGGCTTTGAGGCAGCACTCCCATTCGAGAACGGCCCAGCCTTCCCAGGAGTGCTGGGTAAAGGTGCTGAAGATGGCGCCAAAGTCGATTTCACCATCACCAAGGGAGCGGAAGCGTCCTGCTCGTTCCTGCCAATCAAGATACCCGCCATAGGCGCCAACGCGACCATTGGGGCGAAATTCAGCATCCTTGACGTGGAAGGCTTTAATGCGATCCATATAACGATCGAGGAAATCCAGATAATCCATGGCCTGTAGTACGAGATGACTGGGATCGTAGAGCAGATTCGCCCGCGGATGTCCCTTGAGGTGTTCGAGGAAGCGTTCCCAGCTGGCGCCATCATGCACGTCTTCGCCAGGGTGTGCTTCCCAAGCAATATCAACACCACATTCTTCGGCATAATCAAGGAGTGGTAGCCAGCGCTGGGCAAGTTCGCTAAAGCCTGCATCCACCAGACCTGGAGGGCGTTGGGGCCACGGATACATGGTGTGCCAGAGCAGGGCTCCGGTGAAGCTGGGCATGGCGCGGCACCCCAGGCGCGCATTTGCTTGCAGGCACCATCGCACTTGTTGCTGGGCCCATTCCTGGCGTGCCTGGGGCTTGCCCCGCACAGCGGCGGGGGCGAAGCCATCAAAGAGTTCATCGTAGGCTGGATGTACCGCGATGAGTTGTCCTTGCAGGTGGCTGGAAAGTTCGGTAATGGTTATCTCGTGATCGGCGGCGATGCCTGCAATTTCGTCGCAGTAGGCTTGGCTTTCGGCGGCACGTTGGAGATCGAGGCAGCGCGCATCCCACGAGGGAACTTGCACCCCACGGTATCCCAATTCCTGTGCCCAGGCGCATACCGACTGCCAGCTATTGAAGGGGGCCTGGTCATCCATGAATTGGGCAAGGAAGAGTGCTGGTCCGTGAATCATTGTATTCCTTTGTGTATGGTGGTTCGGCAGTGCCAAGCGCTTACGGTTACCCAGTAGTTTTGAGCGTCAGCAGGAGTGGTGGCTGACTACGGCGTCTCTTTACCTACGGCAGTGGTGTAGTCCTCGGGACTCCAGAGACGCATAATAGCTAAAAAGGCGTCCTTGTCTTGGGAGTGCTTCAGCTCCTCGGAATCGGTAACTGCCATTGCGCCCTCAACCCAGCCACAAATGGCGAGAAGACCGCGTTCATTATCAATGGCCATGCCCCATACTTGGGCACTGGCCCGTGGCCCCGCATCGGGTTTGGTTCCAGCAACATGGGCCCGGAAAAGCATGCGATCCCAGCTGCGATCAGCCATGATTATGCCCGCGCCATCGCCATACTGGGGGAAAATGCCCGCACGAGGCTGAAAGACTCCACTTCCCCCGACAATAATGCGGCCCCATTCATCCCAAACAGCGGTATGAATTCCGCCCCGAAAGACCATAGCCTTCTGCACTTCACCCTGTTGATCTATGCGAAAAACCCAGGAGCTGGCTCCACGTCCGCCGCCAGTGGTTTCGCGGTTACCAATGCCCATGCGCGCCCCCAGACCCTGTGAGAGGTCTTTGGGGTCACGACGAAAAACGCTGTTGCCGCCATCGGTCCAGCCGATGGCGATAATATCATCATTGGGTGCTTTAAGTGCATGACGAATACGGCTATCGGCCATATTGCTTGAACTATTGGCTTGGCCATAGCCCCACCCCCAGAGTTCCCAGTCGGGACCACGCATGAAGGGCTGTTGCAGAATACGATGGACCTGGCGGTAGCCATATTCCACATTGTCGATTTTACCGCCATCTGACCAGGCGGTTCGCACCTCCATCTGTTGATTGGGGTTACCGGCGCTGCGTACGTCTTCAATCGCACCATCATCGTCAAAGCGGACCTGCACTCCAAAAGCGGGGCGAGAACCGCCACTGGTGGCTTGAATCATGCCGCGATGAAAGCGAATCTGTTCCAACCATTGGTCGCCTGTGCCGCCAAAGGTTCCCACCCACAGAAGTTCTGGTTGCACGCGTGGAGCATGTTGGGCAGCCCGCCAGACCGCCTCATCGCCTTCGGCATTAAAAGCGTAAGCGGTAATTCCCAGGAGGAGTATGGTAGAGAGCATCCAACGCATCATTGCAGCATCCTTTACCAGTGGCAAAAGGGGTTCAAGCGGAAAGGGGGTCATCCTGCCAGGGCGATGTAACGCTCGCCACGGGGAAGGAATGCCCGCTTCGCGGGGCAAGTTTTGGGCGCACAAGCGCCCTATTCAGGGCGTTTGTGCGAGCCGGTCAAGAGATCGGCATTCCCGAGAGCGAACGCTGAGCCGCCCTGGGTAACCCTGTCCGCAACGGCACTATACGAGTTGGCATCTGTGGTGTTGTGGTATTTCACCTCAGGTATGATCAGCAGTAGCGCGCGCGGGGGATGAGGTTTGGCATAGTGTCTCGCTCAAGAGCGGCGTTGCGATTTTTTTGCCAGGCATCTACTCTCAACATATGGCGCAACGCAATCGAGTCGAGATCAGTTACGGCGCTTTGCAGCACAATGTTCGCGTGATCCGAGCAGCAGCCCAGCCCCGCGCCCTCATTGCGGTGGTTAAGGCAGATGCCTATGGATTAGGCGTCGAGCGCTGCGCACGCATTTATGTCGAGGCAGGTGTGGCGGGGGTAGCGGTGGCGACAGTGGGTGAAGCCCAGCGCGTGGCCGCAGCCGTTCCAGCCACCAGGATTATGCTCTTGGGATCGCCCTTGCCAGAGGAGCGCCAGGCCGTGGTTGATGCTGGTTGCGATGTGTGGGTTTCGTCAGGCGATGAGATCTTGGATTTCGCCACACGTGCCCACCCACAACGCCCTGCCCGGGTGCATTTGGCGGTAGACACCGGCATGGGTCGTTCGGGCTGTCGGCCAGATCAGGCAATGGACCTGGTGCGACTGATCCTCTCACAGCCTAATCTGCGTTTGGTAGGGGTGGCAACCCATTATCCGCAGGCCTTGGATGCAGCCTTTGCCCTCCAGCAAGAACAGGCCTTCGCTGCTTTTGTCGCAGAACTCCAGGCCTGCATGGGGCGTTTTGCCGATGATTTTTGGATTCATCAGGCCAATTCCGAGGGGCTTTTGGTCCGTCCCATGGGGCCGTGCACGGCGGTGCGGGTGGGTATTCTCCTTACCGGAGTGAGTGCCGAGCGTATAGCCGGCAAGACGTTACGTCCTGCTTTGCGATGGCGCAGTGCGGTCACCTTGGTGAAAGAGCTTCCTGCCGGACACAGCATTAGTTATAATCGAACCTGTATCCTCACGCGCCCCACGCGGGTAGCATTGATTAGCGTTGGCTATGCAGATGGCTACCCCTTTCAGTGTTCAGGCAAAGGGGCGAGCGTATTAATACGCGGTTGTCGCTGTGCTATTCTGGGCAGGGTTACCATGGATTATCTGGTGGTGGATGTGAGCGATCTGCAGGGGGTTCCAGTCCCAGGTGAAGAAGTGGTTTTGGTGGGTGAGCAGGGAGGTGCGGGTATTAGCGTGGCCGAACTTGCTCAGTGGGCAGATAGCATACCCTATGATATCATTTGCGGTTTTCGTGGACGCTGCGAGATCCTGGGGGTTCCCTAAGCGGTTATTATGACTCAACGGCACACGACCCATAATTATGCGCCATCCAAGGTCCCCACGCGCCAGCTGGGTGCTGCGCCCACGCCATCGGGGCTTTCGCCGGTATCCAGTTCCTGGTCGAGTAGTGCCATTGGTCTTCCCGATGTACTGCAAAGTTATGCACAAAACCGTCGTAGTGGTACCTTGGTTATTTATCTGCATCAACGGCCACATTTTCTCGGCTTGCGCAATGGTAACATAGTATTTCTCACGGGTAACCCAGATGGCAGTTTATTGCGAGCCATGGTCTGGACCCAGCATCTCAGCCCCCAGCGTGCCCAGGAGCTCGCGGCAGCGCTTCCCACCGCCGATGCGGCAGCAGCCCGAGAAATGCTTGATGACGAAATTGTGGATGTTCAAGCTGTCAAAGATGCCCTTGCCTGTCTCGTCCAAGAGACCTTCCACGAGGCTTTCCTGGTCCAAATGCCGGAATGGGACCTTGCTCCCGAAGAACCAGATGATGATTGGGCCCGGGTTCAGGAAAACATTGGTCTATCCATCGGCATAGCTGGCTTGCTTATGGAGCTCATGCGCAGTCGCGATGAGTATCAAAGCCTCGAATGTCCGCTTAGTGACCCGTGTGATGTCCCGATACCCTTGCGTGGCGATGCCTGTCCCGAAGACAGTGCCCAGTCCACCATCTATGCACTGTGCGATGGGCATCATGCAGCATGGCAGGTGGTTACCGATTCTTGGCTCATTCCTTCTGTGGGTCGTTTAGCCCTGGCCGAGTTATTTGCCGATGCCTGGCTGCGGCTTGCCAGTGGCCAAGAGATCGTCGCCCTAGCCGATCATTACAGGGATAATGGCGCGCAGCAGATGGCCATCGGCCTGTACCGCCGCGCCCTGGCAATGGGCCTAGAACACCCGCGAGCTCAATTTGATGTGGCAGTTCTCCTTGCTCAGGATGGAGAACATAGTGAAGCGGCACAGGCCTTTATGGTAGCCGCAGCGCAACTGGAGACGAGTACTCCCGATCAAGCCATTGTCGCCTACCAGCACGCCTGCGAACTTGGTCATGAGCAACGCCATTGTCTGCAGCGCATTGCCGTCCTCAATCACCAGCGTGGCGATAATGCGGCGGCACGCGATGCCCTGTGGGCGCTGGTTGATGTGCTTGAGGAGGAGGGGGAATTTGCTGATGCCCTGCGCGCCTGTAATGATCTCAATCGTTTGGATACCGATCGTATTCGCGTGTTATCACGGCAAGGGGATCTCGCCCAACGTGCAGGGGACTATCAGAAAGCCCTTTTAGCATGGGATCAGCTGCAAAACCTTTTACTCGACTGCGAAGACGAAGAGACCATAGCTCGGGTTAACAGTCGCATTTTAGCCATTGATCCAGGCCGTTGTGCCACGGCCCTGCAACATGCCAAGCATCTTCAGAGTGTGGCCGACAACGCCAGTGCAGCTGAGGTCATTCGCGCAGCCCTGGCCGCTGCAGGGTCACAAATTGATCACGATTTGGCCATTGCCTGCCATGAGTTATTGGCCGAGGTTGACGCCAATGACGCCGAAAATCGCCGCTGGTTAGCGCGCTCCTACCGTGACCGGGAAGATCGCAAAGGGGCGTTGTCGCAGTTGTCCATACTCCTGCGCACCCATGAAGAGACCGGCAACCATCAGGGCTTACTCGATACCTTGCGTGAATTGGTAGACCTTGACCCCTTGCAGGTGGATTCCGTGCGCCGTCTTGCCGATCTCTATGGCGAGCAGGGTAGGATGGATGCCGCCGTTGATGTATGGCGTCGGGCAATGGATGCTGCCTTAGCCAAAGGCGATGCCCATTTAGCCCTGCAGTTTGGCGACGAGGCGGCAACACATTATCCTCTGGCAGTCCCCTTGCGCTTGCTCTTGGTGAAAAGCGCTAATCGCCATGGCGATACCGAGATTGCCGTAGAGCATTGCCTGGCGGCGGCGCGTTTGGCCCGCCTTTCGGGGAAAAAGTCACTGGCTCGGCAGTGCTTGCAGCAGGTATTGCCGGTGGTAAGCGAACAGCTGCCAGTGCACGCTGAATTACTTGAGCTGCTCTCTGATGCTCCAGCCAAGGAGCAGGCTGCAGCCCTGGCCAATGCCAGTGAAGGGGCGCTGAAATCCGGCAATTTTGGCTTAGCCCTGCGCTGGGCTCAACAGTGGCAGGAGGCGGCCACTGATGGTGACTTGCAGCCGCGGCAGCGCCTGCTTGAGGCCTACTTGCGCTTAGGGGATCATCTCCAAGCGCAGGCAACCTGTGAGACCCTTGCAGATGATATGGTTGCCGCCAATCGTCGGCAAGAGGCCTGTAGGCTACTCTCCTCCATGGTTGAACGCTATCCCCGCTCGCCCAACCTCTTAACCATGTTGGCACGGGTGCAGCGAGAGCTGCGACTGAAACGCGAAGCAGTGCAAACCTTACAAAGGTTGATTGCCTTATTGCAGCAGGAAAGCCGCAATAAGGAGGCAAAGGCCCTCCTCATAGAGTTGGAGCATTTATCAGGGGATGCCGACCTTGCCCAGCGCATCCGCGGGCAGCTGGAACGCGGTGAGGTGGTGCAGGTATGAGTCTGCTTGATGTTCAGGGGCTGAGTAAGCGCTTTGGCCGTCGGCAGGTGGTCAGCGGCGTTGCCATGCAGGTAGAGCCTGGGGAAATAGTGGGACTGTTGGGGGCCAATGGTGCAGGGAAAACCACCACCTTTCGTATGATGGTGGGGCTGTTACGCCAAGACACGGGTCGCATCACCCTTGCGGGTGAAGATATTTCACGCATGCCCATGTATCAGCGCGCTCGCCACGGCATCGGCTATTTAGCGCAAGAGCCAACTATTTTTGCCCACCTTTCGGTGGCCGATAATATCCGTATTGTCCTCGAACACTGCGAGCCCGATCGTCGACGTCGCCAGCAGCGCCTAAGCCAACTCCTCGAAGAGCTCAATTTGGCCGACATTGCTGAGAATATAGCCGGACGCTGTTCGGGAGGAGAGCGCCGTCGACTGGAAATCACCCGGGCGATGGTGATTGCCCCCAAAGTACTCTTTTTTGATGAGCCATTTGCTGGCGTGGATCCCAAGAGTCGCGATGATATTCGCGCCATTGCCAATGATTTTAAGGCGCGAGGCGTTTCCGTGCTCATTACCGATCATCATGCTGAAGCCATCTTACAGATGGTGGACCGCCTCTACGTTATGGAATCAGGAAGCATCCTTGCCAGTGGTACACCAGATGAAATCATGGCCAATCAAGACGTGCGGCGGGCCTATTTGGGAGAGTCGTTTCAGTTGCCCGGTCAGCCCATAAGCGGAATGTCTTCCTCATGAGCATCGATTGGCAGGCAAGCCGCGTGCAGGTGGTGGTGTCCTCGTCCATGGTGATGACTGAGGAGTGGTGTGACGAGGTCTTTGCCCAGTGGGATGGCCCGATTGAGCGCCACCATGACCCCGAGCGACTGCAGGAGATGCTGCTCGATGCCGATACGCCTTCGTTGTTTAGCCAGCCTGCCCTCTTGTCGATCAAAGTCAGTGAATCCTATTGGAAGCGACATGCAAAACTTCTAGCGCCCCTGTGCGGTGTTCCTGCTGTGGCTGGAGTGGTGGTGGTGCAGGCGCAGCGGCTGCTTGCTAGTGACCCTGTGGCCAAGGCTGCGCAGGCCTGTGGCGCCTTGCACCGGCTCCAGGTCCCACGCCGAGCTCACGAGGTGCAGACCTGGCTTATCGGACGCCTTCATCAGATGCCAGAGGGAGTGGAGCGGCCGCAGGCAGTGGCTGATGCATTGATGCAGCACCGCGGCGAAGACCTTGATGGCTTGCTTGCAGCACTCAATCAGGTGCGAGCCTACGTTGATGGCCCCGTTACCAGTGATGACGTCCACGATGCCATTGGTGGCAGTGCCGAGCGTCCAGCCTGGGAGTATACCGACCACCTTCTTTCGGGGCGCCTGCCTGCCGCCTTGGCCACCATGTATGCTGGTCGTGGACTTGAGGCAGATCACATTCTGGCGGCTCTGGCCAACGACTTACGTCGTTGTCTCTGTGCTTTGGCCGAGGATGACGATAAGCAGGCAGCACAATTGGCCGGTGCACGCCAAGCTGGAGCAATGCATCACGCGCGCCGCCGTGGCCGTACCCTGCATCAGCGCGGCTGTGAACGCCTCCTCAACGGAGTCCTGCAAACCATGCGCGCCAGTCGCCATGGCGATGACCCAGAGCTGGCCAGTGAGCTCTTTTCCCTTCATGCCCAACGAGTCATACGCCCCTAGCTGCCAGCTCTTATGCCAGGATTGGCTTAGGCCATGAGGGGGTTATCCTGGCGTCACCAAAGCGGCAAAATATGTGTTCTGCAACACGCCCTGCGCTGATTGATAGCCCTGCGAGGAGATAGAAGGTTTCATGGATATTTATTTTTGCGACTCCTGTGCAGCTCGGGTAAGTGATGCGGACCTCCATCGTGGTCATGGGATCAAGCGTGGTGATGTGGTTATTTGCGGCCACTGTATTGAACAGGGACTTGGCAAAGATCTCCTTGCCCAGGCGGGAGCAGGTGCCACTGGAGTCGCGACTCCTCAAGCTCCCATTGACTCCCCTGTACCTGCAGGTGTAGATTACCAAGAACACGATCTGGTTGCCGAGAGTTCAGCGCCGTTGATTGATCGTGATGGCGTCGATGCTCCTCGGGATCAGGATGAAGCCGCCAAAGACAATGAGACGGACGCGGTCCGCGCCATGTCTGATGCTGATGAAAGTGATGACCTTGTCTCTGCGGCTGGGGGCTTTGCCGCATTGCATGACGCTCCAGATGATGCTGACGAGAGCGATATTCAAGAGCTCCTGGATGTCGCCGGTTACGAGGTGCAGGATGATGACCAACCCAGCACGGGCATTCATCCCGACCCTATGCGTGCGCGCCATGTAACGGATCCCGATGATGATCGTACCCACACGTCAGGTACCGATGATCTGGCGGAAGCGATTGCTTCCTCAGACGTAGTCGATAATGAGCCTCCTCAAGCCGATGATGTGGACGAATCGGGGGCTGCAGAACCCCTCGCTGGTGACGATGACGCTCACATCGAGGATTTTGATAATGATAGTGATGTCAGTTCCGAAGACGAAGACGAAGACCTCGAAGACGAAGACCTCGAAGACGAAGACCTCGAAGACGAAGACCTCGAAAGTGATGACGAAGATGTTGACGCCGATGAATTCTACGACGACGACGAATGGGACGATGAGGAAGGCTCCGCCGAGGCTGGCGTAGAAACAGCTGCCTTTGCTCCCGATGATTACCCCGACGCCAATGAAGAGAAAGATGCCGATCGCGGTGTTGATCAGCCATCGCAGCCAGGAGTAATCAAGAAATCCCGACGGCGGGGCAAAAAACGTCGGCGTATCGCGGGCGGGTCTGCCGCCAAGAGCACGCCAGGGAAGAAGAAGGGCGGCGACGATAAGCTGCGCATAAAAGGCAAGTCTGGTGCAGCTTCAGCGGTTAGTGCTTCACGCAGTAATGGCAGTTCTCGCCGCGCCACTACCAAGGGTGCCAAAGGTGCTTCAAGTCGACGAGCCCCGGCGAAGAAAAAGAATAATGCCATGCTCATCCTCTTGAGCATCGGTTCGGCACTGCTGATTTCGATTATCGTGCTGCTATTAGTCGGCCCAGCAATCTCGTCCCGCAGCGGTGGTGAAGCAGCCCCATCGAGTGACTTAGAGCGCGTATCAATAAAGGTGAAACGTGCCCAAGATCTTACCATTAGCGCCCAGCGCAGTGATAATATTGGTGAATTGCGGGAGGCATTACGTGCCTTTGAGGCAGCACGTGATGCCGTTGTTGCCCTTGAGGATAACCTCCCCGAAGGCTGGACCGAAGACGACTATCACAACCAGGTGCGTCGCGTGTGGCGTTTCCATGATCTCCAATCGCAATCAGTAAACCTGCGTAACCGTATTGGTGTTCTCCAACGTCGGGGCGAATAATGGTCATAATGGTGTGTGCAATAGTGGGGCAGTATGTCACAAGCTGACCCCGCCAGACAATGTGCTTGGCGTGTCTTAGAAGCCTGTGAGCGGCAGCCTGATAGTTTTGCTGAGCAGTGGTTGCGTCGCTATTGCCAGCGTTTGAGTCCGCGTGATGCGGCCCTGGCACGTGAATTGAGCCTTGGTGCCTTGCGTCTGGGTTTGTTGTATGATGCGGTTATGGCGCGCCTCTTACAGCGCCCAGATCCCGCTCCAGCTTTACGCCGTGCTTTACGCTTGGCCTTGCATCAGATGCTGAGCATGGATCGGATCCCCGCTCACGCTATTGGCGCAAGCACTGGATCATTGCTGCGTTGGTCAGGGTCGCAGCGCTTAGTGGCGGTGGCCAATGCCGTCATCCGCCGCGTTATTGACCGCCTGGAACCAGGCGAGGAACCCTTGCAGCGTCTGCCCAAGGACCTTTGGCCGCGTGATCCAGGCCTGCGTTACGGGCTACCGCCTAGTTTTGTGGAGCATGTGCGCGGTGGTGGACTGGAAATAACAATAGATGATGCACAGCTTGCTGCCTGTAGCCGATGTCCCCCCTTGGCCACACGTGCACTCAGTGGTGCCGTAATCGATGATCACCCTGCTATCCTGCGTCAGGAAGGTATTTGGACGTGGTGGTCGGATCCCCATGCGGCTCTTGCTGGCCCTGTAGCGGCGGGGAAGGCTGTGGTGCAAGACCCCGCCCAGGTGAAGGCGTTGGAGTTGGCGGGACCCCTTGAAGGGCGTTTGGTTCTGGATTGTTGTGCTGCCCCTGGGGGTAAATCGCGCTACCTGCGTGAACAGGGTGCGCAGGTCGTGGCTGCCGATATGAGTCGAGAACGCTTGGCCCGAATGCAGTCAGCAGTGCATGGGCACTTACTCTGTGCCGATGCGCGCGCACAGGCCTTGGCTCCAGGATTTGCCCTGGTTGTGGCGGATGTGCCCTGTTCCAATTCGGGTGTATGGGGGCGTCGTCCGGAGGCTCGTTATCGCTATCACGCCAACGCCCTGCGCTCTTTGCGTCAGCTCCAGGGATCGATTCTTCGCGCCGCTGCCCAATTGGTGGCAGAGGACGGTAAACTCTTATACACCACTTGTTCATTATCGCCTGGAGAGAACCAGGAACAGGTGCGTGCCTTGCAAGGCTGGCAGATTGAACGCGAACAGCTCACCTGGCCGAGTCAATGGCATGCGGGTGGATACGCTTGCCTGCTTAGCCGAATGTCTCGCACCGGGTAGGGCGGCGCAAAGCTCGCCCCTGGGGCCATTGATTTCCAGATCGGTCAGTACAAAACGCACTGAATAGGTTTTTTTGCTAAAGAAAGGCATGCCCGCAAGGCAGGCGTGCCTTTTCATGGCGAGCTTTAAGCCGGACTGTCACATGGGGGGGAGCCCGAGATAGTGCCGCTGGTAGGGTGATCCAACGGCACTATCTCAGATCATCAGCGGCGTCGCCGACCCAGCCGCACTCCCCCAGCAATGGGTTTGAGCAGTCGTGGGGTACTGCCGCTAGGGGCATTGGCGATACTGCGGGTTGGCGCCGCGGCAGCAGTGGTGGCGGTAATGCCGTCAACGATTTCTTCTTCTAACTCTATGCCGATATGCTTCTCAATCTCTACAACGAATTGGCCATCTTCGGGGGTGAGAAACGTGCGTGCAATCCCTTCCTTGCCCATGCGCCCCGTACGGCCAATACGGTGAACATATTCTTCGGGCGTTTCCGGCACATCGTAGTTTACGACATGGCTGACATTGGGGATATCGAGTCCACGGGCGGCGACATTGGTGGCGATGAGGCAGGTAAGCCGTCCCTCGCGAAAGTCGCGCAAGGTGCGTTCACGCTTGTTTTGTGGAAGATCGCCGTGGATGGCTCCCGCGGAAAGCTTTTTGGTTTTGAGGACGCGGGCGACACGGTCGGTTTGATGTTTGGTTTTACAAAACACCACCATCTGCTCAGGTTCTTTGGTTTCAATAAAGTGAGCTAACAGCCGCGTCTTCTTGTCGGGGTCGACAGCAATATATTTTTGATCGACCTTATCCACCGTTACTGACTCGGGCATTACATGGATGTGTTCGGGGTCACGCATGTAGTCAGTGCCCAGGCGCTTAATCTCTTCTGGCATGGTGGCTGAGAAAAGCTGTGTTTGCCGGGATGCAGGAGTGTGCTTTAAAATATAGGTGATGTCAGGAAGGAAGCCAATGTCGAGCATTTGATCAGCTTCATCAAGAATAACCATTTGCATCCGAGCAGTAACCAGATTGCCGCGCTTCATATGGTCAATAATCCGCCCTGGGGTGCCGATCACAATATGTGGATGACGCGAAAGGGCTTCGACTTGATCGTCCATGGGGACGCCGCCATAGATGAGGGCGGTGCGCGCCCCGCTTTTCCCGGCCATGCGCGTGCTTTCATGGTGCACTTGCCGCGCCAGTTCACGCGTGGGGCAGAGAATGAGGGCTACTGGGCCTTGTCCCTCAATCTCATACAGGCGATGGAGAATGGGCAAAGCAAAGGCAGCGGTTTTCCCTGTGCCGGTGAGCGCTTGGCCGATAAGATCTTTGCCGGTTAGGGAGAGCGGGATAGCGGCTGCTTGAATGGGCGATGGTTGGGCAAAGCCCATGTCATGGAGATCGGCAAGGATTTGTTCGTTGAGACCCAGGTCGCGAAACCCTTCGGCCTTAGGGCGCGCCGCCAACTCCTCCGCCTCAATGGGGATGAGCGGCAGAAGCGGAGCTTCATCGGCGGGTTTATGACGCAGGCCAGGACGAACCCGCGGTGCCGGTTCGGTTTGGCGGGATGCCTCAATCTCAGCTTCAGCGTCAGCCTCGGCAATGGTTTCAGCCGCAGGGTTGGGGTTGCTGTCTTTGCGTCCCCCGCGCCGCGAGCGTTGTCGTGGTGCAGCCTCGGCCTCAGGGGGTGCATCAGCTTTGCTCGTACCATCTGTCTGATCGGGAGTAGGAGTGGTCTGGTCAGTAGCACTCTGCTCACTGGGTGCAGATTGCGGTTGCTCGCTCACGGCTTGCTCGCGCTGGCTTGTGGTGGGCGCATCCTGGTGTGGAGGCTCATCCTGACTTCCCGGGGTCACTTTGACCTGGGCTTTACGTAGCGGGAAGAGATCCCCACGGTCCCCACGCAGGGAGAATCCCGGCGCATCGACAACACTGATGTGGCCTGGGGCTACGCCAGTGACGGCTTCTTCGCCGATGACCTCATGGAATTTGGGGTGGGGAAGTCCCTGACAGGGGGTGGCAACCACGCCAATTTCGGCCAGTAATTCGCCAAGACGAGCCTGGGCCCAGCTGGGGGTGTCCGGGTCACAAAGTTCAATGAGTCCGCCGCTTAATGATTGCAGGCGGTCGAGAACCGATGGTAGGGAGCGCTGCGGCCCTTCCAAGCGCGGCTTGCCTGGCCCGCGGGTTGCGGGACGGCTTGGCGTGCCGCCTTTGACGGATTCTACGGCCTTGTTCTCTGTGCTGGGCGCGGCTGCCGTCTTTTCATCGCGCTTGAGCTCTGGGGCCTCACTTTGTGGCCGGATGGTATGCTTGTTGGGTTGAGAGCCCTGCTTGGCGGGGCTGTCTTGTGCGGGTTCTTGGCCAGTCTGCTTATTGGGTTTCGTGTCATTTGAACTGTCCGCCTGGGGATCACTGGCATCTTCCGAGGAGTCTCCAGCGTCATTATTCTTGCCGCGACGACGACGACGACGGCGGCGGCGTTTGCGCGGTTCCCCATCTCCAGTTCCCTCGCCATCATCACCGGGCCGAGAGTTCTCGTCACCATCGGATTCGCCCTTTGATTCGCTGTCCGCATCGCGTTGAGGGTCTTTGCCCTTGCCCCGCTGCGGTCGCGATGGCGCGGGAGCAGTCACTGCTGAAAGGCCGGCCACAGCTGCAGGATCAAGAACCTCAGGTTCTTTTTCTGGCTGCGGAGCACTGCTTTTGCTCTTGTTTGGAGCAGGAGGCTTGCTCGGTTCTGGGGGGGCTTTGGGTGCTGAATCGGCCGACTGAATACGGCCTCGCAGGGTTTGCGAGAGGGCGCTGAGCAGCTCCTTTTTGTTGAGGGTACTGCGATTGGGAACTTGATGTTCGCCAGCCAATTTACGCAGATCTCGTAAGGTAAGGCTGTCCAGTTGTGGTTGATCACTCATGCGATGTCCCTGTATCGGGAAGGGCGCCAGATCAATGTGGTCAGGGGATGCTTCATCAGGAAGCTCATTTTCTCAAACGACGTTCACCGTGACAACATTCATCCGAACCACTCAAGGTGGCGGCGCGATGGATTAACGAAGCCAGTCTTGGCGCCCGCTTGATGTGCGCGGAGTGCTCGCCAGAGAGACTGGGTGTCCCAGCCCATAGCGGGGTGAGACGATGGTTTGGCTAAGATGACGAGGCTGGGCACCGCGGCGCAGTCTCCCGAGATGCGCGCAACACTGCCCTTGTCTACGGTCATCCTGGCAAAAGCACCTGTGAGACACTCCCACAGATGGTCATGGCAGTCTAGTACACACCAGAAAGCCCTTATTGATCACTGGAGCTATAGGGGTGCAGCAACCTCATAATGACGTTGGCCACCGTATCGCACCAGTTACTGGAGGATGGTCATCAGGAGCGCTATGCTGAATGCCGGTAAGCTGCCATCACGCACAACTGCCCATGCCGTTGGCTCCTTGAGAATGCTTCTGCTTGGGAGCTGTATGCGAAGAGGTTGGGGTTTGCGGTATGTGTGATGTGAAGCCCATAAGGTTTCAGAGAGCATGCGCAAGCGTGTTAGAGCCAGCGCCTGATGAAAAAGTCCTCCTGAGATCAAGGCTTTGCAGCATAGCGTGATGTTGGCGGCGGCAAGCCTACAGTCCTGTGCCATGACAGGGTGGCTCAAAGCACGCCCCAGCGAACGCCGATCTCCTCATCGACCAGAAAAAAAAGCCCTGGATAGGCCGTTTTCGCGCCAAAAAGCATGTCCGCGAAGCGGGAAGTCCTTTCCCAAGGCGATTCTTGAGTTGCCTAGTGTGCCATGAGTGGTGGTGCTGGAGTCTAATGGCATTAAGTATACTCTATAACTTATTGTAGGAAATTGGTTTAGGTTGGTATTGCCGGTAGAACAACGCTTGACATCCTCTGAGGGTCCGG
>REDP01000297.1 GCA_007693455.1 Planctomycetota bacterium | reverse complement strand
AGC
The DNA here is from genome assembly GCA_007693455.1 of Planctomycetota bacterium. Taxonomy (GTDB): domain Bacteria; phylum Planctomycetota; class UBA11346; order UBA11346; family UBA11346; genus REDP01. The sequence goes on along the minus strand of REDP01000297.1, from coordinate 7,641 downwards.
GACCCTATTGTTGCTGATGGTTTGGTTAAACATTATGGTGACTTTGTCGCTGTGGCGGAGGCGTCTTTTAGTGTCCCCAGGGGTTCTATAACTGCCTTTTTGGGTCCCAATGGTGCTGGTAAGTCAACTATTATGAAGATGCTTACCGGCTTCCTTGCGCCTACGGCTGGGCGCGCGTTGATTGCTGGCTATGATATGGACGAGCAGCGCTTGCAGGCAAGCCGCTTCTTGGGCTATCTGCCTGAAAATGGCCCGCTCTATCCCGAGATGACTCCGTCTTCGTTTCTGGGCTTTATATGTGATGCGCGTAGTCTGCGCGGGGGTGAACGTCGTGCCGCGATCGAGCGGGTGGTAGAGCGCTGTCGCCTTGCCGATGTTTGGCACAAACCCATTCATAAACTTTCCAAAGGTTTTCGTCAGCGCGTAGGCTTGGCTCAGGCCATTATCCATGATCCGGCCGTGCTGATTCTTGATGAGCCCACGTCTGGTTTGGACCCCAATCAGATCCTTTTGGTGCGGGAATTAGTGCGCGGCTTTGCCGGGGAGAAGACGGTTCTCCTTTCGACCCATATCCTGCAGGAGGTGCAGGCCATGGCGGATTCCGTGGTGATGATTAGTGAGGGTCGCTTGGTGTTTACTGGCGCTCCCCAGGAATTAGCCGCGGATGATGGTATGGAAGCGCGTTTCCATGCTTTAACTGGAGGAGTGCAGTCATGAAGGTGCTCAACCCTGGAATCATGATCAGTATTGCCCTGCGTCAGTTGAGTGCATATCTCACAAACCCCGTGGGCTATCTGTTTGTTCTGGTTTACGTGGTTGCTACCACGGGCTATCTGTTTTTTGTCCGCGAAGACGATTTCTTCCTGCGCAATGTGGCTGATCTGCAATTACTGCATGTATTCATGCCGTGGGCTCTGGTGGTATTATTACCAGTGTTGGGGATGGGTGCGTGGGCTAATGAGAAGGAACATGGCACTGATGAGCTATTGCTTACCATGCCGGTATCCCTGTTGGATGCGATCCTAGGGAAATTTGTAGCCATTGCCGCCTTCTTTAGCATCGCTTTGGGCATTTGTGCGATAACGGTTATTTCTCTCTTGGTATGGTTGGGAAATCCTGATATGGGCTTAATGCTGGCCAACTTTTTTGGCTGGTGGCTGTTGGGACTCATCTTTGCCGCGTGCGCCCTTGTTGCCAGTATGCTGGTGCGCTCACAGGCTGTGGCCTTTGTATTCGGTGCGTTGATCTGTGCGGTGGTGATGACGCTCCTGCTTTTGGTTGACTTTTATGATCCTTTTGCGCGTGGTATTATCCCGTTGGCTGGGGTGGTGTTGACGGCGGTGCTGTGCATTGCTGGATTAACTATGGCAGTGTTGATTCAGTCTTCCCGGCGTTGGCGTCCAGGTGGTGGTGGGCGTATTGCCGCGCAATTACTCACCGTGATCTTCTGTCTTGGCATTGGTGTTAACGTGGCCCGCATGGGGCATGTATTTGGTGCCGATATGGATGTTACCGCTGATGGTTTGTCTTCGGTTAGCCAGGAGGCTAAGGATGTGCTTTCGGCGGTGGAAACGCCCGTTGATATGGTTATTGCTGTTACCGCTGATCGGACCCTGCCTTCCCATCTTCAGCATCGGGCCAAAGAGGTGCTCGATATGGCCCAGGCCCTCCAGCGTGCCCGTCCCGACCTTATTCGTTTGCGGGTTTTGCGTCCTGAAGACCGGCTTGATGAAGATGGTTCTCAGGCAACGGAAATCCACGGTCTTCAGCCCCGCCGCGTGGTTGGACAAACCGTTGTCGGAACCGAACCCTTGGACGCCTTTCTGGGTGCATCTATTCGTGCTGCGGGTGAAACGGCCACTGTCCCATATTTCCACCCCGGTTTATCCGTTGAATATGAACTGGTGCGGGCCATCCGTAGTGTGTCTCAGGCGGCCAGTTCCCGGGATATTCCCGAAGTCGAACTCACCATTTTTATGAGTGAAGAAATGCCTGAAGACTTACAGGCAAGCCGTCAGGCTGTTGTCGATAAAATGGTGCAGATTGCTGCCCGCGACAATGCCCGCGTGCAGGCTTCTCTGCTGGAGTTGGGGCCTCGGCCTGCCGAAGGTGAAATTGATGGTAACTGGTATGAGATGGAATCATATGGCTTTGCCCCACGAACCATTAGTAGTGGTGCTTTAAGCGACGATGATGATCCCACCGATGCCCACGGTGAATCCCAGGAAGTGGTTTTTGCGGTTCACGCTCAAAGTGGCGATATAGAGCGTCGTATTCGCTGGTTGGGCGATGAAGAGGATGTGAGTGCAGCTATTGATGATATTATTGTTCAGGCACGCTCTCGCGCCTCCTTGACGCGCCCTGTGCTGGGTATTTTGCAGACAGACTTGCAATTGTATGGCGGCTTTGATCCGCAATTAGGGCAGATGCCACAATGGGAAATTGTTAGAGAATGGTCCGAGCAGTACGAGGTGCGCCAGGTGCGGCCCAGTCAGCTCAGCGATGAAGACTTTGATGGTGTCGATGTCTTGGTGGTGGCTTTGCCGTCATCGTTAAGCGAGCAGCATCTCCAGGATGTCTACCAGTGGGTATGGGAAGGTAATCCTACCCTTATTATGGTGGACCCCATGCCCGTGGACGCCATCCATCAGGGACGCTTCTTGGCGCCTGTTGAGCCACGACAGCAACCAGGTCAGCAGCCCATGCCCAACGCCGAGGAAGAAAAGGGTGACATTGCCCAGTTTCTTCGCGGCCTTGGCCTGGAATGGACCCCTGATGAAGTGCTTTGGTCGCGCTATAACCCCTCGGCGAGCTTGCGCTCACTGCCCCCGCATTTTGTATGGATGTACGCAGAACGTGATGCGATTAGCACGGATTCGCTGATTACTGCAGGGATTGATTCCTTGCTGGCCATTTATCCAGGGGTTATGACGCCATTGTTGGGGACGCCTGAATCCTTGCAGGTGTCGCCTTTATTGCGTCCGACACCTGATTTGGAATGGGGCATTCATTCCTATCATGATCTGTTTATGCGTCACCCTTTCCCGCGCTTTGCTGAGGTGGGGCGAGATATTCAACTCCATCCAGAGCGGGCTCGGACGAATCCGATGATTGCCGCCGAAGTGCGTGGCCGCATTGATCATGGCTATGGCCGTGGCAGTGCCGATCAGGCGCCGCAGGCAATGCAGGCGGTGGTTATTGCCGATACTGACATGGCCGCCTCATTATTTTTCCGCTTTTATCGCGATGTGGATGGCGAGGTGTCGGACATGGATATGCCAGTGCTGACCAATTTGCGCAATGTGCAGTTTCTCAGTAATGCTATTGATGTCTTGGCTGGTGATACGGCGATGACCAGTCTGCGTGGTCGTCGTCCAACGCACCGTTCGCTTATGCGCATGGAAGCCGAATTTGAGGCAACCCAAGGGCGCGTGGATGAAGTCACGCGGCAGGCCGAACAACGAGCCGAAGAAGCTCGCGCCGCTGCCCAGGCGCGTTTTGATCGGGAGTTGGCTGCCATTGACGAGCGTACCGATCTGGATCGCATGCAAAAAGCCAATCTCAAGGCCAGCGTGCAGCGCTCGGCGCAACGCCGCTTAGAAACCGAGCAGGCCGATATTGATCGGCAAAAACAGCGAGAAATCGACGCCGAGCGTCGGGTGCAACGGCAAGCCTTGGCGGCGGACCGTAATCATGTGAAATTACGCGCCATTGGCATCCCTGCTTTACTCCTTTCGGTATTGGTTTTGGGCGTCTTTGCTTCACGCGCCGCGCGTGAGCGCAAAGATATTCCCGCATCCCGTTCACGGAGGTCATCGTGAAAACAACGTCTCAGTCCCCATCGCGTTCATTTGCTTTACCCCTGGTGTGCGCGAGTATTTTCGTGCTTACGTTTGTTGTCGCGTGGATACTGCCGGCATGGACCACGAGTGAACAGCGTACTCCAGAGCTTGGCTACTTCGGGCCGCCGATCACTGATACCAGTGAAGCCATTGCTTTGGCGCGCTCGGTACGCGGTCTCACCATCCAGCGTTACGATCACGAGATGGCCTTGCTCCATCATTTCGAAGTGACCTACGACGATGCGCGGGGGTGGATTATCCCCTCACATCACGGCTATCCAGCTGATGGCGGGGACCGTGTTGGCCGTGCTGCCGGCAGTGTGTTGGGCATTGAACGTCACCCTGAGGCCCGTGTCAGTAGCGACCCCCGCGACCATGCGGCCCTGGGCGTGCTCAATCCAGATGATGAGCATGCTCCATTTGGCGCTCCTCGCGGTCGCCGTGTTACCCTCACGGGGGCCGATGGGGCGGTGATCCTTGACCTTATTATCGGCAATCGGGTGGACGATCGCTCCGGTTGGCGGTATCTCCGTCTCGCCCATGATGATGCTGTCTATCAGGCGCAGATTGAGCCTGATTTAAGCACCCATTTTACGGACTATGTTGAGCAAGATTTGCTGAAGGTGGCCCGCAATCAGGTCAGTGGAGTGGTTCTTGATCCGCATCGAGTGGATCTCCAGGCTGGTAATGTTATGACTCCGCCCACCCTGCAGTTGAATCGCCAGGGTGGTAGTAGTCTCTGGACCAGTCCCCAGGCTCCCGCTGGTCATAGCGTTGATGCCGATGCCATGCGCAAGCTGCTCGATGGTATTACGCGCGTGCGCTTGCAGGGAGTGCGCCCCTTGCAGCCGCTGACCATGCAGCGGATGCAGCGCTTTGGCTTTTTCACCGATGATGGTGCCACCATTTATGGGTATGAGGGCGGTATTCAAATTCAGGCTCGCAGCGGCCTGCGTTACAGCCTGTATTTTGGCGAGCGCGCTCCCGACGATGGTCTTGCTTTGACGGCGGGATTGGAAGAGGAGGCCGCCTCCATGCAGGAGTCCACACCAGGTAGTAACCGATTTATGATCGTGCTGGTGGACTATGATGAGCAGCACGACCGTGTCTTGGGCGATCGTCTGGAAAACCTCCGCGAAGAAGCTGAAGATGCGGGCGAGACCGAAGCGCTTGATCAGCAACTGGCGGATCTTCGTGCCCAGCGCATTGAGGAGATGGAGGCCCAGCGCGATCAGGAGCGCGATAAATTCCTCCAGTTTTTCTATGTTATTTCAGGGTCGGTCTTTGATAGTCTTAATCCTGATCATGACAGTCTCTTTGTCGCCGCCGAGGCTGAAGAAGTGGAAGCCAGGGGTAGTGACCCCGAACAGTTGGGAGAGTAGTTGACCCTAAGAATCGCAATAGCCTCCGGTATTACTGTGAGCAACATGCCGCGGTACAAAGGGGCAAAGCGTTTTGCCCCTTTGTACCGCGGCATGCTCACTCTCGAGAGCGTCGGTATGGCGTGAATGAGGTATAAAAAACTCGCTAATACGAGTTCTTGGATGAGGGGGTTCGCCACTGAGCAGGTGGTAGGCCCCAGCGCGCATGAAGCGGGTGGACCGGGTGTCGACGTTATGCCGAAGCACTAGTTATGGATGCGAACCCAGAAGGCATCGGGGAAGCGGCTTTCGCGCATTTGCTGGAACATCTTGCGAGCAAGGTCATTGTCATTGGGGATGCCAAAGGTGTCGCCCCCCAGATGGCCGAATACCAACTGGAGACCACCAGCAGAGGTCCGGCGTACGCCAAACCAGGGCTGAAAGCCTTGGTCGATATGGTCTTCGGCGATGGCGTTGTAGCGGTCGGCAATTTCCTGGAATCGCTCTTGGCCAGCCCTGCTGGCGCGGTTTACGCTTTCCAGGACGAGGACGTGGTTGCCGAGTGGCTGGCGGCTACTCTCGCTACCGCTGCGACTGCCGCGTACGGTGGGGGTAATCTGAGCGGAGCTACTGCGCGAACTGCGTTCACGTTGGGCGTCCAATTCCCGTTGGCGGAGAATGTCGGATTCAGTGCGTTCGCCCGCTTCGCCTGAGGCGATGGAGACGCCAGGGCCTGAGGCCGTACTGCCGCCACTGCCGCCAAGCATGTAGGCCCCGACAACGGTGGCGATCCACACAACGATCAGCGCCAGGGCCACATGCAGGTTGAGAACCAGGGCGCCAGCAGGGGCGCCAGGTGACGATTGGCGTTGATGGGCAAAGTGTTGCTGAAGGGGGGGAGATGGGTGGTCATCGTCTTGCCACTCTTCGGCCTCAGGCGGGGCCTCGGCTACTGGGCGGGCGTGCTGTGGGGCGGGGCTGGAGGCCGTGTTGAGGCTAAACGTCTGTCGTTTTTTGCTGGTAGCGGGAGGCTGCTCGGGACTGCGACTGGAGGCAGCTTCGCGACGCTTTTGCAGGGCGGAATACGATGGCGATGTATGAGGTCGACTGGTTACCACAGAATCAGTAGTGCCGCCATCAGTATGCTGTGATAGGCGACGCTGCACTTGTTGCAGAGTATTGAAAACGTCTTCGGTATGGCGGCGGGCCATGGGCGGCGCTCCCGACAAGGGGCGGTGGAGAGGGGCAGGAAGGCTTACGTCGTAGAAGCGACGGGAGCTACCTGGAGTGATGGAAGCATAACGTCCCATAACGCCGCGCCAAGGGGCCTCTGTCAGCCTTGAGCTGAGCTGGTGATCGTTTTGAAAGAGCGCTTAGTGAGACGCCAATGGTCGCTGGTTACGAAGGTTTTTTTTACCAGACCATAAGCAGGATCGCGAAGGCCAGGAGGGTCCATCCCAGCCGCCATGGGATATGGGGTGCAATGAGGGTCGTGCGGACATCCGTAAAAGCGCGGTCCCGTTGTTCGCTAAAATAAATGCGCAGGGTATTGCCTTGGCGAAGTTGTGGTATGGCTGGTAACCCCCAGGGATTGCCGCCGTTATCAATGCGTTCTTGGCCCTGCCAATGAAAGCGGAAGCGCAGGGGCCCACTGGCGGTGGTGGGATCGGGAAGTCCACCCCCAAGGCCAGTCATGGGCCCCTGACTAATATCGTCGAGGAAGTCGGCCTCAAGGATGATAAAGGCTTCTTTGCTGCGCTGGTGGTGGAGACGACGTAGGAATACCCCCACTACTATTAACAGTGCGCCAAGCAGCAAACATACCGAGGCAAAGTCAATCATACTGCTCCCAATGGCAATGGTGGACGAAACTCGCCCCCTGATGCGTTTTGTGTCGCTGCATCCTTCAGCGGACATTTGTGGTGCTGGCTCGCGATGGCGAACGAACCTATTCCAGCTGCGGGATGTTTGCGCAGTCTGCGGGCAGCAGGGCTCAGGGAAGAGAGATCCGTGGCCCTCTCGCCGTGTCACAATCGCCCGCCTTCTGCGTTTTCATCACATACAATGTGTGGAAGGTGCTGCCTGCCCGCTACAGCTGTCGAGGTACTGATGATAATGTGCTGGACCCTCGGGGCAGTTTCATAGTCTGTACCGTTATCGTGACAATTGTGACCCAATGTCCCCTTTGTTGCCCAGTGGGGCGTTATCCCTAGGAGTATCTATGTCTCTCTTTGTGAGTAAGCTCAGGCAAAAGTCGTCTGTCTTAACCCTTGCCACCTGTCTTCTTGTGTCTGGCGGACTTGCTGCCCAAGAGGTGGAGAAGGTCATTCCCAATCATCTTAACCAAAGCTGGCCTTGGGACCCCACCTATTTTGAGGTGGATCCCGCCGTTGCCGATCGGTTGACGGTTGCCCATATTCAGGGGCGCGAGCGTCCAG
>REDP01000318.1 GCA_007693455.1 Planctomycetota bacterium | reverse complement strand
TATATCGCGCCAGCGTCCTGGTCTGGCAACCTGATCAACGCTGGATAGCAGGACGGCTGGATAGCAGTCGCCGCCGGGAAATGACCACGAGCGTGCTGTTATTGCAATGCCAGTGTAAGCGGGGCCGCCACAGCAGGAGGCCCTGCTGCGTCTACTGAAGAGCCCTAATTGCGATATGGTTGTTGTTATTTTGGCTATTTAAGCGGAGGGGCCCTTGGGAATAAATTAGCATGTCCCTTTTTATTTCGCTAGGCCAGGAAACTGGTTGGATATAAGTTTGCATGTCCCTATTAATAAATCCGCCTGAAGGTTAGCGTAGGAGGAGGAGGATGGCGATGACGGCTGCGAGGACTGCTATTGCCCAGGCGATGATGAGCCAGCGTGGGATGGGTTTGCCGTCTACTGGAGTTAGTTGACTGCTGGTTTGCCGATAGGCGGTGATTTCGGCGCTGCGGCGGCTTGCCTCGCGGCGAACGGATTCGGAGAAAGCGGCGTCCTGGTCAGTGATTTTACCATCGCCGCTAAGCGATCCGCGATGTTCAACCAGGGCAGAGTAAAGTTCGCTGGTGGCGCGACTTTCGCCCTCGTCACGGGATTCGGCGGCGATCACGCGAGCCATTTCAGCATCGTGGATAGCCTCATTTTTGCGTGAATATGCGGCGGTGTCGGCCATGCCTATTCTCTCCTGTCTGGTGATACGGTGCCTGAGAGGCTGGCGTTGCCAAGCGCTATATGGGGCCTGTTGGGTTAATCGCTGGCTGGGTTATCACTGGCAGGGTTGCCTAGGCCCTCTTCTTGGCCGTTGTCGGGGCCGTCCATCCTGCTTTCCTCGTTTTCGTCGTTTTCGGCCTGAGGGGGTACTATTTGCACAATGATAGGGGTTGTGTCGAGGTAGGCGTTCGCCACCCCCGCTAAATCGGCACGAGACACGGCTTCCAGGCGACGATGGTAGTCGCGTTCACCTTCGATACTGTCGTTACTGAGGAGTGCTTGGGCGTGGGCCAGACTGGCTTGGCCTTGATCTTCCATGGCGATGAGGCGGGCGTTGATGACGAGGGATTTGGCGGCTTCGATTTCGCTTGCCGAGAGATTTTCTTGGTGTTCGCTATCGCTGCTGGTGAGTGCCTGGACAAGGCGTTGTACTTCGGCTGGGATGCGATCGCGTACGTCTTCGCTGGATCCTTTGGGGACTTGAACCAGTACACTCCAGTAGCCGCGCCCATGCAGGCTGCGACGGTGCACGAGGAGGGCGCTATCGGGGTCAATGCCGCTGTCGCTGAGGGTGCGACCAAGGCGACCACCCTGACCTTGATTGCCAGTAAGGAGGGCGATGAGTACGTCCATGGCAGGTTGATCTTGGCGGGTAACTCGATCGGGGGCACGCCAGGTCCAAGCGATGGCTTCCTCATCATTTTCTGCGGTAAGGGTGGTTACGGCAGCCGGATCGCTGTCGCTCCAATCAGTGATGTGGGGCTGCGGACTGCTGCCATCTTCAAGTCCCGATACTGCGGCGAGTTGCTGATTGATAAACGTTGGGAGATCTTCATGGCGGTAGTCACCATAGACCGAAACTACGATATTATTACCTACGGTAATTTGGCGATGCCAATGGAGAAGATCATTGCGACTGATTGATTCGAGACTTTCGCGAAGCTGGCCGCTGTCGTTGAGGCCGTAGTGCTGTTCGAGCATAATGCCGTCAACGGCGTTGAGTAAACGATCCGACCACGAGCGCGGAACCCGGCGTGACTGGCTAATGGTTCTGGCAATGACTTGTTCAACCGCACTTTGGGGGAGTTGTGGTTGTGCAAGTATGGTGGTCAAGATCCGCAGAGCCTCTTCCAGGTCTTCAGGAAAGCAGGTTATATGCAGTTCTAGATGGTGGGCAGTGGCGCGGCTTTGCAGGCGCATGCCCAGGCTCGAGAGATGCTGGGTAAGGTCGCTGCCGTGGAGTTGTTCGCTTCCTTGTTGGTACAGCGATGCCAAGAGGAGGCTGGCGCCGCGCAAATCTTCTGGCTCAACACTCGGCCCAGCGCGCATGGTAATCCGCACATGGGTGAGTCCGATGGGCATATAACGGTGGAGAAGCTGAACGCCGCCGCTGAGTACTTGGCTGCGTGGGGCGATGTCGGTAAGGGTAGAGCGCTCGCCGGCCGCGGGAGGATCGATACTGGTGGCTGGGCGGAGGCTCACCCGCGAAACATTGGCTCCGTTGGGGTGCAGCAGTGTTCCAGCCACGCGTTGAATGTCGGCAATACTGAGTTGGCTAACGCTGCGTCGGAATTGTTGACCAAACTCTGGTGCGCCTACGGCCTGTTCCCAGCGCGCCAAATCAGCGGCAAGTCCAGCCACCGTCGACAGGCGTTCGGCCTGCTGCCGTTGCCAAATGCGTTTGGCACGCTGGAGCTGGCTATCCTGCGGGCCGTTCTGCCGCAAATCATTGAGGGCCGTTTGTACCGCAATCCAGGCATCACTGCTGGACTGGGATTCTGGGCTGAGGCTTATGGTAAATAAACCTGGCGCGCGCGGAGGTGCAAAATGCCGTACCTTAAGGCTGCTGGCCAAGCGCTGTCCATCGGGGCCGCTGGAAAGAGCTTCCAATTGTTCTTGTAGGAGCACTTGTAGGACCTCAAGGGCGGCGTGATCATGATAAAAACTCAATGAGGGAGTCCGCCATCCATATATCTGACGTTGTTCATCACGCGGGGCAGCCACTTCGCGGTGACGTGGAGCAAATTGCACCGGCTCTTGAATGGGGGAACTGTGGTTGAGGGCGCCCTGGGGTAGATCGGCAAAGGCGCGTCGGACTTCGCGTCGGGTTCGCGCGCTATCAATATTGCCAACCACTATCACGGTGGTGCGGTTGCCGGTATAGTGTTGGCGATGGTAGTCGGCAAGCATCTCCACCGTGAGATTCTGGCGTAGTTGCGGGATACCGCGGGCAGGGAGACGCAAGGGGTGTTCGCGCAGGGCGAGACTCACGACATTGCGTTGTAGGATAGTATCAGGATCAGCTGCATCGCGCTGCTCGCCACTGCGGATCAATTGCAGACTGCGCGCCAAGCGCTGCTCATCAATTTGCGGTTGGCGTAGAGCTCGGGCGAGAAAATGGAGGCCTTCGCTCAAGGCGCTGTCAGTAGTGGTAAGGGCTAGGCCAACCATGGGGGAGCCATGGTGGTCGCCGCTGAAATCAGAGCTGATAGTGGTAAGTTGTCCGCCGAGGCGGGCCAGGCGATCACTGTGCGAGCGCGCGGTATCGACAATGATCCCCTGTAAAACGCGGGAAATACCCGTGCCCGATAACGATCCTTCATGTTCCTGGCCGGCCTGTACCAGGACCATAATGTGTGCAGCGTGGGTATCACGGCGATCTACGTTGATGACCGTAACTCCATTGGCGAGCACTTCGCGATGTACCGATTGTGCCTGAACAACTGTACACATGGTCCAGCACACAAGAATCGCTGCGCAACGAAGCATCGGACTGATCATAAAACCGACTTCCTTTGGGTACTCTCGTTCCTATCACCACCCCCAGCATCGCGCCAAGCCGTGCAGGTGCTCGGGTGCACCCAAGCCGAGCGCCTTTTCGTGGGGTTTGTAAGTCTAATACATCAGGGTACCCGCTAAAAGCAAGGGGAGTGCGGGGCAAAGAATGCATGCACGGGCGGCGGCAATGGCGGTTTTGTGATGACTGCGCTTGAATGCCATGACTGATCGGCATCATCGCCCCTGTGCATGCAGTACGGCAAGAACCCAGTAGTCCCAAAGGGGCGACAATCGATTGCGGGCACTGGCCAAGGCTGGTGACGGGGGCGCTGGTATTTGCGTTGATGGCTTGTGCCCAGCGTCCCCAGATGCTTGTGCCCAGTGAAATTGATCAATTAGTCTGGTATGTCGAGGATGTGGCGCACGGTGTGCAGCGAGACTATCGTGAGCTGCGTTTACGTGAGGCCAGTCATGCGATGGATATGGTGGCCCAGTGGGCGGTTGGAGATCTGCGCGATGGCGAGCAGGTGTCACATCCCGCGCCCCTTGCTCCGCGGCGACAGCGTTGGCCATTGTTGGCCCAAGGCCTTGCCGCTGGATTGGTGCAGATTACTCCCGAAGGTCATCTCAAATACGTATCAAGTTCTGGAGGTTCTGGGGACAGTTCGGATACTACAGCCCTGCCGCGACAATTGCGCCAAGCTCTGCCCCATGCCGTGCGCCGCGAGAACCTGGATCGGGCGGCGACTTTGGATATGCTCTTGGGCCTTGGTGGCGTTCGTGAAACAACCCAGCGCCGTCGCCAGATGATCAACACTTTTCACGCGGTACGCCTGCATCATGCTAGCGCCGCTGGAGGACAGCAGTGGAGCGAACCCTCACCATCGACCTCCCCGGACGAGCCTACCCCATCCACATCGCCCCAGGCGCCATCGCCCAGGCGCCAGCCCTAATTGCCGAGCGCTTTGGCAGCGCCACCAGCTGCTTGCTGGTGGCCGATGAGCGCGTGGCAGGCCTCTATGGGCAACAGGTGTGTGCGGGCCTGCGAGCAGCGGGCTTGCGAGCCGAATTGGCGACATTTCCCCCTGGCGAGGGAAGTAAAAGCTTGGCCACGGCCGAATCACTGTGGCAGGCTTGCGCCGCCATGCGCTTGGATCGTCAGGGCCTTGTGGTAGCCCTGGGCGGGGGTGTCTGTGGCGACCTTGCTGGCTTTGTCGCTGCTTGCTGGATGCGGGGGGTGGCCTTGGTGCAAATACCCACCACCCTTTTATCCATGGTGGACTCCTCGGTAGGGGGGAAGACCGCGGTCAATTCCAGCTTTGGAAAAAACCTCATAGGCGCCTTTCACCAGCCCTCTCTGGTGGCGATTGACGTGGATGTCCTAAATACCATGGATGAGCGTGACTATCGCGCTGGCTTGGCTGAGGTTGTCAAATACGGCGTGATCTATGATGCCGACTTTTTTGCTTGGGTTGAGGCCCATGCCGAAGCCCTGCGAAGTGCCGATCCCACCTTGGTCGCAGAGGCCGTACAGCGCAGCTGCGCCATCAAAGCCGCCTATGTGGTGGGGGATGAGCGCGAGCAGGGCATGCGCGCCCACCTCAACTATGGCCATACCTTTGGCCACGCCCTGGAAGGTGAAACGAGCTACCAGCGCTACCTGCATGGCGAAGCCGTCGCCATCGGCATGCGCATGGCTGCAGCCTGCGCCCAGCACCTGGGTATGCTCGAAGATCCTTCGCTCATCCCTCGCCAGGACGCTGTACTGGCTGCCCTAGGTCTGCCCTGTACCCATACCCTTGGTGATACGGCGGAACTGGCGCGGTTGGTAGACCGTTGCCGTCTGGATAAAAAGGTCCATGCGGGAGTGACGCGCTTTATCCTGCCCCAGGCCATAGGCAGGGTTGCCACTGTCGAGAATCCCGATCCCGAGGCCGTCGCAGCGGGCTTTGCCGCAGGCTGTAGCACTGCTGGAGGCGCAGCCACGTGACTCCCGCCGAGGTGTACCTGCGCCTAGCGATGATCCCTGGAATGGGTCCGTTGACTGCCGAGCGACTGCTTGCGGCGGTGGCCGATCCGGCAGAGGTGTTCACCTTGAGCATGCAGCACCTTTGTGCCATTGATGGGATAGGGGCGCAGCGCGCTCGCCGTATTCTCGATCCCAGTCTCGCCGAGCAAACCGCCCAAGAGCGTGCCCACGCCGCCGCTCAGGGGATACGCATACTTACCCGCGCCGATGACGATTATCCCCAGCACTTGCTGCGCTTAAGCGATCCTCCCTTGGCCTTATGGATTCGCGGCACCCTTGTCGACAGCGATCGCTTGGCCCTGGCGGTTGTTGGTCCACGGCGACCATCGGCTTACGGCCATCGCCAAGCCCGTCGACTCGCGGGTGGCCTGGCTCGCCTAGGGGTCAGCGTGGTCTCCGGATTAGCCCGTGGTATCGATACGGTGGCCCATGAAGCGGCCCTGGAAAGCTCTCACGGGCGTACCATCGCGGTGCTGGGATCTGGGTTTGATTATCCCTATCCACAGGAAAACCATGGTTTGCTCCTGCGCATCCTCGAAGGCCGCGGTGCAGTGATCAGTGAATTCCCCTGCGCCACGCGCCCGAGCCCTGGAACCTTTCCCCGTCGCAACCGCATTGTCGCAGCCCTCTCCCTGGGAGTGCTCGTAGTCGAAGCCGGGCAGCGCTCAGGCGCCCTTATTACCGCCCGTATGGCCGGTGAATTAGGCAAAGAGGTGCTCTGTCTGCCGGGTCCAGTCGATCGCCCAGAGCACCAGGGCAGTAACCGCCTCCTGCGCGATGGCGCCAGTCTCATAACCTGTCTAGAAGATATCTGCGAAGAGCTCCCTCCCTTGGCAACCATGCTGCGCCATCATGGCCCCGATATGGATCAGCGCGATGTGCAGGCCTCGCCCTCGCCCCTCACCAGTCGCGAGCGCGACCTCTATACCCTCCTGAGCGATGACGTGCGCAGCATTGATGATTTGGTCACCGTCAGCACGCTTCCTGCATCAACCGTTACCGCCACCCTCATTAGCCTCGAACTCAAACGCCTGGCCAAGCGCCAGGCCGGGGGCTATGTGCGCGCCTCATAAGCTTTCAGCAGAGGCGAGCCGTCGCGGATGTATCGCTGCGGTAGTGCCGCTACGACGGTAAAATGGCAATTGGGGCGCGGGTTTTATGACGGGGTGCCAAAAGTCCTCCAAGACAAGGATGGAGGGCTGTGAATGTCGCTGATGTCATCTATTTACCAGCTTGCAAAATTATATTGTTTACATACAAGCTTTTCTTGCTTTATCATTTTTAACTCGTGTCCGTTAGGCGAGGACTCCCCTCGCTTTACGGACTACCACCTTACTCTAGGAGTAATCATATGTCTATGACCTCTTCACCATGGCACCTTATAATCGGCGTTGCCGTGGGTGTCAGTGCAACTCTCATGCTAGGTTGCGGTGGCTCCAGTAGCAGCAGTTCCCTGCCAAGTGCTTTCTCTAATAGCACGAGCCTCAGCGACAGTGATGGCTTTTACATGCCAGATGAATGGGAATCGCCCCTGCCAACGGTCGTAGAGGTGGATACCGATGGTAATCTGAGCGTGGAAAATGCCGATGCATTTTCCATTGATGGCCTTGAAGCGGCGCTGACCTCTTTAGGTATTCTCACAACTCAGTCTGTCGGGCTGCAGCTCCCATCGGCGGGAAGTGAATTTGATTATGAGGAACGCTATCGTTGGGATGGCGATGATGAGTGGGACACGGACACCTTTAGCGTTTCTTGGGATACAGGAACGGTTTTAATTGGCGGCACATCGGTGCCTGCAATCGTGGCTGAGATCACCTACGATGATGATTGGTGGGGTGGTGTCGAACGAGAAGCCTTTACAATTATTGATGGCTGGATTTGGTGGCTGTTTGATTATGAAGGGCTGACCATTGCTAGCGATGATTTAGCCATTATTGACGACATGGTTCCTTTCCTTCCCGTCAATTTTAGTGCTGGAGACGCCTTCCATTTTGACTATAAATATGAATTTTCGGAAAGCGAATCGTGGGATGATGGTTCGTACACCAGCACGTTCAAGATGAATGGTCGTGTGGCATGGAAGGTTGATTCCCTCAATGCATCCTCCCCGAATGGCTATGCGGGATCGGTGCGTATTGTTG
>REDP01000316.1 GCA_007693455.1 Planctomycetota bacterium | reverse complement strand
CTGGCTACCGCCGCTGGATGTTTATCCAGCGCCAGTACTGCCACAACACCACTGGCTGGGCCTGAACCCAGGCGAAACCCATACGCTGAGCCTTGTCAACTCCAGTAATGATGCATAGGGCAGCATGCTAGTTTAGATGGAGATGGAGAAAGGGTGACATTCTCCAGAAAAAGTGTTTGCGGTAATTGGTGTGTGCCAGTGCCAGGAGACTTTAGCCGTATTTGGTAAGAACGCCGTCGATGCGCTGCAGCTCCTCGCCGCTTAGTGGTGCTGCGGTGGCTCCAGTGAGGGCGTCGCGAATCTGCTGCGGCGCACTGGCGCCGATCAGAGCACTGGTAATAGCATGGTGGCGCAGGATCCAAGTTAGACTCATGGCAGCGAGGCTCTGCCCCCGTTCCTGGGCTATGGCATTGAGTTGTTGGAGGCATGCACGGCGTTGCTCTGTGAGCTGCTTGGCGAGGCCGCCGCCACGTCCGGCGCGGCTATCGTCAGGAATGCCGGCGAGATACCGATCACTTAGTTGCCCCTGGGCAAGGGGGCTAAAAACAATGCATCCTATGCCGTATTTGTCGAGGGCAGGCAGGAGCTCTTCTTCAATGTTGCGGTGTAGCATATTATAGCGCGGCTGATGTATGAGGCAGGGCGCTCCCATATCGGCAAGCAAATCCGCCGCCTGGTGACTCAGATCTGGCGGATAGTTACTAATCCCGACATAGAGCGCTTTCCCGCTGCGTACCGCATGCGCCAGGGCGCCCATGGTTTCTTCCAGGGGGGTGTCTGGATCGGGCCGATGGTGGTAGAAAATATCGACATATTCCAGGCCCATACGCTGCAGACTTTGCTCCAGACTAGCGAGCAGATATTTGCGTGAGCCACCATCGCCATAAGGGCCCGGCCACATGCGGTAGCCGGCCTTGGTGGAGATGATCAGTTCATCGCGATAGGGGGCGAGATCCTCGCGTAATAGTTTTCCGAAATTGCATTCCGCTGATCCTGGTGGGGGGCCGTAATTATTGGCCAAATCAAAGTGGTTTATGCCGTGATCAAAAGCCGTGCGGAGCATGGCGCGCATGCGCTCTACGGGGTCGGCATCGGAGAAATTCTGCCATAAACCCAAGCTGATCGGAGGCAGAGAGAGGCCGCTCGTACCGCAGCGGCGGTAGCTGAGGTGGTCGTAGCGCTGGGCATGGGCGTCATACGGCATCCTGGGAATCCTTCTTGGCGTCTTCGTTGGGGGCGGCGTTGGTGTTGTGTGGGGCGGGTGGCGGGGCGCGATAGAGGGCAAATTGCAGGCAGAGAATGGCCGTGGCCAAACTGATGGTGGCGGCGATGGAAGTGGCTCTGGCCGCCATGATGACCATATCATCATGCCGACCCCAGGAGAGCAGGGCCTGCGGGGCCGCGGCCAAGAGAATCGCGGCAACTAAGGCAATACCAGATGCCTGAAAGCAACGCCAGCTAACGATGGCCTGCGGGGCCCAGGTGGAGATGATGGTCTGGGCAAGGAACATCAGGGTGATAAGTAATACTACTAGAAGGTCCATCATTATTGCCGTTCCATTGCGTATGGGAAAAGGTATATTGCTTAGCTGGGAGCGTTCTTGGTGTAGGCCAGGGCGTAGGTTTTGATCTGCTTGACCATGGCTGAAAGGCCGTTGGCGCGATTGCTGCTGAGGTGGGTATTGAGGCCCAACTCTTCAATAAAGGCAGGTTCAGCGGCTAGAATTTCTTGTGGACTATGGCCATTATAGACGCGCAACAGAAGCGCCACCAAGCCGCGTACAATAACCGCATCCGAATCGGCGCGATAGTGGACCCGTCCGTCCTTAAGCGAGGCAAGTAACCATACGGTACTGGAGCAGCCCCGCACTTTATGCTCGTCTTGTTGATCTTCTGGCGGCAGGGAAGGCAGTTCGCGGCCAATCTGGATAATCCGTTTGTAGCGGTCTTCCCAAGATTCCAGTTCTTCAAACTCGGCAACGATCTGCATCTGGGTATTGAGGATGCTTGGCATGATTATGCTCTCCTGGGGCGGTGTGGCGGGTGCGCAGCGCCACAACCTCGCTGCTGTACCCTGACCAGCTCGCCCATTCCTGCAAGCTGCATCGTGGCTAGGGTGGTGCAAAGCTTGTCCGGAAAGGGAGCGCACACATTGCGCAGCATTAGGCACAAAGGCGCCCCATTCGAGGAGTTTTTTACGGGCCGATCTGGAGATCAGCGCTCTCGGCGGCAGTTGTTGCCTCGCCTTGCCTTGTGGCTGGAAGTGGCAGCATACCCGCCATGGCAAGTTCTCGTCGCGGTCCTGCGCAAATCCTCTTTACCGTCACCGTCCTCCTCATTGGCTTGTGGATCGGTATTACCGTAGTGCGGGTGGAGTTTCTTGGCCAAGCCGCGCAGTTGGAGCCGCAAATGCGGCCCAATGTCCACATCACTAACGCTAGTCCGGAAGAGTTGGTAGATGGTGGCTTTGGCGAAAAGGCGCGTTTACTGCCGTGGTCGGATATTTCTTACCGCGACTATGTGGCGGCCAATGGTGACTTTGTGCGGGTGCTTGCCTGTCAGATGGAGCCTGAAGGGGTTACCCAGCTGATCGCCATTGAACCAGGTTCGCGGCGGCCTCCAGCGGCTGGCCCGCCGCCGTGGTGGCCGTGGGATCGCGGTGAAGGTGACACAACCACCACCAGTCCGTTTCGCGTCCCCTCGTGGTTTACCCCAAGTGGCGAGCAGGACCTCATCCTCGAGCGGTACACCCCGGGAACCCGCGATCGCTGGGAGGGGGTTTATGTCGCCTACGATAGCGAAAGCCAACGCTTGTGGCTCTGGCAGTGGCGGCGCAGTGACTGGGAACCGCCGGCAATAGCCGAAACCGAGCAGGTGCCCCTCGATGCCCTGGCCCAGGGCTTTGGCTCACATTTGATTGCAGTGCGCGCACCCGTAAGCGAGGGCGGCTGGATCCAGCGCCCAGGCCAAGAGCCAGATCGCATGGGCGTACCGCGCTCGGCCATGCCTCCGCGCCTGTCGCTGGTGGATGTGTGTTTGCGTCCAGCTCAAGATGGTCGTGGTGACCATGATTATCTCCTAGCTCTGCACGGGGTCCGAGAAGAGGATCTGGAGTTGCTTCTGCGTGATCACCCCTTGCGCCCCTTGCCCGCCGATGGTTCGCCCCCTGTGCAGTCGTGGTCATTTGCCCGCCCAGACGTATTGCCCCTGTGGTTTCAACCTGGCCCAGGCCCGCGTTGGGGTACCGCGCTTTTAGAGCCAGGCACTGGCCGCGTGCTCAGTGGTCGTTGGGTGGCCTATGAGCCAGAGGCCGAGCGGCTCCTAATCTGGGACTGGGCCCGGCGTAACGGCGTGGCGAGGGGGGCAGATATAGCCACCCGCTTTGAGCTCCCCGAATGGCCTGCCCATTTATGGGATCTGCCTAAGAGCTATGTCCCATAATAGGTAGCCATGAGAAGTCTTAGTGGCGCGGCACAGCAGCAGCAGCGGTACGCCGAAATAGTGCTGCTGTTGCCCCAGATTCTGCAGCCTTGCTGCTGCATTACGGCCCTTCGACCCCTGTAGGGCAGGTACGAGGCGCCTATTGCACCTCCCAGGGCTTGCCGAAAGAGCAATGCCATCTCAGGCTAAAATCGTGGCACTGATTTTGCATTAGACTGTCGCATTTCCTGGAACGACCCAGTGAAATGCGTCGTTTTGACTCAGGCATGGCGGAGCATCGCCCCGTGCCGCCACTGTCTTTTACCCCTGTCAGGAGTTTATCGTGACCGAACAACATACCTTCCAAGCCGAAGTGCAGCAACTCTTACAGTTGATGATCCACAGCCTCTATTCCGAGCGTGAAATCTTCCTGCGCGAACTCATTAGCAATTCCGCTGATGCCTGTGATAAACTACGCTTTGAAGCTCTTACCGATAGCGCCCTGATGGCAGGCGATGATCAATTGCGGGTGCGCATTGTGGCCGATAGCGATGCCGGCACCCTGAGCATTACCGACAACGGCATTGGCCTCACCCAGGACGAGGCGGTTGAGCACCTGGGCACCATTGCCCGCTCTGGCACCAAGGCCTTTGTTGAGCAGCTCAAAGCCGCAGGCAAAGACAGCGATGCCGCCAGCTTGATTGGTCAATTTGGCGTTGGTTTCTACTCCTCCTTTATGGTGGCTGAGCGCGTTGTAGTGGAAAGTCGTTCGGCGCGCAGTTCCTCCGATGAAGGGGTGCGCTGGAGCAGTACCGGCGACGGCAGTTTTGAAACCGAAAGCATCGCCCGTGCCCAACGCGGCACCACCATCACCCTGCATCTCAAAGACGACGCCAAGGAATTCCTGGAGACCTGGCGCCTGCGTTCATTGATCAAGAAATACTCGGACTTCGTGGCCTATCCGGTAATGCTGCCCAAGGAGGTCAAAGAAGATGAAGAACCCGAAGACGAGCAGGTCAACGAATCCCAGGCCTTGTGGACGCGCCCCAAAGACGACATTAGTGATGAACAGTACAATGAATTCTACCGTGGTGCTTGCAAACAATGGGATGAGCCAGCGACACGCCTCCACTTTAATGTGGAAGGGCAGCTGGAATTTACCGCGCTCTTATTTATTCCCTCGCAAAAACCCATGGATCTCTTTGAGCGCGATCGCCGCGGCCTGAATCTCTATGTGCGCCGTGTATTTATTATGGACGACTGCACGGATCTCCTCCCCGAATATCTGCGCTTTGTGCGCGGGGTCATTGATTCCAGCGATCTGCCCTTGAACGTTAGTCGTGAGATGCTGCAGCAGCAGGCAATTATTGCGAAAATCAAAAAAATCCTCACCCGCCGCATTCTCGATCACCTGGAAAGCCTAGCCCGCAGCGAAGATGCCTCAGAGCAAGCAACTTTCCAAAGCATCGATCGTACCTTTGGCCCCGTCATACGTGAAGGTTTAGTGAACGATCCCGAACAAAAAGAACGCCTCAGCAAGCTTGCGCGCTATCAAAGCACCTGGACCGTGGAGCAGGACGAAGCCGCTGACCCCGCCCCCGAACATCCTACCCGTACCGGCCTTGCCGATTATGTGGCGCGCATGAGCGAAGGGCAAGAATCCATCTACTATGTCACTGCCCCCAGTCTCTCGGCGGCACGTTCCAGCCCGCAATTGGAAGGCTACCGGGCCAAGGGCTATGAAGTCTTGCTGATGACCGAGCCAGTGGATGACTACGCCATGCAGTATGGTTCTCTCGGCGAATTTGATGGCAAAAAGTTAGTACATATTGCCAAGGGCGCGGCAGACCTGGAAGACGACGAAAGTAAAAAGGCCCTGGAAGAAGCGCGCGAGCGCTATGCTGACTTTTGTGGCTACGCCACAGAACAGCTACCCGGCATTAAAGAAGTGCGCGTCTCCAACCGCCTTACCGATAGTCCCGCCTGCTTGGTCCATGACGATGGTGCCTTAAGTGAAGGCATGGAAGAAATGATGCGCCGTTTTGGTCAAGATGTCCCGGAACAAGAGCGCATTCTTGAGCTCAATCCCAACCATGAGCTCGTCAGTCGTTTGCATGAGCGCTTTGCTGGTGACAACAAAGACGGCATAGGTGACTGGCTGCACCTCCTGCGTGATCAGGCCCACCTAGCCGAAGGCGGAGCCGTTAAAGATGGAGCCGCCATCGCCAAACGCATGCAGAAACTGATGGCGCAGGCACTCTAAGAGGTGGCTGCACAGTGCGCCCTAGTGTGATTAGCTCACGGGCGCACTGTGCGGGTGTGCGCAGGTCCATTGCTCCGGTCGCCCGCTGGGGCATGGCCGCAGTCAGGAAATAATTTCGTCTGAAACCTTGGGAGTTTGCCCCCGCAGCACCGAGTTTCCTTCAAAGAGAGTGCGCTGGTCGATAGGTAGGGGGTTGAGCCAATCGCTCTCATTGAACTGGCCGCTTTGGCCATAGGCAGCAATGGCATTGTGGTAACAGGTGGCCTCAACATCTGCGCGGGCAATTCCCCGCTCAAGCATCAGGCGTGCTGTTTTGGGTACGGCCAAGGGGTCGGACACGCCCCAGTCGGCAGAGCTATCGACAATAATACGCTCTGAGCCAAAGCGGCGCACCACCTCCACCATGCGTTCGTTGCCCATTTTGGTTTTGGGGTAAATGGTAAAGGCCGCCCAAAAGCCGCGGTCGAGGACTTCCTGCACGGTTTCCTCATTATTATGGTCGATAATCACGTGTTGGGGTTCGAGTCCCATTTCAATACAGACATCCATGGAACGACTGGTGCCCTTGGTTTTATCACGGTGAGGCGTGTGCACCATGACCAGCATGCCCAACTCTTTGGCCAGGGCCAACTGGGCACGAAAATACTTGTCTTCAGCAGGGGTCTGATCGTCATAGCCAATTTCACCAATGGCTACCACCCCTTCTTTACAGGCAAATCCAGGGAGAATTTCCATCACTTCTTCGGCCAAGCGTTCGTCATTGGCCTCTTTGGAATTGAGTCCCATGGTGCAATAATGGCGGATACCAAATTGCGCTGCACGGAAACGCTCCCAGCCAATAAGTGAGGCGTAGTAGTCGATAAAGCTCCCCACCGAGGTGCGCGGTTGGCCCACCCAAAACGCCGGCTCAATTACTGCCACCACTCCCGCTGCGGCCATGGCCTCATAGTCGTCGGTGGTGCGAGCACTCATGTGCACATGGGGATCAATCAGGCGCAGAGTATCGCCGTGGCTATGCTGTTCCATTGTTATGCCTCCTCGATTGCGTGCCAGGTTAGTTCGCCATTGTTGATGGCATGCTGTAAGTGGGGGAAACGCGCCATAAGCGCCTGGGCCCTGGGTGCGGGATTATTGGCCAAACCCAGGGCAGCGGTGGCAATGGCCCGGGGGTCATCGCCGGCTACCCCAACAAGGGTGCGCTCAATATCCTCCAGGCGCTCATCGGGCAAACGTGGTGCCGCTACTCGCCATAAATCGTGCGGAATCGGTCGCTGGGCAGCACGTCGCTCGCGCGCATAGTCGGAGAGCATCACTGACAGGGCGCGATTGCAGCGATGGTCGACTCCCTGCACCCGATGCAGAGGCAAGCCCACAAACAGACACTTCAGTAGCATCTGATTCCAGGCTTCCTCATCGAAGTGGCGCGCGGGAAAGGGATTGCCTAAGGCAACCGCCGCCACCAAAGCCTTTTGATTGGATCGCAGCCCTTCCCGAGCCCGCGCTACCAAGGCATGGGCAAAGGGGTAGCAGGCTAAGCCTTGATACAAGGCGACACCTTCGGCCACATCACTGGTGCGAAACAGCCCATCCAGGCTTGCGGTAAAGGCATGCGCCGAATCGGCGGGCACATGCAGGAGCAGATAGCAGCGGGCCAATTGATCGACACTCCAAAAGCGCAGATCCAAACCGGGAACCAGCTCGTTAACCCGAGCCATTTCGCCCTCTGATGGCTCCAGATCCGCCTTACCCGTAAAACGAGGTGTCAAGGCAATGCCGGTAGCAATAGCCCGTGGAGTGGCGGCAGCCACCGCCGCAGCCTGCTCATTAAGCCAAGCAAATCCTTGGGGACAGCGAGCTTGTAACAGCTGGGCAAAAACAGTCCGGCAATCGCTCATAAACACCCCCTAACCTCTCTACTATAACGTAGCACCCCCCATGCCATGAACCAGCCCCCCCTAAGGCACACACCTGCCGCTGCCGCAAACACCCCCCCACCCCCCTGCACAAC
>REDP01000167.1 GCA_007693455.1 Planctomycetota bacterium | reverse complement strand
TCCCTTGAGATGGACCGTTTCATGGTCAACCGTTTGTTCTAACTCACCCAGTACCAAAGTGTAGTGCTGGGGAGGATTTCCTTGCCAGACTGGCTGCGCTGTATCCTGCGCCTCGGGCCACAGAATATAGACCAGCAAGGCACAGAGAAGCACTGCCACACTCACATAACCATAGCGATTCACAGGGCACTCCTACACGGGGCTTTGCCTACACAGGCCTTCGATTGGCGCAGTATAGTCACCATGCTCAATCAGCAATCTCCCCCTTAGCTCGTAGACGGCGGTTGAGGATGGGGCTTGCCTCTGGCGTGGTGCTGTGATGGAATGCTGCCATGGATAATTCGAGTAGTGATATGGTCGAGCAGGTGCTCGGCAGTGAGGCGCAGGCCCTGCAGCACCTCTCTCGCCAAGTGCGGAGCCAAGCTGCAGCGATCAATGCGGTGTGTGCGCTTGTGGTGGCACGCTGCGGTGAGGGTCGTAGCGGGCGCCTAGTGACCACTGGCGTGGGCAAGGCTGGGATTATTGCCCGCAAGGTATCCGCCACCTTTGCCTCCACCGGCACGCCAGGTTTTTTCCTCCACCCGAGTGAGGCCTTACATGGTGACTTGGGTATGGTCAGCAGTCACGATGTAATACTGGCCTTTTCCAATAGCGGTGCCTCGGATGAAATTACTGCCCTCCTGCCCTCCTTCGCCCATTTGGGCGTGACTGTAATTGCGATTACTGGGCGCAGCCAGGGCCCCTTGGCCCAGCATGCCGACTATAGCCTCCTCCTCGGCGACCTTACGGAAGCTTGCCCCTTGGGCCTGGCTCCCTCCACTACCACTACCGCCATGTTGGCACTCGGTGATGCGCTAGCCATGGCGGTGCATGCGGCACGCCATTTTACCCCCGAGCAATACGCCCGTTTTCATCCTGGCGGTGCCCTGGGACGCAAGCTTATGACCTGTCAGGAAGCCATGCGCAAAGGTGATCGCCTGGCCTTGGTGCAGCCCGCAACCCCCCTTTTGGAGGCCATGCGCGCCATTGGCCACGCACGCGCGGGATCGGCGGTGGTGGTTGATGATCAAGGCTGCCTGCAGGGCATTCTTACCGATGGCGATATTCGTCGCGCCATTACCCGCACCCATGACCAGCAACAGGTAAGCGATGTGGTGGCGCAACCCCTGGTCGCCTATGCCACCATCCCCTGTCGCAGCATCGCCAGTAAGGACTTACTTTCGGCAGCGCTGCATCGCTGCCATCAGTATAAAATCAATGAGTTACCGGTGATCAATGATGATCAGCAGGTAGTAGGGCTGATTGATATTCAAGACCTCATTAGCCGTGGCTTTGATATTCCCCATGCCCAGGGATGAGTCGCACCTGCTAGCGCTGTGCGCCGATTGGTGTGTGGCCGATGCCCCCCAGCGCCAGGGCCTGGTGCAAGTCGAAGGAGCCGAGGCAGTGCGCTGGCTGCTGCGTTCCTCCTGTGCGGTGCAAGTCATTGTGGGGAAAGCCAGCACCCTCACCAGTCTTCGCCCCGATATTGATGGCGTGGAGCCAAGCCATATTGTCACCCGTTCTCGCCAAGAAATGGCCGGTCTCTTGGGCTTTCCCTTTGATCGCGGGGTCGTAGCAGTGGCCTCCCGCCCCGCCTTCGGCACATGGGCACAAGGATGCCAGGCCATTGCCCAGAGGCAGGTGCGGCGTCTGGTTATCTGTGACAGCGTGCATGATGCCACCAATCTAGGAGTGATTCTGCGCAGTGCCCGTTGTCTGGGAATGGATGGAGTGCTCGTGGGGGACGGTTGTGCCGATCCCTGGTCACGCCGCTGTATTCGCGTGGGCGTGGGGCATCCGCTGTGTATGCCCCTGTGGCACCACCCTGATATCGCTGCTGGGGTTCGTGCCTTACGCGAGTGTGGAGTAGAGGTGATTGCCGCCCATCGCGGTCCCGTCTCGCAACCGCTTGCGGGACTCAGTGGCCTGCAAACCCCCTGGGCGGTGGTGGTGGGCAATGAAGATCGCGGACCGCAACCGCAAGTGGTGGCAGCCTGCTCCCAGCAGCGCCATATCCCCATGCATCACGACACCGATTCCCTCAATGTGGCAACCGCCACGACCGTGTTTCTGCATCATTTACGCCACTGCGAAACCCTGGTTGCACCCTCTCCAGGCCTGCCACACTCCTGCCCACCATAGATCGGAGACAACCATGGCACCCGCAAGCATCATTATCGGAATCCTCCTTATCGCCTTTTCCCTGGGCTTTAAATTTGCCACCGGCACGGATCACTTCACGGTGTATATTCCCATTTTCTTTGGTGCCCCGCTCCTCTTGCTGGGTATTATTATGCAGCTGATGCGGGGTCCTGGCCGTCGCCATGTGGCGCATTTGGGGGCCGTGATCGCCTTACTGGGAACCGTGAGCGGTCTGGGAATGGGAGTGCCTGGGGGCATTCGCTTATTGATGGGCCAAGAAGGCCGGACCAATGCGGTTATCCTCAGTTTGGTACTGGGAGTGCTTTGCGCCGTCTTGCTGGTGGTGGCCATTCGATCCTTTATTGCTGCCCGCCGCGCCCGCTTGGCTGAACAGGCACACAATGCCGCGTCAGATCAAGAGTAACGAAGCCAAATCCACATATTCCCCAGGGGAATCTTTGGTGGCGCAGGATATGTAAGTACTGTCCGCGAAAAAAAGGTCGCATGGGCACTCAGGGAATGAACGGGCCACAGGACATCAGGGCGAGCTCACCGAGATGGTGTGGAACATAGCCTGCCCTTGCTGGTCGGTAAACATCCCCACATGGCCTTCGAGCACGGGAAGGTTGCGCGCCTGAAGGCGGTATTGATTATCGACAATGAGCAATATTTCATGATCAATGACCCGGGCGGCAAGGTGATAGCGGTGTTCACGATCCTGAATCTCCATGCCCGTACGAGCCAATATTGAGATGCGGTCTTGCTGGTAATGCACCAGTTGGACTTGTTGCGCCCTACGATCGATCAGCACCGCAATCCCCTCTTCTGGATTCCCTCGCAGGACGACCCCTGCGCGGCCATTGGCGACGGCGAAGACGCTCTGCAGGTGAAAATCGTGGAGTTGATAGCGCCGTAGGAGATTGATATCTGGTGTATCTCGTTCCTCCAACTGGAGCATCGCACCAGGAACCATGGGCCACGGAGCAACCGCATCACCAGCACGTTGGGCGAGCCACTGCCCATGATCCGACTGAAAGCCCTCGCTAAACCAAAAAGAGTGCAGGGCGGCTAATTCGGGCTCAATTAAGGGTGGTTCATCAATCAGGGCGTGGACGTGCGCATCACGAAACTGGGCAGCGGTATCCACGGCGTAAAAACCAATACCGCCAGCTATCCCAGTCGGTCCCTCGGGAATAATGGTTTCGATCACGGGGGTACCATCGACGCTGGCCATAAGGTGGCGCCCATGAACCTGAATAGTCATTCCGTACCATTCTTGGGTTGCAACATCTAGAGGCCGTTCGGCAAGAATCGTCCAGCCAAAGGGATGACGGACATGTTGTGCCACCTGGATAATCTGTCGTTGGCTATGGAGACGCACTAGAATAAAGCCGTCATCATTGGTGCGCACCAGTAAACCAGCACGCCCATCATTGTCGGATGTTTCAATCAGAACGTCGGCGGAAAAGGCATACTGACGCCAGTCCGACTTTCCCGCATAAATGGCATGGAGCATACCCGAATCGGCGGATTGATGCAGAATGCCATCGTCCACATACCAGGTCCGTGCATGTTCACTGCCGCCGGTTTCCTGCTCCCATTCGGTGATTACCATGGGATCTGAAAAATCTTCCTGCCATAGGGCGTCTCCATGGTCTTGATCTGGCTGACTGGGCTCGGGATGGACGCGCTCGCGGATGCGCAAATTGGTGGTTGATTGGGGGGTGAGGCGAAGATCCCATTCCTCTTCGTGATCTGCGCGACGGGGATCACTGGCATACCAATAGCCATCAGTGGCGACACTCATTCGTTGCCACTGGGCGGGGAGCTCTCCTGTCCAAGGGGTGGTGATTACCGTGTCCAAGCCAATACGCACCGCTGCCGGCACAGGATTGCTGCGTACCGTAATGCGCGCAGACTTACCGTCGAAATGGTCTGGAATAGTTGCCAAGAGCGTATGGAGTGCCGCCACGGGTACGGCAAAATTAACCCGTGAAGTACCCAGGGCCATATTGGTGATGCCATACACTAGGCCATCATCGCCCATAAGGGGGCCACCAGAATTGCCCCGATTGGTCGCGGCGTCAAATTGGATATGGCGTAGATGATGCCGGTCATCATGACGCAGACTGCTGATGTGTCCGCGATTGATGCTCATGGCAGGGCCCCGTTGCAGCACCGAAAACAACGAGCCGAAGGGGAACCCAGCAATCCATATGGGTTGGGTTTCAAGGATACGTTCACTATGCCCCAGGGGCAATGCTCGTAGATCATCACTGTCGATGTGAATCACTGCCAGATCATTTACTGGATCAGCAGCCACTAGGGTGCCCGGATAGGCACGTTGGTGCGGCGTCCCCGAATGTAACAGAATTTCCAGCTGACTGCGGCGGAGCGGATATTGGCCCCGTTCGGTTTCCTGGTAGCCATCGACCACATGCCAATTGGTTACGACCAAGCCTCGTTGGGCATCGACCACAAAACCGCTGCCGCTGGCCTGCTTACGCACTGGTGCATCCTTGGTATCGAAATAGGACTGCCAGGCCACATGTACGAAGACGGTGGCTTCCTTCAGTAATTCTAGGGTTTCCGGCTCCATGGCCGTGATGACCGATGTCGCGGCTGCTGGGTCGAGACGTTCCTGTGATCCTGCTGTATGCCATGGCGCGACACAAACGCAGATCAACACAGAAAGAAATATAGAGCAGGGTGCGGTGGTGAGGGTTTTCATATGGGCTTCCGGTGCAGCGACACATGCACCATGGTTGCGGTCAGCGCTGAAAAATGGGTAAATAATTATTGGGTATTTGTAGGATAATAAGGGCCATGGCGGTACCATACACCGAGCCATGGTCGCGGGGGCGATTCCAGATGCCATCCTCGCTTTGAAATGCCGCCAGTGTTGGGACAACCATATCCCAATACATACGCCAATCATCGCGATCAGGACTGTGGAACATGGCCTGAGCGGCATAATACTGCCCATACCAGAACCAGTTTCCCTCTTCACGCAAATGATCGCCAACGTGGGTGCGCAGGAAGTTCATTGCTGGCCCCAGTACGGGATCATCAAGATCGTTAATCCCTGCTCCAATAAGGCTCATGGCTCCTGCCGCTGCGCGTGGTACGCCTTGGGTTCCCTGGGTGCCCCAGCTCCCCGAGCCATGGCGGTAGAGAAAGGTTCCTTGCGGGGTGGCCAGGGAGCGCACATAAGATATGGCACGAGCACTTACCCGTTGCGCTTGTTCTCCACCAATGCCCAAATTGTAGGCCGCACGGATGGCCATTATTTGGGTAATCGTAACGGATATATCAGCATCCACAGGCGCCGGTTGATAGCGCCATCCTCCCTCATCATTTTGCGAACGGAAGGTGAGCTCCAGGGCGGCGGCGAGCGCACGGCGCACACGTGGATCGGGGGACATGCCATAGCATTCTGCCAGATACAACGTTGCAAAACCATGCGAATACATGTTTCCCATGCCATGGCCCAGGTAGCCCGTCATCTCATCTTGGGCTTGCAATACGTAGCGCAAAGCCGCAGCACTAGCGTCCCGATAGCGGCCACTGGTAGGCGTATGCCCCCCTGCTAACAATGCCATGCCGCCAAGTGCGGTGATGCCGGCGCTATCACCAAAACTGCCATCATTGGCTTGCACACGTACGAGGGCGGCAAGACCACGCTCCACCACATCATCAAGGGCAACTTCCGATTGCGCCTGGGACTCGGCGAGGGCATTGCCTGCACAGATGAGCACCAGAGTAAAAGCACAAACCCATGAGCGCACCCCTGCATTCACATTGAATCGCATTGCATCCCTCCTTGCGAATGAGTATGCCGTGATGTGACACAGGTCCACCAATGAGGAGGTGCTGGCAACTAAAAATGCGCACACGGACTCGTCGAAGATCAGTTCATGTCTGGGTTGCTCTGATCATCTCCATCGTTGGCTTCAAGGGTGCGAAGGCGTGAGCGTAAACCGACATTATCCTCGCGGAGATGACGGGTCTCTGATTGCAGGGCATGGAGGTCATCGCGAGCCTTCTGCAGGCGTTCACGCAATCCTTGGATCTGCTCTTGGTGATCCTGTTGCAAACGCTCCTTGCGGGCTTCCCAGCCCTGCCGTGTATTGCGCTCTTCTTCGAGATGTTGTTCGACTGCTTTGAGCTGTTGACGAAGTTCATC
Organism: Planctomycetota bacterium; assembly: GCA_007693455.1. GTDB lineage: Bacteria > Planctomycetota > UBA11346 > UBA11346 > UBA11346 > REDP01. Next base: position 78,160 of record REDP01000167.1, on the reverse strand, counting down.
GCGTTCTAATTGCAGGGCAGCGAGCTCCTCATCGAGACGCTGCAGACGATTGGCATCGTATTCCTGACTTTGTCGCACACTGGCAAGCTCTGCGCCCTGTTCCTCTATCTGTTGTTCCAGGCGTCCACGGGCCGATTCAGCATCCTTCAGGCGACCACGCAGGGTTGCGAGAATTTCCACATGATCTTCCTCGTAGGAATCCAGGCGTTGACGTACGGCTGCGTGAGCGGCTTCCTCATCATTGAGTTGCTGTCGTACATCAGCAAGGTCCTTCTCAAAGTCTGCTTCCAATTGCTGCTCCCGGGCTTCAAGCTCGCTAATGCGTGCTTCAGCGTTGCGCAGCGAGCGCCGCAGGTGATCCAGTTCAGCCTGGAGAGCCTCCAGCTGATCCTTCAACAGCTGCTCGCGTTCATGGGCTTGAGTCAACTCTGCCTCTTTCCCCGTAATGTGTTCATCACGGTCAGCAAGGAGTTGCTCAAGTTCCTGGAGGCGTTCCTGAACCGCAGCCCGTTCTTGCTGGGTTTCTGCCAATTCGGCTTTTACCGCTTCGAGTTCATTGAGACGCTGTTCTTGCTCTTTGAGCTGCCCCTCAACCTCGGCCAATTCTTGATCGCGGGCCTGCAGTTTTTCTTGGAGTGACTGTTTATCCTCCTCAGCGGCATGCGCTTGGCTCTGGGCCTGGGCCAAGGCAGCCTCTTTTTCCGCCAAGTTCTCTTGGGCTTGCGCCAAAGTAGAGTCACGCTCACTGAGTTCTTGTTGGCTATGCTCTAAGGCCGTTTGCCGTTCAGCCAACGCTGCCTCAAGTTGCTGCAAACGCTCTTGTGAATCTCCTAAGCTGTGCTGGAGTTCTTCGACCTGCTGACCGTTGGCTTGAGCCCCTTTGAGTTGTTCTTCAAGCTCGCTAACCGACTGCCGGAGTTGGTCACGCTCGTTGCGCAATTCAGCACACTCACCCTCCATTGCATCCACGCGCATGCGCAGGGCTTCATTTTCTTCGTCTTGGGCGCTTTTATTCTCTTGCGCTTCAGCTACTTGCTGCTGCAACTCCTCACAACGCTGCTCAAGTGGTTGTAGTTTGGCGATCGTTTGTTCATGTTCTACGCACTCAGTTTCCTTGGCAGTAAGTGCCTCTTGGGCCTTATCTAAATCGGTGCGTGCGCTGTCTCGTTCCTCTTGCGTGGTATTCAGCGCCGATTCTTTGTCACTGAGTTGTTCCTTGAGCTGTGCCAATTCATCAGCCTGTGCGGCAGCTTCTTGGTTGGCCGCGCGTAATTGTTCGATTTCTTCTTCTTTGCTCAGCAGATCTTCGGCGGCAGCGTCAATGCGTTGATTGAGCGTCTGCGAGGTGTGTTCATGCTCGGCAAGGCGCTCTTCGGCGTCTTTGATGGAGGTGCGCAGTTGCTCAAGCTCTGCCTCTTTCTCAGAGAGCGCTGCTTGCGTCTGCGCAAGATCAGATTGCGCCTTTTCACGAGCCTCTTCGGCAGATTGCAATGAATCAGCTAACTCGTCCCGCTGTTTTTGCAGTTGCGCCAATTCATCCGCTTGTGCGGCAGCTTCTTGGTTGGCTGCGCGCAGTTGTTCGATTTCTTCTTCCTTGCTCAGCAGATCTTCGGCAGCGGCTTCTATACGTTGATTGAGCGTCTCTACCGTGTGTTTCTGCTCGGCCAAACGCTCTTCGGCATCTTTTGCCGCCGCACGTAATTGATCCAACGCCTCATCCTTTTCGAACGCTTCTTCGGCGGCCGCATCGATGCGCTGATTGAGGGTTGCCACCTCTTCTTGCAGGGCTGTGGCATCGTGCTTGCTTTGTTCGCGCTCTGCTTCGGCATGAGCCAAAGCTTTTTTAAGTTCATCCAAACTTTCGGCTTTACTCTCCGTGCTACGACGCACTTCACCCAACTCTTGCTCTTTACGGCGCAGTCGTTGCGCCAAGGCATCATTGGCTACGCGAAGGCGGGAGATCACCCCACGGGTGGCATTGAGGACTTGGTCCGTATCGTGTTCGCCAGGGGCGGAGACAAGCTCATGCACCTCTTCGGCGGCATGTGCCAAAGCATCGTCCTCTTCGCCGTCTTGCTCCAGGTCGGCCAGGGCCTGGTGATGTTCCTTGGCGGCCTGTGAGAGTGCTTGCGCAACACCCTCTTGCCCTGCCTGTAAGGCAGTGACGTGGTCCTTGGCGGCCGCGAGTTCTTCGCGCACAGCAGCCAGTTGATCCTCATCATCGGCCAGACGCGTTTCCAATTCGGCTAACTCACTGTCGCGTTGATCTAATTGTTCTTGCAGTGATTCGTTGCGCTCACGCAATTCCTTCACCGTGCCTTGATGCTCTTCAGCGGCCTGTTCAGCGGCGGCAAGGCGTTGCTGTACTTCTTCCAGTTCGGCAGCACTGGCTCCCTGCGATTCAGCTACACCTGTGCCATGTTCGGCCAGGGCCTGAGAAGTGGCCGCGATGTGGTCGGCAACCGAGGCTTCAGGATCATTGTCCATGGCTTGGCGTAACTGCGAGGCAACCCCGAGGACAGCATCATCATCGGAGTCGACAGCAAGCTCTAAGAGGCGTTGGGCAAGGACGCGCTCACTGGCACGCGCCGCAGCCGCTTGTCCTCGGGCGGCATCCCGTTCTTCACGCAGTTGAGCAATAACTTGTGCGCCATCAACACTAATGTCGGCAAGCAATTGTTCATTGCCGCCAGGGACAAGATCGGCAGGGGTATCGAGGTCTTTACGCAGGTTTTCCGTGGCGGTACCCAGGGCGGAGTCGTCTTCTTCGCCCTCGGCACATACTGCTGCTGCTGCTGCCCCCGCAAGTTTACGCAAGGCGTCTTCCGCCGCGGCGGCGCGACGGAGCTGATCTTGCAGGCTTGATTCCATGCGCTGACGCTCTGCTACTATCGTTGCAATAACAGCGTCGGCGCGTTCTTGTAGGGCGGCTGCGTCTTCACCATCTTCGGCAAGGGTTTCCTCCAGTGCGGCAGCCCTTTGTTGTAGTTCGGCGTCCACTGTCTGGGCGTCAGTCTCACGGTGAAAAGGAATCGCGGCAGCGGCTAAGGTCTCGGCAATGTGTCGGGCTGCGGCTTGTGATGTCTCATTGCCAGAGGCTGCTTCCTGCTGACTACGTAAGGAGGCATTTTCTTCTTCCAGGTGCTGCAGGCGATCACGCTGCAGGCCAATGCCCTTACCCAGCATGATAATTTTGTGATGCAACTTGGCGATTGGTTCATTCTCTATATGCGTTTGGCCATCACCAATGTGCTCTTCAAGCTCTTCGGTGGTTTCCACATCCAGCATTCCACTGAGTTTCGCCAAAGCCTGGTCGCTGGCTTCATAGAGGGTGAGGAGATGCTCTTCTTGGAATTGAACGGGAGTAGGTTCGGCCATTTCTCCGTCTGTGGTTGCTGCCCCAGCGGGAGTCAAAGCGGTACCCTTGGCCAGATCCCCTTGCAGGCTTTCCAAGACATGCGTACTCACTTCAAAGTCACGGAAGAAAGAGCTATCATCTTCGTTGTCACCAGGCGTATCTTCCTGATGGCTGCCCTGATAGTATTCGTTATCAATGGCTAGAATTGGCTCGATCACTTGACTCGAGCGCATAAAGAGTTCGCGGTTGGTGGTCTGGAGACGTTCTTTTTCCGCTATGGTGGTCGCCAACATAGATTTATTTTCGTTGAAATCATCTTCCATGTCGAGAAGGCGGGCCACCGCATCTTCACGTTCGGCTTGGGCGTTCTCATATTTGGCTTGGAGATTGGCCAGTACATCGTGTAATTGCTGGTTTTCGCCCGCTTCGCTCACTGCTTGCTGATATTGACTGCGCCACTCCTGGGCACCAGCTTCGGCGGCTTTGGCTTGTTCCTGCAGGGCTTTAATGCGCTGCTGCATTTCCTCCTGCACCTTCGCCACCATTTCTTGCTTTTGCTCGTCGGTGAAGGTGTCCTCATGGGTCACCATGACCCGACGCAGAGCCGTAGCGATCCATTCCTTGAGATCGCGCTCGCGAATGGTTCGCAGCTTTTTATGCTGCCCGCGGCGCATGAGGTCGCGGACCGTTGTTTCCTTCGTGAGGTCGTTTAAGCCCTGATCAATATCAGGGATGTCTTCTTGGTATTCAACATGTTGGCGTTTGGTATGGCTGGTACGTTGCTGTGCCATGAGGAATCAACTCCTTCTCTCGGATCACCAAAGGATCACACAAGTGCTTTGCTGCAAATGATGGTGCTCTCTGCCAACATCCTAGCGCCAGTCTGCCGGGGCTTTGTCGATATGTGACACAGAGGATTGCCCGCGACAGCTTTGAACCCATTGCCAGTGATGGCAAGCGAAAGTATTGTTGCGATCAGGATGCGGCTGGTAATACGCCACCAGTCCCCAGCATACGCATATGGACTTTTATGGCAGTGATAGTCAGCAGCTGCGCCTGTGGGCGACCAAACGCGGGCTTCCCGCCTTTCGTGGTGAACAGATTTTCACCATGTTGCAGCATCATGTACCGCAGTGCTTTGGCGATATCAGTCCACTTCCCAAGGAACTGCGTGCATCCCTTGATCAAGCCCACCGCCTCTGCCCTGCTGAGGTGGTCACCAATCAGGAAAGCAGTGATGGCACAGTAAAGACGCTCTTTTCCCTAGCCGATGGCAAACGCGTGGAGAGCGTCTCTATTCCCACCCGTACGCGTCATACCATCTGCGTGTCATCACAGGTTGGCTGTGCGGTGGGATGCACCTTCTGTGCTTCGGGACTGACTGGGGTAGAGCGTGATTTACAGGTTGGTGAGATTGTCTATCAGGTACTGTATCACCATCAGCGGCGGCCGGTAACCCATGTCGTCTTTATGGGATCAGGTGAACCGCTCTTTAACTACAGCAATGTATTAGCGGCAATACGCTTGCTCGGTCATCCCCAAGGACTGGGCTTGAGTCGTCGACGCATTACCGTATCTACTTCGGGAGTTGCGGAAAAGATTCGACAACTGGCTGACGACGAGCCGCAAGTCACCTTGGCACTCAGCTTACATGCGCCTGATGACGAAAGTCGCTCACGGCTGGTGCCGTTAAATCGCCGTTGGAATATCGCCGCCCTTTTACAGGCTCTCGACGCCTATTCCCAGCGCGTTGGACGGCGCATGACCTTTGAATACGTACTGTTGGCAGACGCCAATATGCGCGATCACCATGCCCATGACCTAGGTCGCCTGGCCCGACGATACGGGGCGCATATTAATCTGATCCCCTATAATCCGGTTTTGCAAACGCCCCATCAGCGTCCCTCTTGGGATCAGGTGGAGCGTTTTACCGCCCTGGTGCGAGAGGCAGGAGGACACGCCACCGTACGCGGGCAACGCGGTGCTGATATTGATGCGGCCTGTGGACAACTGGTATTGCGTAAAAAGGCCGAAACAGCAGTATAAAACACCTTTCAGCTTTCAGCTTTCAGCATCAAGGTGATGGACGTGCCTGCAACCCAATTGATTGTTATGAATACATGATGGGTTAACGAAAAGTAATGGTATACGGACCCAAGGCTCTAACGATGAGAGACGTTGAGACGCTCAAGGAGCGGGGCTAAACGGACGCCATCAAGACGATGTTCGCCAATGCGGCGTGGCCCTGGGTAGTGAAAATCCGAACCACAGCTCATCAATAAGCCGCGGCTTTGAGCCTGGTGTTCAAGAAAGCTACGCCACTGGCTATCGCAGCCAGGATGGCGCACCTCCAGGCCATCCAGTGGTGAACTATGTAAGAGTCGTTCAACCATACCATAATCCCGATAATGGGCAGGATGGGCGAGTATTGCCACCCCCCCTGCTGCTTGAATGTGGGCCACTGCTTGTTCTAAGGGTGGGTAATTTGGCGGCGCAAGGTGGCGTATATGGGCATCACCAAGATAACGTTGGAAGGCTTCACCAACGCTGCGAACCACATGGTGCTGATGTAGATAGGCCGCTAAATGGGCCCGTGAGCTTATTCGACTGCTCTGCTTGCGACCCGCCCCATCAGGCACGTCGATTCCATGTTGTTGGCGTAGCCACTGACATAAACGAACAAGGTACTCCTCACGCGCATGACGGATGGCACACAACACCTCTTGCCACGGAGTATCATTAAGTCGGGTGCCAAGTGCTACCACATGCACTTCGCGACCCTCCGCCCAGGTGGTTACCTCGCAGCCCGACACCGCGCCAGGTATATCCTCGTAGCGTTGTGAAGCTTCGGTGAGATCGTGATCGGTTATCGCCCAGGCCTTGAGCTTGCGCTCGGCGATCAACTCCAGGACCGCCTCGGGGTCTAAGGCTCCATCACTCAAATTCGTATGGATATGGAAATCTACGCGCATGCTCGTCATTGACCTCGGCTGACGTAGAGGGTGCACAGGAGTCATAAAAAGCCATGGCCATTCCCCTCACGGACAAGCACAAGGGTGAGTAACTCGTTGTCTCAGTCTTTACACAATCTCGGGTTGCACCTGGGCATAAGATACTGAGTATGCATGGTAATCTATAGACCCCCTGCCAGGCTACGGCAAAAAGGAGCAACCATGCCCGAGAGTGATGAATTACGCTTTGATGAGGACGAGGCTCCTCTTGATACGGACTCACAACCCACCTCCCAGCAGCGTGTGGTTGAAGAGCGCCGTGTTGAAGCGGCGCGATCCACCCAAGAGATAGATGACCAGTTGGCATCGATGACCCAACGCACTTCTCTTGAGGAGTTGGCCAAGCGCGGAAAAACCAAAAATCTCAAAACCTTAAGCGAGCGCAATCTCAAGCGCTGGATTCAAGAAGCGCTGCGCAGGGTTATTAGCAGCAGCACCACCATTGACAGTGAAGAGGCCGATCGCCTCTTGGCCAATACGCGGCAAGAGCTGTCTTCGATTATGTCTGAACGCCAGGCGGAAGCAAATAACCGCGCCGCAGATGCGCAAAAAATCAGCGAACTTGCGGGGCAACTGCAGGCAAGCCAACGCCGTTGCAGTGAACTCGAACAGTCACTTGAAGATTCACACATTGAAAATAACCATCTTCAGGAGCAAATTGCAGACCTTGATGCCGATCTTGCCAGCAAGGAATTAAGCGGTGGCAGTGAAGCCATGCAAGCCCTGCGCCAAGAGTTGGCAGCAGCAAAAGAAAAGGCCGCGAACGTATCGCAAGAACATAATCAGCTACGCCGCAATTTGGGGCGGCAGTTGGTTGCCAGTGCGGAAGTGGTTACGGCCTTATTTGCCATCGACCAACGCTTCTATAATGGGCGCCACCAGCCTAAAGACGTGGATGATGATGGCGAAAATATGGGCGCCGAGCATCAAGAAGACCGCTTTTTTGCCGATCAGCGAGCCGCGGCAGAAATTGCCGAGCACCTGGGAAGCGACCTTGGCTCCATGCATGAGCAATTAGTTGAACTGGTACCCGTGGTGAGCGAAGGCGCAGAAGGGGCTTTAGCTGCAGACCGCGAACGACTTGAGGCGATGATTTGGATTCGCGTGCATGAGGATCTGATGGATGACATGCAGCAGCAAATTGAGGATCTGCAGCAACAGCTTGCCCACGCCCATTTGTCAGGCGGTGCCCCTGCAGCTACCCAGCACTCCGGCCATGAACTCGCCGAACTGCAGGCGGAACTCGCCGATCTGCGCGCAGCCAATCGTGATGTAGAGCAGCAACTCTTGCAGTCTCATCGTACGATTACCGAGCATGAGACCACCATTGGCAATCTCCAGGAGCGCCTGCAGCGGTCTCCCGATGATGCCGAAGCGATGCAGGTGGATCAACGTGCCCTGCAGGAGGCCCTTACCGAACGCGACCGGGCTCGCGAGGACGTGCAAATTAGCAAAGGAACCATTGCCAGCCTACGGAGGCAAATTGCCCAATATCGCAAGGACCTTGATTTAGCTCTCGCTGCCGCGGGCTCACAAAACGATGATCGGATTGAGCAGCTTACCCAGGAACGCGATGCCTTACGAGCAGATATGCAAAAGGTCAAACAGGAGAAATATAGCCTAGAAGCAGAACGTGACGAGGCTGCCGCCGAACAACGAACAGAAAAGCAGCGGATTATTGAATTAGAGGCGCAAATTTCTCGCGCCCCCGCTGCTGCCACGGTCGATCGCGAACCAGAGATTCAGCAACTCCAACAACGTATTGAGCAGCTCCAGCGACAGATTGCAACCACTCGCCCACACACTGCTCCACACACTGCTCCACACCAAGATCCATCATCAGGGCAAGAAGCCCCTGATACCGATGCCCTTCACGAAAAGCTGCAGCGCATTACCGCTGTCATCACTGCTGGTGATGGGGCGCCATACGAGGATATTGCAGGAACGCTGGCTCCGCGTAAGCCTGGAATGTGGTTTAGCGCTTGGCGTGATGGAAAAAATCGTCTCAAGGCAGCTCGTACTGTTGGAGATCGCTGGGTAAAAATTGGTCGCAATAAAGACTTCCCCCATCCTCAAGATCTCGCCACTGATCCCCTCATTATTAGCCGAGGAGATCATGGTTGGATTGCCTGGAATACCCAAGCAGGATGCGGTTTTTATGCGCCATTGGATAAAAATGGTCGCATTGATGGCCCCACCCATGATGTCGGTCCAGTGCTTGGTACGCCGGTGATCAGTCGTGCTTCAGGAAATACGCCCCTATTCCTTGTCCTAACGGATCCCAATGGTGAAGTGTTTCTGCGCTCCTTGGACGATGATGCTACAGAGGTGATGAATATGCACCGTCACCTGGGGCATCCACCAGCAGCAGTCGGGCCAGCTTGTGCCTGGCATTGGGCCCTGGAAAACTCCCGACATATTGCTTGGCGCGACCACCAAGGCAGCATTCATGAACTGCTGGAACTTCATGGCATATGGTATCATGCGCCATTAAGCGAGCGCCTGCAGGCCCCTCCTGCGGTAAGTGATCCCGTTGGCTATGCTCCAGCTGACCATGAGCACATTCTCTATCTTGGACAAGACGGCCATATTCATGAGTTCATCTACGAGGGGCAGCAATGGCGTCACCACGACCTCACACTTGCGGCAGGAAACGCCCCAGCAGCCAGTGCACCACCCAACGGCGGCTATGTGCTTGGCCGACACTACGTCGTCTATCGCGGGGTGGATGGCTATGCCCACTGCCTCTGCCTGCGACGTGACTGGCGTTATTATAGCCTGGAACAATTGGGCCCAGTGTCTGAAGTATCCTTCACTGCCTGTGGAGATCAGGGCGCCATAAGTTTTGTCGACCGCCATGGTCAGCACCTGTGGGCGCGCTTTGTGCAGCCGCAAGAGCTCAGCGTGGAACCATTGCCCATGCAATGAGCGCGCTCTTGGCATGGGCTGGTGTACGTGACAAGCCAAACGTCGCCAGCTCTCGGGCTATCCGTAGGCAAAGCAAAAGGCCGTTCCCCTCTTTGCAAGAGGTGAACGGCCTGGGGCTCTTCCACACAAGTAATCAGGGATTGATTACTTGCCTGCGGCAGCTTCCGCCTTTTTCATCGCACGGGTCTTGAGCACACTCATCAGGGCAGTGCGTCCTGGAGTGAGTAAGGTAACGTTTTCGGGCAGCGTAAGGTCGCTGGCGTATACCGTCTCATCAATGCCAACGCCCTGAAGATCAGCATTCAAGGCCTCCGGAATTTGCTGAACGGGGCAGCGAATCTTGATCTTACGCACCATTTGTTCCAGCAGACCACCCGCCTTGATGCCAGGACAATTCAAGGTGATCGGACGCAGGGGAACCTCCACCACGACATCCTTGTCGGGATGGACTTCTAAAAAGTCAATATGGACCAAGCTGTCATTGAGGCAGTTGCGATCAGCGTCGCGAATAAGCACCATGCGCTCTTGGCTATCCACCGTTATGGTACAGGTATGGGTTTTGGATTGCAGGAGGTGATCTGCCTCAACGGTATTGAGCAGAATGTGCTCCGACTCTTGGCCAGAACGCATGATCACCGCGGGGATTTGACCCGCTTTGCGGAAGGCGGCGTTAGCGCGACGACCAAATTCAGTGCGCTTAGTAGCAGTAATGGAACTGGACATGGGACACTCCACGAGAAAACGACGGTAATGCCAAGAATATGGCATCGAGGGTTAAAAGACAGGAAAGACACTATACGAGTAAAAGTTAGACAAAAAGAGAGCTCACCGATTGATTCGTGTGAATACGCCGCATGGCTTCACCAAGCATGCCAGCGACAGAAAGCACCGATATGGGAAGATCGGCAAAGCGACGGCGCAGCGGGATGGTATCGCTGACAACCAAATGGTCCATATCCGATCCCGCCAAGCGTTCATAGGCATCGCCGCAGAGCACAGCATGGGTGGTAACCGGGACAACCCGCCGCGCCCCCATCTCCTTGGCAATACGGATGGCATTGGTCATGCTACCTGCGGTGGTGATCATATCGTCCACCACCACAACATCATGCCCCTTAATTTCACCAATCACATTGGCGACTTCGGTTTGGGCATCACCAACGCGTCGCTTGTCGATAATAGCTAAACCAGCACCAAGGCGCTTGGCCATAACATCAGCGAGTTTGATTGATCCCGTATCGGGCGAGAGCACCACTGGAGAGGTGAAGTCCAGGCCTTTAAGATAATCAAGCTGCACCGCGAGCGAGCCAAGATGGTCTACGGGGATATCAAAGAAGCCCTGAATTTGCATAGCGTGGAGATCAACTGTGAGTAAGCGATCAATTCCCGAGGTTACCATGAGATTTGCCACCAGTTTGGCCGTAATGGGCACCCGCCCCGAATGCTTACGGTCCTGACGGGCATAGCCAAAATACGGCACCACCGCCGTGATACGTTGGGCCGAAGCACGGCGCAGGGCATCAGCGATGACCAATAACTCCATAAGGAAGTCATTAGAGGTGGTAGATTGCACTACGAAAACATCATCCCCTCGCACATCCTCATGGATCTGCACTTTCACTTCCCCATCGGGGAAGCGAGCACAGGTCATTTCGCCCAAGCGCGTATCCAATGCCTGGGTTATGGCATTGGCAAGCGGACGATTAGAGTTGCCAGAGAAAATACGCATACGACTCAACTACCCCTACGAAGGTGCGGAAGGTTAGGAGTATCGTTGTAAGTGCAACCAGTGATTTAGACCCTCGCCCAAGGCGACCCATAGCTTGCCATGGGCGAAGGGTGCCCGCTTGATGGGGCATCCTTATAGCACAAAAAAACCTCGCGGGTCGATCCTCTCCTTACCGCTGCCTGAGACCAGGCGTTGATCACCATGGATTATTCTCTCGGCTACTCTTGGTGCCACGGCAGCTCGGCCTGAAGAATGCGATGGTGATCACAAGTCCATAGCACCGCACTGCCGGTCGCCACGCAGATATGGATGTGCTCTTCTCCATGGGTGAGGGCGTGGGGGTAGCCCTGCACTAAGTCGAGTTGCTGTCGCAACTCGTCTCGGCATCCCCACACTTCGGCCTGAACCCATGGCCTGGGTGGTGGCGCATTGGGGTGGGCCGTCCAATCAGCACACTCGCTCTCACCGAAGTATCGCAGACTTTCGGCCGGTACTACGACGGGCTCATTATGACAGGCATCCGCCTCTACCAACCATCCAGCTTGGCGCCACAGAACCGTGGCCACCATGTGTAACCCCCCTTCTGGATCGGCTTCGTGACTGATAAGCAGGGGCAAGGCCATGGATTGAGGAAGCGGAATCCACCTTCGCGGTGCATAGTCCTGAATACCATCCCAGCGCAGGGCACTCACCGACAGCATCTGCACCTGTTCTACGGGTCGCTGCCAGCCGTCCATAGCACCAAGGCCGAGGCTCCCACTCCATGCCTGCACGGGCGCGTGGGCTTGCTGGGACCAGCGTAGATCTGGACACCCTGGCACCAGTGCCTGGGCTACGACCGACCATTGTCGACCCCGGTGATCAAGGATGTGTAACTGGGGAAAGCGGGCGTGCCTGCGGCGGGTGCGGGTGCGTCGCCTGGCTGGGGCAGTCGCTTTGGGCGATGGTGATGCCGACGGTGGTGGTGTTTGCACCTGCTGGAGCAAACTCATTTGTTGATGGGAGCGGGCACGCACCCGAATCACCCCTGCCGCCAAGCCCTCTTGACTACACCATGAAAGCCAACTGCGCTGCTGGTCGGAAAGGGCATCGCCTGGACTCTTAACCTCCCACAAGGCCACAGCATCACCGCGCCAGCATAAAAGATCGGGAAGCCCGGATGCTTCACGGGGATTATCTAAAATCCGCCGCACAATGCGGGCGAGAATGAGGGGTGGAATACTTTCCATAACCTTCTGGGCAGCCGTGGGATCAGGAAAGCTGGGCCAGCCTGGATACTGCTGACTGGCGGTGGCTTGATGCGCACGCAGCCATAAACCCGATGCATCGTGCATGAGTTGGCGCATAAGATCATCAATACGCCCACGGCGACGCGCACTAAATCCCCAGCGTCCCCAATCGAGGGGTAAGGATTGCCAAGGTGCCACCCATACTCCCGCTACGGGGGCCAGAAGGACCTCATGGGCTAATTGCGCAGTTAAACCAAGCCAGAATCCGCCTTCGGCGTGGATGCCCTGCCAACCCTCATGGCGTAGTTGCCGTAGGGCATGCATTTCTACCCGTTCACCATCGGCTACGACCATACCTGCGGCATCATGGTCAATCCATGCGTCAAGATACCGCACGGGAACATCCGGCTGGGCTTGCGCACGGCGCTGGCCGATGGCGCGCAAATGCCATCGCTGGCGTTCGCCACTGCGCCAAATTCCCCAGGCTGCAACCTGCGAGGCAATGTGTCGACGCCAACCCGGCAGCGTATTGATACGGTACAAACTATCAGCCTGCCAACGAGCCAATGATGGGGCTGCAGGGGCGGTACGAAGGGCGCGAATCGCGGCACTGTAGCGTCGGGGGTCATAGGGAAGATGCTCGGTACATTCCTGCAGACGACGAGCCCACTGATAGCTCGCATGACACTGATAACCAAGCAGTGGTGTCGCCTGCTCGGTCACACCTGCGACATGCGACAATGCGCGCATCCACGCCGATTCGTCTATGGGGAGACTGCGCTCCTGACGTGCATGTATCCACTCATCAAGATCAGTTCGCTTGGCCCAGGGAATGGTTGCACAGCCTGGATGTATACCAGCAATACAGCGTGCCCAGGGAGTGTCCGCAAGCGCTCGCCCATCAAGCCCACAGGTAACGGCTCGACTGGCATCAGCTCCCGTGATTGGATCCGCCAACGCCTGCGCCAGAGACCACAGTCGTCGCGCATGGGTCGTAGCACGAATACGACCAGTGGCATCTCCCACGCACCATCCCATACGTTGCAATAGGACAGCGTCATCACCAAGAATACCCTCTATCCAGGTATCCACGTGACGACGGGATACCAGTCGCGCCAAGTGATCCAAGGTGTCAAGCGGCACAACTTCCTGAGCGGCTATCAATAAGCGCTCGCGAGGACTCAGCAGATGCCCCGCATGCTCGTCAATGGCGCGCAATAAACACCGCAAATGCCAACCATAGGCGGTTGGCTGCGGAGCAGGAAACACCTTCACCCCGTTGTCCGCATTCCGGCGGCAATACTTTGCACCGACAACCGCAGTAAGGGCATGGGGGCATCCTGCTGTGCGGCGCGCTGCATCAGCCGCATCTGAGCGAGGTTTAGAATGTCGATAAAGGGTGAACGGGCGGCAATGCTTTCCGCGAGCCATGGAGTTTCATGCAATAATTGTGGCACCTGCTTAATCGCCAACACTGCAGCGACTGCCTGGGCGTGTTCGTGGCGCACTCGTGCCGCCAATTGCTGCCCCGCTGCGGCATCCCGAGCCAAACGAGCGTAATCATCGCCCAATTGCATGTCACATTTCGCTAAAGCGAGTTCAGCATTATCAATGACTGCGCGGAAGAATGGCCACTGCCCATACATTTCTTGAAGCAAGGGAAGATGCTTTTCAACCTGCTGTGACAAGGCTTGCCCCAAGCCATAAAAGGCGGTGAGCATCTGCCGCGATTGGGTCCAGGCAAAGGTAAAGGGAATCGCTCGTAAATCAGCGAGACTTCGTCGTTCCCGACGTCGCGCTGGACGCGAACCAATGGCCAAATTCTCAATAATACTAATGGGAGTGCACTCAGCAAACCAGTGCATGAAGTAGGGATCGTCAACCAATTCGCGCCAGCACCCATACGCCTCGGCACTCACCGTCTCCATAATGTCCCGCCATTCTTGCTGGGGCCGCTGATGATCAGATGCTGTTACCAGCAGCGTACCCCATATCAACTGCTCCAGATGACGGGCGGCAATGGCGGGATCATCGTAGCGCTCGGCGAGCACTTCCCCCTGTTCAGTGAGGCGTAAGCGCCCCTGAACCGCACCACTGGGGAGGGATAAAATGCCGCGTGCAGCAGGCCCACCGCCCCGCCCCAGGGCACCACCGCGTCCATGGAATACCGTTAAGGGAACACTGTGGCGCGCAGCACAAGCCGCTAGTGCCTCTTGCCCACTAAATAACGCCCAGTTTGCAGTGAGGTAGCCTCCATCTTTGGTGCTATCTGAATAGCCCACCATACACACTTGATCACCACCCGATTGCTTGAGGTGTTCGCGGTAACGCTCCTGCACCAAGAGGCGATCAAGGATCTCTGAAGCTCGCTGGAGATCATCAATAGTTTCAAACAGGGGAACCATGGGGGAGGCTTGATGCGGTACTCCTTCACATGCCGCGGCGTAGCGTTCAAGAAAGGCAAAGGCGAGAATGTCTTCAGCGCGATGGGTCATGCTCACAATACAGCAGCCCAAACATTCACCACCAAAACGGCTGGCGGCACGTTGACGCAAGCGGAAGACGGTCAACAAGTCTCCAGCCACACCATCTATTGCACCATCAGCAATGGTTGGGGGGAGTTCACCGCAGAGCACATCGCGCAGGGCATCATCATCAAGCGCCTCAATATTGTCACAGAAGCCCGAGGCACGGCAGCAAGCAGCAACCGTTTCCAGGACCACCCGAGAATCCTCGCGAAGATCCAGGCGAGCACCATGAAAGCCAAAGACTTGCAAACGGTACTGCCAGGATGCGAGCAGGCTGTCAGCTAAATCACGATGTCCGTTGGCACGTAAACTATCGCTAATTAATAGTAAATCTTGAGCCAATTCATTGGCATGGGTATAGGCTGCTGGATCGGGATGGTCAGCCATGCTGGCACAGATACTCGCTTGTAAGCGCATACGAATCACCGTTAGCCAACGGCGATAGGTCTCATCGGGATGCTTTTCTTTGAGGGCTTCAAGGAGACGATCGCCCCAGCGCTCTTCGGCCTCCAGTACGGCGCGTTCTAAGGCCGCACCCATGGGATGCAGTCGCCGGGACATGCTCAATAAGGAAGCGGCACGGCGACATTCTTTTATATGCCGCTCCAGCACAGCATTACGCAAGGATAACAAGGCCCCCTGCGTGACCTCGGCAGTAACATAAGGATTGCCGTCACGGTCACCGCCAATCCAGGTACCAAATCGAAGCATATTCCCCACTGCATGGCCGCCAATGGCTTCGATACGCCGCAGTAATTGGGGCACTGAAGTCCATAAAGCATCTAATAAATGCAAACTGCGGCGAACTTCTTGGTGCGGTGTCGGACGCTTAGGATGTAATGTGTCAGTTTCCCATAAGCAGGCGAGATCTTGGCGAATACGAAGACGCAAATCGTCTTCTTCCTGGGTCAACAGGTCGCTTCGGTCCAATTGTGCGAGATCGCCTCGCAATCGACTGAGAGCTTCGCGAACCGTACGGCGCTTTGCTTCGGTGGGGTGAGCAGTAAACACTGGCTCAACGCGAATGCGGGCCAGGAGACTGGAAATAGTAGCTCCATCAAGGCCATCCCGCTGCAAACGCTCTACCGCATCCTGTAATGTCTCCCCGCCGCCACCTGTCATTTGCCGTTGTCGAAGCACGCGCACACGCTGGCGGTCTTCGATCACCGATGCCAAGTCGAGAAGGATTTGCAGCGCCCGCATGACCTCCTCTAAAAGACGGTCATCCAGGCCATCAAGTATCTGCTCCAATTCTTCTTGTGCGGTGGAATCGCCATCACGACGACGGAAGGCTAATCGCAGCATACGGCGTAAGCGTCGCAGTAAGCCTGGATGGGCGTAGCGACGCACCACAAACAAGAGTGAGCGCATTAACAATTGACGATCCGAAAGCAGGCTGCCTTGCGTGGTCATGTATTCTCCCATGTGGGCCGAGATGGTGGGGCTAATGGTGCTCACGCAAGCTTCACGAGAGATAGCCAGGGAACGCAAACCTTGCCATCGATGAAGCCCGCCGAGATGGAGGGCCATGCTTTGGGTGTAAAAGCGTGCCATTGAGGTAGGAAGGCCCGCTTCGCGGGGCATGCTTTTAGTGCAAAGATTCTCATCTAGGATGCTTTTTACTGGCCGATCTGGAAATTGGCGATGCCAGGGACAAGCTTTGAGCTGTCCTACAAGGATGACTGGGCTACTCGTTGCAGCAGCCTGAGAAAGAATAAGAATGAAGACTCGTGTAAACGTCCGCGTATTGTAAGGACCATCGCCCCCAGTGTTCCAATCCCGCCCACCGTTGCTGTATCGCCTTTTTCCCTTCCTGTTTTGGGTTGGCGAACTGCGCGATACTGCCGTAGTGCGAGCCGATGTATTGGCGGGAATTACCGTGGCGTTGGTTCTGATCCCACAATCCATGGCCTACGCTCAGCTGGCAGGACTCCCCCCTTATTACGGACTCTACGCTGCCTTGCTTCCGCCCCTTGTGGCATGCTTATGGGGCTCGTCTCGGCAGCTGTCTACGGGGCCGGTAGCGATGGTTTCCCTGTTAACGGGCGCTGCCTTGGCTCCGTTAGCGGCTCAAGGTATCGACATTATTCCTGTAGCGATCATGCTGGCGCTAGCCTCGGGAATCATTCAGTTGAGCATGGGCCTGCTCAAACTCGGGGTTATCATCAATTTTCTTTCACATCCTGTACTTCTCGGCCTTACCAATGCTGCAGCGCTCATTATTGCCACATCGCAATTGGATAAATTCCTTGGCGTTGATGTTGATAAAAGTGGCCTGCATCTTGTTGTCGTATGGCGCACCATAAGTACGGCGCTCTCCCAGGCGTATATGCCAGCAATCGCCATGGGCTTGTCCGCACTACTGATTATGATTGCCTTGCGTCGCTGGGCACCACGTCTGCCTGCGGTCTTGATCGCCGTGGCAGTGGCCACCATAGCTTCCTGGCTCATTGACTTTGATCAGCATTCTGCCACCGCACGCCTGAGTGACGGCGAGAGCACCGGCCGCGTGGTAGGAGCCGTTCCCGATGGCTTGCCGAATGTGGCCATGCCAAGCTTTGACTGGCATATTCTGCTGAGTCTATGGGGTCCGTTGCTAGTTATTGCCCTGGTCGGCTTTGTCGAGGCAGTCGCCATCGCCAAGGCCATGGCACTCAGTAGTCGCCAACGCATAGACGCCAATCAAGAGCTTATAGGACAAGGATTAGCCAATATTGCCGGCGCATTCTCCCAAAGCTACCCATGTTCTGGGAGCTACTCACGTTCGGCAGTCAACTTTAGCAATGGAGCCCGTACGGGCTTTTCTTCGGTCGTGGCGGCTATCATGGTGGCGGCAACCCTGCTGTTTTTCACCCCGCTCCTGTGGCATATTCCCGAAGCAGTGCTGGCGGCAGTGATTTTTATGGCTGTGGCATCCCTGATTAAAATAGCTCCGGTGCGCCATGCCTGGCGAGTTTCTCCCTCCGATGCTCTGGTTGCTGTGGTGACCTTTGTGGTAACTCTGGCAGCGGCCCCACATTTAGAAATTGGTATTTTGACTGGCGTTGCTTTGGCTATGGTGCTCTATCTTGCCCGCACCGTGCGTCCGCATATCGCTATTCTCGCACGGCACCCCGATGGCACACTCAAAGATGCCCAGGTGAATAAGCTTCCCACCTCGCCCTATATTCTAGCCTTACGTATGGATGGCCGTTTGTATTTTGCCAATACCAGTCACTTTGAGGATTCCATTAGTCATGCCCTCTCAGATCAGCCATCACTCAAAGTGGTCATCCTTTTTGCCAACGGTATCAACTCCATTGATGCCTCAGGGGAAGAAAGCCTTCGTCAGATAAGTGAACGCTTGCATGATCAGGGTATTCCGCTGTTTATCTGTGGCGCAAAGAAAAACCTCCGTGATGCTCTGTATAATGGGGGATGGGTTGATACTTACGGATCGCAGCGCTTGATTGCCGATGAGGATCAAGCGATTAACGCTGCCCATGAATATCTCGACTTGCAGCATTTCGAGGCTTGCCCCCTACGAGTCTACGCGGGCCCCCTATGACAGCATTGATTCGTGATGCAGTGGATGCAGACAGCAGCGCTCTGTGTGACATCTATAATTACTATGTCTTGCACAGTTGTCATACGTTTGATGTCACTCCCCTTAACCGTGAGGACATGACTGCGCGCATCCACGATATACAGCGCGATCACGGTTTCTTAGTGCTCTGCAGCGATGATACTCCTGTAGGCTTTGCCTCTTACGGTCGTTTTCGCAACCGCGCCGCCTATGACCATGTGGTTGAAACCAGTATCTATCTTGATCTCCATGTCCACGGTAAGGGTTGGGGATCCATGCTCTACCAAGCGCTCCTTGAACATGCCTGCCTGCGCCAGTTTCATGAGGCTGTGGCGGTTATTGCCGCCCCCAACCCAGCATCCCAACGCCTGCATCAGCGTCTGGGCTTCTGCTACTGTGGAACCATACAACGCAGTGGTCGAAAATTCGACCGCAATATCGACACGGTCTATTTCCAACGCAGTTTAAAGCAGGATTCGCCTTTAGCGTGAGATTACCAGTGCGGTGCTATCATCACTTACGGCATTACACTCACGCCATGTGCGCGCCGCCTCTTGCAGGGCTGCAATTTGGCTGCGAGCATCAGGGGAGGCAGTGCGTAACGCTGCGCTAATACCTTCCACATCAAGAATATCACCCTGAGCATTAAGGGCTTCTGACAAGCCATCACTATAGAACACCAGACTTTCACCTGGCTGCAACTGGACTTCTTGTTGCTGAAACACGGCCGTGGTGTGTGGCAGAATGCCTATGGGGTGGCCCAAGGAGGGTAGCTCTCGCACGCTTCCCTGTTGCCCCACCAACAATGGGGCGGGATGGCCACAGCCAACATACTGGCATATGCCAGTACGTGCATCTATAACCCCATAACACATGGTAAAAAATTGCAGACTGCGATAGTCCATGGGGAATTCATGATTAAAGAGTTCGGCAAGGCGCTGCGGTACGCTGAGAATATCGGGGTTGATGCCTGAATCCCATGGTGAGGCACTCGAGCGAAAACGTCGCGATATTTGCACCCCCAAAATCGCTGCCTTGGCGCCGTGTCCTGCCACATCAATAACAGCAAAGGCCAAACGATGTTCATCAAGGGGCAGTAATGAGACTAAATCGCCGCCTAAGTCTTCACATGATTCAATAAACCATGCGATGGATAATCCAGGAAAAGAAAATTGCGGGTCGGGTAAGAGGTCTCGCTGCACGAGAGATGCTGAATAAAGATTTTCTTGTAGCTGCGAGCGAAGAATACGGAGGCGCTGGGTCGTTGCTTCGCTTTGCTGATATAAAGTGACCATTTCCTGACAACGCGCCAATGTCACCAGTACACTGGGAGCATCAATAACATGAGGCAAAAAGGCATCTGCGCCAGCTTCAAGCCACCCTTGGCGTTGCTGTGAGTCTAGTGCTATACTGACTACTGCGGGTATCTTTGCATCTCCTCGCCAGCCGCCGTGACGACGCAATGCTATTTGCCCAGGCGAACCCGTATTGCCATCGAAAACGAGAGTCTGCCAGCGATGACGATCATCCTGTCCAGTCATATCCTGCACACTCATTGCTGTGGTGCGATAGCCGTGATGCGTGAGCAGTGCATCAAAGTCTTCAATCCAGTTCTCATCGTCGGAAACTATGAGAACGTGCATGGGTACCACTGCACTAACTGTGATGTAACGGAATTCTCACAACTCATCATATCGGATCATAATGTCGATCGCAACGATTTCCAGTGGAATACACAGGGCGGCGCAAAGCTCACCTTGGGTAAGGAATTCCCGCTTCGCGGTGCATGCTTTTTAGCGCAAAAATGACCCTAGTTCAGGTCATTTTTGCAGGCCGATCAGGAGGTCAGCGATCCCGGGGGCAAGCTTTGCGCCGCCCTGGTGGAATACACAGCCCACTCGGTACACCGTAAAAACACAAGGCCGCCTGGAGTATCTCCAGGCGGCCTTGGTCATTGCACCGTCTTAGCACGCGTGATTACGAGCCGAAGGTCAGGCCTTCTTGGCGATCTTCTCCAGCATACTATTAGGAACAGGCTTATACTCGCCAGGTTCCATGGAGAAGTTGGCACGGCCTTGGGAGAGACTACGTAACTCCGTGGTATAGCCAAACATCTCCGATAGCGGCACTTCACCACGGACAATGGTCACACCAGCACGAGCAATGGTATCGGTGATCATAGCGCGCTTGGAGTTCAAGCTGCCAATGACAGGACCAGTGAACTCGTCAGGGGTTTCCGCCTCTACCTTCATCCAGGGCTCGAGTACTTGTACGCCAAGGTCTGGGAAGGCATTACGCATTGCCAGGGCTCCCGCAGCACGGAAAGCCATTTCGGATGAGTCCACTTCGTGGGTGCTGCCGTCAATAACGGTAACATGCACGTTAATGACTGGATAACCAGCAGCAAAGCCACGATCAAGTTCTTGCTTCACGCCAGCCTGGATAGCAGGGAAGTATTCCTTGGGAATAACCCCGCCCTTAATGGTGGAGGTAAAGATAAAATCTTTGCCCGTAGCCACAACTTCTTCAGGAGTCATAGGCCGAACAATCAATACGCAGTCACCATATTGGCCTGAACCACCAGTCTGCTTGACGTGTTTTCCACGTACTTGCAATTCTTTGCTAATGCTTTCGCGATAGCTTACCCGTGGTTTACCGACAACGGCTTCCACCTTGAAGTCATCAAGCAAACGATGTTGCAGCACTTCCAAGTGCAGCTCACCCATACCAGCGATAATCAGCTGCCCCGTTTCGGGATCAATCCAACGCTTAAAGGTCGGATCTTCACGCTCCACTTTGGCCAAGGCATTTGCCAGCTTCTCTTTGTCGGCGTTGGAGCTGGGCTCGATCGCCATGGAGATTACTGGCTCGGCGAAGGTAATGCCTTCCAGAATAGCTTGATTGCTTTCTGGTGCGAGGGTTTCGCCGGTAGCGGCAAATTTTAAGCCGACAACCGCACAAATGTCACCAGCGCTGACTTCATCAACGGCTGTTTGGTTCATTGCGTGTAACTTAACCAGGCGAGAAGCGCGTTCTTTTTTCTGCTGGTTGGGGCAGAAGACCTGATCGCCCGTCTTGAGGCTGCCTTGGTATACGCGAATAAAGCTCAACTCACCATGGGGCGTGGTCATAACCTTAAAGACCAAAGCACGCAATGGCGCCTCGGGGTCGGGCTTGGTTGGAATGGGGTTTTCCAGAGTGATGTCGTCCATAGCAAACTGATTCATATTATGCACCGACTCAGGATCGGGCAGATAGTCCACCACCGCATCCAGCATTAACTGGACACCAATGTTTTTGAGCGCCGAACCGGTCAGCACCGGCTGAAAGAGGTAGTGTTCAACACCGTATTTGATACCAGCCTTGATTTCATCAACCGTGAGATCACCGGTTTCCAGGTACTTCTCCATGAGGGTTTCGTCTTCTTGGGCGATAGCCTCAATCATTTCGGTGCGCAGGCGCTGAAACTCTTCTTCTTCTTCGGCTGGAATGGGGTGTTCAACCTGCTCTTCACCGTTTTTACCTTCAAAGGTTACATAACGGCCGTGCACCAAATCAATGAGGCCCTTGAGATCATCACCAGCACCCACAGGGTAAACGATCGGCACTGGAGTGCCTTGGAGGCGCTCGCGAATTTGATCAACAACGCTAAAGTAGTCGGCACCAGTACGGTCCATCTTGTTGACGAACACCAAGCGTGGAACCTTATACTTATCGGCTTGGCGCCACACCGTTTCTGACTGGGCTTGCACCCCACCTACCGAACAGAATACCACCACAGCGCCATCAAGCACCCGACAGGAGCGCTCTACCTCGGCGGTGAAATCCACGTGTCCTGGAGTATCAATGAGGTTAAGAAAGTAATCGCGCCATTGCACACTAGTGGCAGCTGCGGTAATGGTAATTCCGCGTTCCTGCTCTTCCTTCATCCAGTCCATGGTGGCGGCACCTTCATGCACCTCGCCAATCTTATGACTTTTGCCAGTGAAGTAGAGCACCCGCTCGCTCACCGTGGTTTTACCTGAGTCGATATGGGCGATGATGCCAAAGTTACGCATCTTCTTAATGGGGATCTTGGCCATGAAACACTCCGAAGGTTGCACCGCCGCGAGCGGTGTCATGAGTCGCAAAAGGGGAGTCCAGCACCACGGAGGGCCCAACCCTCTGGCGCAGGAGCGGAGCAATATGAGGCTTATGTCGCGCTGGCAAGCCCTGAAACGCTGCCAGCTCCCTCGGTGATCAATTGTAGAAGGATGAGATGGCTTGCCTCAGCCTTACCCCACGAAGAGAAGTAGTCCCACGGCGACATTGGGGGCAGCGAATTCTTAACCGAAGATTTACATACGTCCCAGGCTGCAGCCTCATAGCATGATGCATCACGCACTCGGCAGCAAGGAGCCACAGGTGACCAGCCAATTCTTCTCTGAACTTGACCACATCCGCAAAGAACTCCTCACCATGGGTGCCCTAGTCGAACAGGCCACCCGCCTGGCGATTAGTGCCATTACTGATCGGCGTCTTGATTTGGTTACCACGGTCATCAATGGTGATCGCAAGATTGATGCCTATGAGAATGATATTGATCATGAGTGCCATCGCATTCTCGCCCTCTACCAGCCGGTAGCCCAGGACCTTCGCCTCATTATAACCGTGCTCAAAGTGAATAAAGAGCTTGAGCGCATGGGAGATCACGCCAAAAGTATCGCCCGCTGTGCCGAAGCGATATGTGCCCATGCCAGCTTGAGTGCCGAACCTACACTCAACCACATGGCTGATCAGGTGTTAGCCATGGTGAAAAGCGCGTTGGATGCCACTGTACGCAATGATGCTGAACTTGCTGCCAGTGTGCGTCAGGCCGATGATGCCGTTGATGCCAACTGCGACAAAGTATTTGCTGATGTGCAGGAGGCTATGAGTAAAGGTGGCGATGTGATTAGCGCTGGCGTGAGTATGATTACGGTTGCCAGAAATCTCGAGCGCATTGGCGATCTGGCGACCAATATCGCTAAAGACGTGATCTTCTTGGTTAAGGGAACGACCGTTCGTCATGGTGGCATTAGCGCCAAAACCTTGGACACCTAGTGCTGCGTGCATGAATCCCTTGAATAGCCCGAGCCCCATGGGACAGCAGCCAGGGGCGTCCCAAAACGTGCCCTGGGATAGCAGCAAGGTTCTGCTTTGCCATTGCTGTCCCGCACCGCAACAATTTCTAATGCACCTATATGGGCTCCAATTACAGTCTCCAAGCCCTTAGCCCAGGGCCGCTCAAAACTCACCTTGGGCAAAGAAAGCCCGCTTCGCGCGAGTATGCTTTTAGTGCAAAAAGCTCCCTATTCAGGACGTTTTTGCAGGCTCATCAGGAGATCGGCCATCCCGGGGACAAGCTTTGCGCCGCCCTGGCCCTTAGCTGAGAAGCTCTTGACGTTGTACCATGTCATAATAAGGGTGTCCGGGCCCCTGTTGCAGCAACTCTTGATGTGTGCCCATGGCAGCAATGGCACCCTGCGCCAAAACGACAATCTGATCGGCGTTTCGTATGGTTGCTAGGCGATGGGCGACCACGATCGTTGTGCGATGCAGCATGAGGTGACTGAGGCTCTCCTGGATCAACTGTTCGTTTTCGCTGTCAAGATTGCTGGTGGCCTCATCAAGAATCAGTATGGCTGGATCGGCAAGAATTGCACGGGCGATAGCAATGCGCTGGCGCTGTCCGCCACTCATCTTTACCCCGCGCTCGCCAATAAAGGTGTCCAAGCCATCGGGTAACGCGCCGATGAATTCCCAGGCATTAGCCTGGCGAGCGGCTTGTTCCACAGCAGCATCACTGGCATCACGGTTGCCATACGAAATATTGTCACGCACGGTGCCGTCAAAAAGAAATATTTCTTGAGACACCACTCCAAGGAGACTGCGATAGGATCGCAAACGCAGGTCGCGAATATCCATCCCATTGAGCATAATACAGCCTTCTTGGGGATCCATCATGCGCGTAATCAGATCCACTAAGGTACTTTTTCCAGCACCACTTGCACCGACCAAAGCGGTCACCGTACCCCCAGGAATCGTCAGGGAAATGTCACGCAGGACCCACTGATCATGCTGTTCTGGCTCTTGGTGTGGCTCACCCATAGGATTGTGGGTTACATCATCGCGATGAGTTCGCCGTTGGGGGTAACGAAAGGCAAGACCGCGTAGAGCCAACTCGGTCACCTGACGAGGGGCTTCCTGCGCAGACGACCTATCGGGGAGTTCCTCTTCCATGTCCAGTACCTCACTCACTCGGTCCAGAGCCGCCATACCCCGCTGAGTCTCGTTCATGGCCTGAATGATTTGCATCACTGGAGTCATGACCTGAAAGGAGAGCACTTGAATGGTAACGATAGCACCAATGGTCAGAGAGCCGTCGAGCACATACAGACCCCCTACCCAAATAATCGTAAGATGAACCCCTGGTAGGAGGAGGTCCCAAAAGGAGTGATAGAGATTGAGGAGCAATCGTGCCCAGATTTGCTTGCGCAGCACCGTATGATGCCCCAGGCCATAATCGAGACGTTCGCGGGTCTCGCGGACAAAGCTGCGCACCACGCGAATGCCACCAAAAGTTTCAGCCACTCTCCCGTCGATGAATGCGCGATCGCGGCTGCTGCTGCGATAAATAGGCCGTATTCGACCAACCGCACGATGGTGGATCAAAGCTAAAACGATCAATAAACCCAGGCTAATTACCGTCAACTGCCATGAATAGAACAAAAGGATACTCACCACCACCAGGAGGCGCATAATTGCCGAGAGGGGCGAAACGACTGCCTGCTGCAGCAAATTGGCGGTATGATCCACATCGCTAGAGAGGCGGGCGACAATGCCGCCACTCTTGAGCTCATTGAGGCGCGCCAGAGGCAGGTGAATGAGCTTGTCGTAGAGGGAGCTGCGGATGTGATGGGCCACACGCAAGGAGAGCTGATGGAGAATGACGCCCCGCAGCAAACCTATGGCACGGGAAGCAATAACAGTTGCTAGGGCCACTAGGCCAATAACGGTAAGCATGTGACGGGCAGAGGTTTCACCCAAGATGGGAACCTGATCCCCTGCTCCTTCTACCACATTGATCATCCAGCCAATAAGAATAGGCCAGCCTGCATCAAGGAGCGTATAGAAGAAGCCTAGAACAAAAACGAGTATAATGCCGCGTCGTAGCGGTCGCAGCCACTCTAGACCACGACGCCAATGACTTCGTCCCGCTGACGCAGGTGACTCAGCGGCATCGTTCTGGGAACTTCGCGGCTTACGCCATTGTGCTTGGAAGTAGCGAAAACGCTGACGACTACTGCGAAGTTTATTGATCCGTGCCAATTCGGCTGGATCGTGTTCTTGATGGCGTCCACCACCGCCAAAACCTCTCGGCATCGCCGCACTATGTCAGCAACGATGATATGGCAACATACGTATTTCCTTGGTTCTGAAATACCTACCCCACATTCTTAACAAGCTTGACGTCGCTTTGAAGCCGCCCCGACAAAAGCCCTTCAATGATTCATTCCGGCGCTAACGTGTCGCGCTCGGAGGATATACCACATGGCCGACCACGCTCATCCAGCAACAGAACCGCCGCGCGACTTTATTCGCCAGATCGTCGCCGATGATCTCACCCAGGGCCGGGTGCAGCCACCAGTGGTAACCCGCTTTCCTCCTGAGCCCAATGGTTATTTGCATATTGGCCATGCCAAGGCGATTGCCTTGGATTTTGGCATTGCCGATGAATTCGACGGTCTCTGTCGTCTGCGCTTTGATGACACCAATCCCAGCAAAGAAGATGTGGAATATGTTGATGCCATTATTCGCGATGTGCAATGGCTCACTGGCCGCGAGCATATTGAAGTACGCTATGCCTCGGATTATTTCCCTCAGATGTATGCGTGGGCAGAAGCGTTGATTAGCAAGGGTCTGGCTTACGTCGATGATCAAGACGGTGAAACCATTCGTCGCAATCGGGGCACCGTGACCAGTCCAGGAGTGAACTCACCCTGGCGGGACCGCAGCCCCGAGGAAAACCTGGAACTCTTCCGCTCCATGCGCGATGGCCAATGCGCGCCTGGCAGCCGTGTACTCCGAGCTAAAATTGATATGGCACATGCCAATATGCTTCTACGCGACCCACTGATGTACCGCATTCAGTTTGATCGGCATCATCGCACCGGTGATACCTGGAAAATCTACCCCCTCTATGACTGGGCTCATGGTCTCGAAGACGCCATTGAAGGGGTGACCCATAGTCTCTGCACCCTCGAATTCGCCACCCATCGCCCCCTCTATGATTGGTATCTCGAACAACTGGAACTTGATCCGCGGCCGCATCAGTATGAGTTTAACCGTCTCAATCTTTCGCATACGGTGATGAGCAAGCGCAAGCTCATGGAACTGGTGCAGCGCGGTCTCGTTAAGGGCTGGGATGATCCACGGATGCCCACCTTGTGCGGCCTGCGTCGCCGCGGCGTACCGCCAGCAGCCATTACCACTTTCTGCCGTGAAGTCGGCTACACCAAAGTTGACACCACCAATGAGTGGGCCTTATTGGAATATCATATTCGCCAAGAACTCAACCGCGTGGCCCCACGGGCAATGGCAGTCTTACGTCCCCTCTTGGTGGAAATCACGCATTGGGACGATGATCGTAAAGAGAGCGCTCACGTACCGATCAATCCGGAAGACCCCGATGCAGGTACCCGCCAGCTACCTGCCGGGCGACTGCTCTACATTGACCAAGATGATTTCATGGAAGATCCACCGAAAAAATTCTTTCGCCTGCGACCTGGCGGTGAAGTGCGCCTGCGCGGCCTTGGTTATCTTCGCTGCGATGAGATTGTGCGCGATGCCAATGGGGGCATCGAACGCCTGCGTTGCAGTATAGATGAAGCCACCTTGCATGGTGGGGCTCCAACCGATGGTCGCAAGGTCAAGGCAACCATTCATTGGGTGGATGCGGCGAGTGCCCGAAATGCCGAGGTGCGGCTTTACACCCACCTCTTTACTGCCGAAAACCCCCTGGCGGTTGATGAGGGCGAGGATTGGACCACCAATATTGATGTCGATTCGTGCACGGTCATTACCGATGCTAAAATCCCCGCCTTTTTAACTGAATGGCCAGTGGGAGCCCATGTGCAATTCGAACGTCTGGGCTACTTCTGCCCCGACCATGATCACCGTGCGGATCGTCCCGTGTTCAATCGTACCGCCACTTTACGCGACGCTTGGGCAAAGGCCAAAGGCGCATCGTGAAATGAGCCATCGCAGGTGGCACATTGGCTCTTTACCGCGCTATCGTGGCGCTCGTTATGGCGGACCACCTGGGGGCCCCGTATTGGTTGCGCTGCGCCAATGGTTGGCCGAACGCCGAGCCAGGCGTCTCGGGCAACGCTTTCGCAGTAACCACAACAGCGATGCCCTCGCAGCCTACAGTGCCATGTCACCGGGAATATTTCGCGGCATTAATGCACGGCAAGCATGGGCCAACTGGCAGGTGATCCCCCGTTGCTTACATGGGCGTGCGTTAGCGCGGCCCCTGCGTGTCCTTGATCTGGCCTGTGGGGATGGCGCTTCTTCGCGCGCCCTTGCCTACCATCTCCCTCCAGGGTCTCAGGTCATTGGCCTAGAATATGCGCACAAACTGGTACATCGAGCACGTCAGCAACTACCGCAATACCAGAGCGCGCTGCCCACTACACTGCATTTTCAGCAGGCCAGCATCCTCGAGCCCTTTGTCGATGAAACAGGACAACCCATAGCCAATGCGAGTGTCGACTGGGTTACGTGCTGCGGGGCTCTAGCCCACCATTTTACCCCTGCAGATATCAACCGAATTGCCACCGAATGTGCGCGCGTGCTCCAGGATGGTGCTTGGGCTAGCGTTGACGCGCGAAGTACCCTTACCACCGATCCCGTACGTCAGGCATTCACCCACCAGGGTTTCACCTACACCGGCGAGGAGCGTTCTTGCCTCCTGGACCGTTATCCTCTACTGTGCATGCGGAAACATGCCAAAGGTTTTGCCTCCAGTATTTGACCACAAGTATTGAGCAAGCATGGTAGGGTTTCCCATTGGTGAGGAGGGCTTTGGCGTGGATGGATCTTTGGTACATCAGGGAGCCGGGATACTGGTGCTTAATCAGTTCCTCTTATCCCTGTTTCTGCTTATCCCCATGGTTTTGGTAGCTCGTACCGTCGTTGCGGGGACCCGCTATTCGCCCATTCTTATCATTGTTATCTTTGGCTTGGGCATGGGTTTTATCATGCGGGAAACGGGTGTATCAAGCCCGGGTTTAAGCGAATTCCCGCTTATTGATCTGGTGGCTCGAGCTACCATCGTTGCTCTCATAGTGTCCTTTTTTGTAGGCGGCCAAGAACTGCGCAAAATTTTTGGGAAAATCACCCTTCCTCCCGATGATACGGTGGTTTTGAATACAGAGGAAACCATTCTCGGCACTGGGCGCACCCATTTAATTTTCGTCCTACGCTCGTTTTTCCTTCTCCTTGGCATAGAGGCATTGGCTCGTCACCTTATAGGGGCAAGCATTGGTGATCTGGGGTATACTTACCCTTTGATTGCCTATATGGGCTTAGTTATCGCTATTATACTTATCGACCACAAGGCGCAAATTTCTGACAAGCGACGCTATTTTCAGATGGGCGTGGTAGAAATCATGGCCGTAATCGGCATTTTGGCCCTATCGCATCACTGCGCCCAATGGGTAAAACCCATGATTGCCCTCCCACAGATTTTTTTCGCCATGATCATTGCCGCCGGTCTTGGCGCATGCTGTTATCGCTGGCGCTATGGGCCCACCATTCGCGCCCTCCTGTTTGCTGGCTTGCCTGTGGTATTGGCTGCAAACTTTATGATCGGTGGATCGCGCATCAGCGAGGCCTTTACCATTAGCGGCATGAATGCCGTCTTAGCCTATGGCTTTTTTGGACAAATGTTTTGGATGTTTGGCGGCATTGCCTTGCTGATGATTCTCGGCAAAACCAATCACGCCCGCAATCTTGCTCCTGGTATGGCAGGCTCGCTTTCCCATTCAGGTCTCACTGGCGCGTGTACCGCGGGAGATATGGGCGGGATCGCCGCCCGTCGAGCTCCGATTATGATCAATGTGCCCTTCTTTGGCCACATATTCGTCTTTTCCATACTTGCCATGAGTGCTACCCAAGGGTATCTCAGCCTCTGGCCAACCTTGATATTACTGGCTTGTGGCATGCTCTTAACCCTGTGGTCACTCAAACGCATGGCGCATTCGTATGGCGACGACAGTCGCGAAGTTGCAGCCCTAATGCAGTTTTCCTTTGGCTGGCAGATCACCGCCCTCTTTGGCGGCTTTCTACTCCTCCATTTGGGAGGCATGCCGCTCAACTTTGCGGCTATGGCAGTATCATCGGGCCTGTCTCACTTTGGACTGTTTGCGGCAACTCAGGGCGGTATGTTTGGTGATCAAGCAGCCCTCTTGATACCATTTATCTTCTCCATGCCCTTCCTCATTCACCCCCTCGTATTCTTCCTTTTTGGCAAGGCGATGGAACGCGATGGGCACATGCCCTATATCCCAGTAGTGATCATTGCCAGTATCGGCTTCCTGGGCATACTCTGGGCGGCTTTTCTGACCACCTAAAGCCATCGATTCCAGGCTCGTGACCATCCATGTTCAGGGTGGCGCAAAGTTTGCCATGGGGAAGGAATGCTCGCTTTGCGGGGGATATGGCTTGGGCGAAAGACGCCCTGTTGAGGGCGTCTTTGCGGGCCGATCTGGATATGGGCAGTCTCGGGGGGCAGGCTTTACACTGCCCTGACCATCTATTACACGCGCCTGGGTCCGTGAGCGTGCTGCCAATGAATCCATATCTTCTAGAGCTGGGCTGCGACTCAGGCCACGGGGCCTGCCGTGCGAGTAACCGGACTGCGCCAAATTCCACCATCTTTAAGGAGAGACTGTAGCGGTCGCACATCCCAGGTATGATTACGTCGTTCACGCAAGGCGCCAACCAGTGCGCTGGCTCCGGCAAGCGTGGTGAAACAGGGGACCCCACGTACGGCACAGGATGAGCGGATTTTCCCTTCATCACTGCGAGCCCCACGATGATTGGGGGTATTGATAACAAAAGCCACCTCATCGAGATAGTCGAGAAGGCTTGGCGCTCCTGAAACGCGCGCATCTTGGACTTTGGCCAGAGTGGTCACGGCGATGCCATTACGCTCAAGCACGCGTCCGGTACCTCGAGTGGAGATAATTTCATAGCCGAGGTCAGCAATTTCCCAGGCCAAGGGGATCAGCCCCCGTTTATCATTATCGCGGACACTGATAAAGACTTTGCCCGTGGGTGGCAAAATATTCCCCGCCCCCATGGCAGCCTTAAAGAAAGCCTCGCAGAACGATGGGGCAATCCCCATCACTTCGCCGGTGGAACGCATCTCGGGGCCAAGAATGGTATCAACCCCAGGAAACTTATTGAAGGGCATCACCGATTCTTTCACCGAGAAATGACTCGGCTCAGGATTATCGACAATACCCAGCTCCGAAAGCGTAAAACCCGCTTGCACCAATGCCGCAATTTTGGCAAGAGGGAGACCCGTCGCCTTAGAAATAAATGGCACCGTTCGCGATGCTCGTGGATTGACTTCAATGAGGTAGACCTCTTCATGGCGCACGGCAAACTGCACGTTCATTAAGCCGCGCACATTAAATGCCTTACCCAAGGCCTGGGTAATATCGCGCATGCGATCCAAGAGGCGCTCGGATAACGAGAAACTCGGAATCACACAAGCACTATCGCCGGAGTGGATGCCCGCTTCTTCGATATGCTCAAGCATACCGCCAATCACCACTTGCTCGGCATCACACAGGGCATCAACATCAATTTCAGTGGCATTTTCTAAGAACTTATCCACCAAGACGGGGGCATCAGGTGACGCCTCTACCGCGTGCTTCATATAACGTTCAAGGTCTTTGCGTGTATAGACGATTTCCATAGCGCGGCCACCCAAGACAAAGCTTGGCCGCACCACAACGGGGTAGCCAATGCGATCGGCAACCACCAAGGCTTCTTCATAGGAGCGCGCAATACCATTATCCGGCTGGAGAAGGTCGAGTTCTTCCAAAGTGGCTTTAAACAGTCCTCGGTCGCCAGCGCGCTCAATGTCAGAGGGCAAAGTGCCAATAATCGGAACGCCGCTGGTTTCCAATTCTTGACTAAGATTGAGGGGTGTCTGTCCGCCAAACTGAACAATAACCCCTTCGGGCTGCATAACACGGTTGATTTCGAGAACATCTTCTACGGTTAAGGGTTCAAAAAACAGATGATCTGAAGTGTCATAATCGGTTGAGACTGTCTCAGGATTAGAGTTCACCATAATTGTCTCAAAGCCAGCTTCACGCAAAGCGAACGCGGCATGACAGCAGCAATAATCGAACTCGATGCCCTGACCGATGCGATTGGGCCCCCCTCCCAAAATCATAATCTTACGATTTTCGGTGGGCCGTGCCTCGCATTCATCTTCGTAGGTCGAATAATAATAAGGCGTTGCCGCTTCAAATTCAGCAGCGCACGTGTCCACTAATTTATAGACTGGATGGATGGCATGATGCCAGCGACGTAGGCGCACTGCCTGCTCACTGACCCCCCAAATGTAGGCCAATTGGGCATCCGAGAATCCATCACGTTTGGCAGCACGCAGGGCCTCTTCATCAATATCGTTGAAGGAGACAGCCCGTAAATGCTCCTCATGCTCTACCAGGGCTTGAAGGTGATGAATAAACCAGGGATCAATGGCACTGTGGGCATGGACCTCATCTACACTCATACCATTTTGTAGGGCATGGCGGAGGGCAAAGATGCGCCCCGTACGTGGTTCGCGAAGAGCGGTTTCGAGGATCTTTCGATCCATAGTGCGGCCATGATCATCAGCATCATTAGGCCCCAAACCAACACAGCCAATTTCCATGCCGCGAAGGGCTTTTTGGAGACTTTCCTTGAAGGTACGGCCAATCGCCATGACCTCGCCAACCGATTTCATCTGATAGCCCAAGCGATCATCGGCCTCGGGGAATTTTTCAAAGGCAAAGCGAGGGATTTTGGTGACAACGTAGTCAATGGAGGGCTCAAAGCAGGCAGGCGTCTTCTTGGTTATGTCATTGAGCAATTCATCCAGACGATACCCAACCGCCAATTTGGCAGCAAACTTTGCAATAGGAAAGCCCGTGGCTTTGGACGCCAGAGCGGAAGAACGCGATACTCGCGGGTTCATTTCGATGACTGCCATACGGCCATCACTGGGGTTGATGGCAAACTGAATGTTGGAACCACCTGTTTCGACGCCTACGGCACGGATAATGGCCAATGAGGCATCACGCATGCGCTGATATTCGCGATCACTGAGGGTTTGCGTTGGCGCCACGGTAATCGAGTCGCCCGTATGCACCCCCATGGGATCAAGATTTTCTATACCACACACGATTACCACATTATCGCCGCAGTCGCGCATGACTTCGAGTTCGAACTCTTTCCAGCCCAACAGGCTCTCCTCAATGGAAACCTCGTGGATTCGCGATAAGGCAAGGCCACGTTGGACAATGGTGGCAAACTCTTCTTCGGTATTACAGAAGCCGCCGCCAGACCCCCCCATGGTAAAGGAGGGACGAACCATGCAGGGTAAACCGATGTCTTTTTTCGCTTCGAGGGCATCTTCCCAAGAATTGACAATGCGCGAGCGTGACTGCGACAGACCGATGGAGCGTATGGTTTGGGAAAACTCTTCGCGATTTTCAGCGCGACGAATAACTTCTGCCTTGGCCCCTATCATCTCTACGCCGAGGCGATCGAGGGTGCCATCTTCATGTAACGATAGCGCCGTATTGAGGGCCGTTTGCCCGCCGAGGGTGGGAAGAATGGCGTCGGGCCGTTCCTTTTCGATAATCTTTGCCACGGCTTCGGGAGTTATGGGTTCGACATAGGTGGCATCTGCCATCTCTGGGTCGGTCATAATGGTGGCTGGGTTGGAGTTGACCAGCACCACTCGGTAGCCTTCTTCGCGGAGGGCTTTGCAGGCCTGAGTGCCACTATAGTCAAATTCGCACGCTTGACCTATGACAATGGGACCAGAACCGATAATGAGAATGGACGAGATATCCGTACGTTGTGGCATCCGACAAGCTCCAAGGTGCAAAATTCGTGGTAGGTTAGATCGCCGCTCGACAGCGCAAGAGCAGGATTCATCGGGCCCATCAGAATTTGCCGGATATATTACCTATCATGTTACTCAGCAAAGAGATGCGGGTAATCACGGCGGAGAGAGATAAAGCGTCCCCCATCGCCAATAATCACATGATCGACCAGGGGGCAATCTAGGGTACGTCCAGCACTCAGCAAACGACGGGTTACGGCCAAATCTGCAGCGGAAGGACTGGGATCGCCAGTAGGGTGATTATGCACGGCAATGGCACTGGCGGCACCACTACATAAGGCGTGGCGATAGAAAAGACGGGGACCAGCCTCAGTTCCATCAATGTCGCCTTTACTCAGGCGTCGCGGCTCACCGATTAATCGCGATCGCACATCCAATGCAAGGCAGAGAAACTCTTCGTGGGCGAGCGCCATAAGATCGGCACCGATCACATCAAAAACCGCTTCTGGGGTATGAAGTCGCGGCCGTTGCCGGCGTGCTGAACGCAACAGGCGCCGCCCTAGCTCAAAAACGGCAGCAATTTCGGCGCTTTTGGCCTGTCCCAGGCCATGGCCATTGGCAAGTGCAAGCACATCACTTCCCGCAAGGCCAACCAAACCATCATACTGATCCAGTAGGGCATCAGCTAATGCCATAACATCCATGGAACTGGTGCCAGTGCGCAAAATCAAGGCCAAGAGTTCGCGATCGCTGAGGGCATCAATCCCCAGTTGCCACGCCTTCTCGCGCGGACCCTCACCCTGAGGAAAGGGCGAAGGCTTGCGGGGGGTATGGGCCTCCTGGGCAGGGCTCTGCTGTGCGGTACCACGCGAATCGGGGGAATGGCATCGCTGGAGCAAGCTTTGGTAGGCCTGTCGAGCCTCTTCCACCCAGCCTGTTTCACTGATTTCACCGCTGCTTTTGAGGCGAGTTAATAGACGATCCGCATCCCAACGGCGTATGCCGTGCTTACTCAGCACTTCAGCCTGTGGGCAGTCAAGGTCAACAGCCGCCTGTAAAAAGGCTCGCGTGGCATCATCAACGGCCAGGGTGGGAGCTAAGCACACATGCATCACAGTGCCACCACGGTCAGGCCAATGAGCAGCAGGAGAACGATCAGGAGCAGTAACAAGAGGTAATTGCGTCGCGGGGTAGGCAATGACTGCAGAGCCTGACTGATATCTTCGCAAAGGCCGTCTGCCCGCTGGGCGATCCGTTTGGATGGATCGTTGGACTCAGAGAGCTTGGGCAAAACGGCAGCGATATCATCTGCCAGCTGCTGTAAGCGTCCCTCGAAGGCTTCGGTATTGCGGCCCGCTGCAGCCAAAGTCCAGCACGCTTCTACCCCCTGACTCCATTGCTGATGGCAAAGGGCGAGGCGATCATAGCGCTCCTGGAGAGCTCGCCGAGCATCACCGCGCTCCTGGGCCAGTTGCCGATTGACCGGCTTCTGCGGAATAACCTGCGGTGGAGCGAAAATGTCAGAGAAAAGCGGCTCGTGACTCAAGCCGAGTCGTCGCAGCAAAGCGCTGCCACTCACGCACACCAGGGAGATGATGAGCAGCGCCACAATGATGGCGCTCATCACCGCAAAAAGAATCAGCATGTCGTCGCCAAGCATAATCCATGGGCTCCAGTAATCGAGAGGCTGAGGTACGCAGCGTACATCGGTTATGTCAAAATAAACCCTATGGCTCGCGATGTCAAACACAAGCCTGCGCTCAAAGCTCACCTTGCATCAGCCAACCGTATTCCATACTGCGCGTCCTTGTATCCCCTAGCGCATGGCGGAAACAACACTGCGCTGTGCATTGCGCACGAATGCGCACGAAAGATCCCACGCCACGGTGCGCAGTGCGTATCATTGGCAGAGCGAAGTTCTCGAACCCTACGCACGGTGACAATATCCGCAAAGGAGCGGCTCGTGGTTCTGTTACGCCCAACGGTCTCTCGACCAACCCATTTAGCCCAGGCCATTGAAGATCTCAAGCGTCAGCATAATGCTGTAATCCTAGCCCATTATTATCAGCTACCCGAAATTCAGGACATGGCCGATTACATCGGCGACAGCTTACAGCTGGCCCGCCAGGCCGCAGAAACCGATGCAGATACCATTGTCTTCTGTGGGGTGCATTTTATGGCTGAAACAGCCAAGATCCTATCCCCCCATAAGACGGTCTTGCTTCCCGATTTGGAAGCTGGGTGTTCGCTGGCAACGTCGGCCCCGGCAGCTGAATTCCGCGCCTTTGTTGAGGCTCATCCTGATCACACCGTGGTAACCTATGTCAATAGTACGGCGGCTGTGAAAGCCGTTTCAGATTACTGCGTAACCTCCTCCAATGCCGTACAGGTGGTCAACTCCATTCCTCCGGAGCAGCCCATATTGTTTGCTCCTGATCAGTACTTGGGTGACTGGGTACGTGAGCAAACGGGCCGCGAGAATATGCTCCTGTGGCAGGGCTCGTGCGAAGTACATGAGGTCTTTAGCGAACAACGCCTCATGGATCTGATCGCCGAACATCGTCAAGCCCAGGTATTGGTACACCCAGAATGCCCACGTCATATCCGTCAACACGCGCATGTGGTAGGCAGCACCAAAGCACTGCTGGATGCAGTACGCCAGGGCGACCCCCATGGTACCTTCATCGTGGTTACCGAACCTGGAATTATCCATCAGATGCGCCAAGCGGCCCCTCAAGCCACTTTTTTGGAGGCTCCTGGAATACGTTCGCAAGCAGGTAGCTGCACATCGTGCAATGAATGTCCACACATGAAGCGTAATACCCTGGAAAAACTTTGGCTTTGCCTTGAGCACCAGAAGCCAGCCATTCACCTTGCCCCTGAGGTTGTTGAGCGAGCCCGACTACCCATAGAACGCATGCTCTCCATTGGCTAAGCACACAGCATCACGCTAGGGCTGTGGGGCCGCCTGATGCCCTGGTGTAATGAGGGCTATTTTCAAAGGGCGTTATCATTAAAAGGGCCTGCCATGTCGCAAACGGCAAGCATATACGCCGACTACGCCGCCACGACCCCCTGCGACCCGCGTGTGATCGCCACTATGATGGCGGTGTACGAACAGGGGTGGGGCAATCCCTCGAGTCGACAGTATCCCCAAGGACGAAGGGCTGCAGATCACCTGGAGCATGCCCGCGGTTCCCTGAGCACTCTGCTTGGCTGCCGAGATGATGAGCTCACGTTCACCTCTGGGGCGACAGAATCCTGCAATATGATCATTAAGGGAGTGGCGAGCGCCCACCCCCAGCAACAACTGATTGTCGCGCGCAGTGAGCATCCAGCGGTCATGGCTGCGGCGCGCGCTTGTGAACAGGCGGGTATTCGCGTACACTGGTTAACCATTGATCGCCATGGTCTGATTGATGTGGATGACCTCCAAGAGGCCTTGAAGCAGCCAAGCTCGCTGGTTGCGGTGATGATGGTGAATAATCAAACAGGCGTGACTCATGATCTGGCAGACCTGGCGCAGCGCTGCCATAGGGCCGGTACACTGTTGATGAGCGACATCACCCAGGCCCTTGTCCGCCATTCCAGCCTGCGCCTCCATGAATGGGGAGTGGACTTTGCAGCCTGCTCTGCCCACAAATGCTATGGGCCACAAGGCTGTGGCGCGGTGTATATGCGGCGCGGCCTAGGACTGCCTGCGTTAATTGATGGCGGTGGCCAAGAACGCGGTCGGCGCAGTGGCACGGAGGCAGTTGCCCAAATTGCTGGCTTTGGTCGCGCGGCGCAGCTCCAAATCTGCGAAGGTAGACAACGTCTTGAACGTCTCCAGCAGTTGACCCACGCCTTCAGCCACGGCCTACAGGACCGCGCACCATGGATTCAGCAGTTTGGTCATCTCAGCCATCGGGCTCCTGGTATTTTTCTTCTCGGCGGACCTCAGGCACCCCAGCAATGGCTGCGCCGACTTACTCGGATAGCATGTTCACCCGGTTCATCATGCGCTTCGGGCACACATGAGCCCAGTCATGTCCTGCAAGCCATGGGAGTGCCGAACAACCAAGCCCTCAATGCCATCCGCATCAGCTTGAGTCATCTTACTGAGGATACGGAAATTGAGCAGCTTATCGAGCTTTTAGCGCACAGTGAGCGCCCTCAGACGGGGTGAAACTGATCGGAAGAGCCGCGAATCCATTGGTTGAGGGTGCCAAGTAGCTGCTGCTTGGTATAGGGTTTGGCGATATAATCATCGCAACCTGATTCCAATGCTCGCTCTCGACTCCCCACCAAGGTATTGGCGGTTACTGCGATAATCGGCAGATTACGCAGACCGAGTTCTTGGCGAATTCGACGCGAGGCCTCAAAGCCATCCATCACCGGCATCATGAGGTCCATAAATACCAAATCGACTGTATGGTCGGCAAGGAACTCAACAGCCAGTCGTCCATTGGCCACGACATGGGTCGTGTATCCAGCTCCACTGACGATGGCCTGCATCAGTTTCTGATTCACCAAATTGTCTTCAACAATGAGAACGGCGGCCATAGTTTATTCCTGCGGGGAGTTGTAAAAGCGCTACCTTATGCGGGCGATCCTGGTAATCAAGAAGCGATCACCACATAGGGCGCATGTGTTGCAAAGGCGATTCATGAGGCCTGTTTTATACAGGGAAGATCCAGGTCTGCATCACCTGAATCAAGAGCGTCATGATAAAGTTGGCGATAAGGATGCTAATACTCGCAGTGACCACTCCCTGCGTACATGCCTGGCCCACACCCGTTGCCCCGCCTGCAGTGGAGAGTCCGGCTCGACAGGCCACGAGTGCTATAATGGCTCCAAATACCGCGGTTTTGGCCAGTCCAGTAATAATCTCCCACCAACTATTAAACTCAATCGCCCGTTCCCAGTAACTGGCGGCAGGAACTCCGTAAATACTAATGAGCAACCATGCCGCACCGAATACTCCTGCCGCGCAGGCAATCGCCGTCAAAAAGGGCAGCAGGGCCACACAGGCCAAAAAACGTGGCACCACTAAATAGGCAATAGGATCTGTGCCCATGGTGCGCAAGGCATCAATTTGTTCGGTAACTTTCATTGTCCCCAGCTCAGCGGCAATACTGGATCCCACTCGTCCCGCCAACATGAGCCCAGTGAGCGTGGGGCCAAGCTGACTAAAAAGGGCAAAGTTCACCATTGCTCCAGTCGTTGACTCAGCCCCTAGAGATTTCAGGGTCACCAATAACTGAACTCCCAACACCATACCTATTGCTAAACCAGTAAGCACCACCACTGGGAGGCTCTGAAAGCCAATGCGGTACATTTGTATGACTAAGGTCCGCCGCCGTTGCGGATGTTGCCACAGCGCTCGCATCACCTGGAGAAACAGCAGCGTCACATCACCTACAATACGTATGAAATTGATGGTTGAGCGACCACTGGCTGCAACCATATTAGATGTTTTCATACACCTGTTGTACCCACACACTCGCTAAGGGAAATCCTTTGTCGCCTCCCCGACCACCCAGCATATGGCTTCTCGATGACACCCAACATTGGCACGACGTGAGCCATGCAACAGTACATGAGTGGGGAGCGTCATTCCAGGGATTTTACACCAGTACTGGCTTACTTAGCGCACTCACGCACACATCGCAGGACGCATTCCCCCTATGTATTCTCATGGATTTTTATATTGGCAATGAGCGCGGTGATCTGGTTACCGCCACGATCACCGAAAAGATTGATGCAAACCTTATAATACTTGGTTACTCAACCGCTAGCTATGGATCACAGGCAATAGTAGCTCAGGGTGGCTATGACATGGTGCGCAAACATAATAATGCACGGGGCATCAATCCCAGCTTACTGGAGTGGCTCAAGACGGCTGGAAATCGTCTTCTGGCATAAGGGCAATGGTAATGGCGTCCTGCAGAGGGCGTCCCGATGGAGTGAGACAAATCGCATCGCCGTGGCACGTGACATACCCCATGGCACAGAGTTCCGAAAGGCGCTGCTGATAGCGTTGGGGATCATCACCATAAGAGCGCAAGCGCTGCTGCGAAACGCCTTGGCGAAGACGCAGCCCCAGCATCCAGCATTCCGCCAGAAGCTCCTTGGGTCCCAGCTGCTCTGTGCTCCATACGGCATCCCCACCCGATTCGATAGCGGCAATATAGCGCCCAGGATGTCGTTCGCGGGTACAACGAAGGGTATCAATAGTACTCACCGCACCTGCCCCCACTGCCCAATAGGAGCGCTGCTGCCAATAAGCCAGATTGTGCTGACACTCTTCACCTGGAACCGCATAATTACTGGTCTCATAGGCCTCAAGACCATGCTCTTGAAGAGTTTTGTCAACCTGATGCAGCATCGCCTGGGAAATATCATCGGCGATGGGAGACAAGTCACCGCGGCGATATTTGGCATGAAACTCCGTACCAGGCTCAAAAGCCAGATGGTAGACCGAAGCGTGGCGAAGCCCGTGCCGTCGATACCAATCAAGCTCCAGACTCAACTCGCCCATGGTTTGCTGGGGTAAGCCCACCATGAGGTCACAACTCACTCGCTGAAAACATGTTTGCGCCGCCGCCACTGCTTGATCAGCCTCCTCAACCGTATGACCACGGCCGAGAAAGGCGAGATGATGCTGATGGACCGATTGCACGCCAATACTCACTCGGTTCACCCCGTGATCGGCAGCAATCGCAAAGCGTTGACGATCAACCGAACCTGGGTTCGCCTCCATGCTCCATTCATAGTCGGGGGCTAGATCACAGTGCTCAGCAATACCACGGCAGAGGCGTTCAAGCAATCGTGGCGGGAGTATGCTGGGCGTCCCCCCGCCCATAAACAGGGTGCGATAAGGCCCTTGCGGCAATCGCGACAATTCACGCAGGAGCGCCGACACATAACGCTCAAATTCGTCTTCACGACCGGCTATAGAATTAAAATCACAATACGGGCATTTAGACTGACAGTATGGAATATGGATATAGAGGTGCATTCAAGGCGTAGCCGACTCGTCAAGATCAATTTCAGTCTTTGCGCGCACAGAGCTCTTTGGGGCAAGACTGTAGGTAGCAGGAGCGCGAACCATTTCAGGCCATTGCAAGGGTGAATAGGTCAACTCAGGGCTCAATATCCCAGCCAAGCTTGGGTCAGCGAAACGAATAAGGCTTCGCCGTAAACCGCCATCTCCATCTTGTCGCGGCAAAAGCGCTTCTACTTCAAATGCTCCCAAATTAACCCCTGGCAGTTCAATCATAGCTGTCTCAATGGTATTGCCACCAAGATTGACTGACTCCTCATGCAAACATACAAAAGTGGTTTCGTCAATGCCTCGAATCAAGCACGCAGCATGAGCCCCCCCTACTTCTACGGGGATATGCAGCAATAGTTCACCATGGGTAGAGAGCACGCCGCGAACGCTGTATACTGCGACAGGATGCTCTTTATTTTTCACCTGCACTTCCGGCAGTTTTATGGCATGGATATGAGGCTTATGGCGCTCATAAAGGTCGGCGCTAATCAGAACCTGATCAGCACAAGACAACTGCTGAATACGTGAGGCTGTATTCACGGTATTGCCAAGCACCGTATACTCTAAGCGATCAATACTTCCCACATTACCGGCAACCATAGATCCCCAGCTCATACCAACGCCCATATGAATTTTGGGCCGCCATGTGGGTCGCTCATGATTAAAGGGCACCAAGGCACTTTGGATGAGAATACCCGTGG
The DNA here is from genome assembly GCA_007693455.1 of Planctomycetota bacterium. Lineage (GTDB taxonomy): Bacteria > Planctomycetota > UBA11346 > UBA11346 > UBA11346 > REDP01. Next base: position 36,909 of record REDP01000167.1, on the reverse strand, counting down.
TAATGGCCTGCAAACTAGACTTTTCAGCGCCAAAAGGCACGCCCCATAAGGCCATTATTGCATCACCCATAAATTTATCGATGGCACCCTCTTCTTGTTCGATAATCGGGCAGATAGCATTGAAGAGATCATTAATCATTCCCACCACTGCTTGTGGATGGAGACTCTCAGAGAGTGCGGTAAAGCCAATAATATCGCAGAAGAAAACTGTCCCACGACACGTACTTCCACCCAATGCTAGGTCAAGCTCTCCGGCCACTGCCTGGTCTACCACCTGTTTGGGCAAGAAACGCATGAGATTGGAGCGCGTCTTTACCTCCCGTTCAACTTCGTTGAGCAACAACGCATTCTTCAAGGCAACAGCACCCTGACGGCAGACTGCCGCGGCCAAGCCCATATCATTTTCATTAAAGGGCTGGGAACGATCCTGGGTATCAATGATGGTCACCCCGAGGATTTCGTCCTTCACCATAAGGGGGACTGCCATGGCTGAACGAATCCGCAGATCGACCAAGGACATGCCTTGATCAAAATCGGCATTCTCGTCCTCAACATACACCACCACAGCTCGGCGCTCCAACGCTGCACGGCAGAGGCTCGCGGAAACAGTAAGGCCCTCCGTGGCACCAGATTTACGGGTACGCATGGCTTGGGGCTCAAGTACATCAACGGCATCGCCCAGCAGCAAGAAGCCGCGCTCTGCTTGTGGGAACACCCTAAAAAGCGCCTCGATAATAGGATGGAAAAGAGTATCGGTGTCAGTGGCCGTAGCCATTGTTTCCGAAACCCAAATCATGGCTTCAAGGCGCGCGGTTAGATTTTCTACCGACCCATCACCGCCAAAGGTTGCATCAACCAGTGATAACGAGAGAGCGCTAGCAACGGCGTCATCGTTATCTTGGTCGCGAAAACCAAACACCGATGACGAGGTTGAATCACGCAATCGGCCAGCCTTACGCTGGCGGCGTTGGGTGCGGATTCGCGTTTCGCCAAGGCGAATAACGTCACCATGGCTGAGTTTATAACTCTCAATACGCGACTCATTGACAAACGTTCCGTTTGAGGACCCATTATCGACTGCAGTGAGGGAAGCCCCATCCCAAAGCAGGCGAAAGTGGAGCCGTGAGGCATTGGGATCTGGTACCTCAATATCACAATCGGGGGATCTACCAGCGGTCATATCAGCGTTTATGTGAACGACAGCTCCAGCACGAACACCACTGAGGAAGACCAGTTCAAACATAATGGTAGTATGCAAGTTTTAGACTGGAGGCAACGGTGCATCCAAGAACAAGAGCAGGGCGTCGCAAAGCTCACCTTGGGTAAGGAATTTCCGCTTCGCGGTGCATGCTTTTAACGCAAAAAGCGCCCTATTCAGGTCGTTTTTGCCGGCCGATCAGGAATCAGCGCTCGCAGGGACAAGCATTGCGTCGCCCTGAGAACAGGAGGGCCTTCCCTTGAGGCTGTATCAGTACCTCCAGAGACACGATGACCGCGCATCAGCCTTGTGGAACCTCATTGTATGCGGGAGAAGCGGCCGCTTTCATTATCGGAACGGCGTACGTCATGGGCAAAAAGCACCGCTGGAATGAGGATATCATCTTCCTTAGCCGAATGAAGTCGGGCATCGTCAATAAAATCCTGCAGAGCCTGTTCCAGAGCGCAAACCATGGGAACAAGGTCGGGGGGGATATCATCTTTCGCCACGTCAATAGCCTGCTCAAAGCGGTCAGCATACATATTAATATCGCGATGATCATGGCTGGTGCGGTGCAGCGCTCGAATGAGCGCATCTAATTCTTCGGGAGCCACCAAATCGCGGCTCGCTTCAAGGCGTAAGCACACGGGGAAAAAATCACGTTCCTCCATGTCCATATGACTGTGCCAACGTTGACTCAAAAAAGTTAAGGCAGCGCGCGCTCGATCCAAGCGTTCGTTGCAATGAGGCGCCTTGGCGACAATACAATCGAGAAGTACCTGCATTCGCCCCAGCTGGACCCGTACGTAATCATGGTGACCTTCAATCAAATTGGCCACCAGCTCATCAAGCGTCGCCTCTGTCCAATCACGATCATCCGCCTGCCGTTCTTCGGGATAATCCATGGCGAAGGATGCAAGCACCTCCACGGCTGACGCCTGCGCACGTTCGCAGCATTGGGCGATAGTTTGGGATAAAAAAGAGTGCGAACAGTCAATATTAGCGGATTGACAATAGCCACTGAATGCAGGGTAGCGCTGCAGGAAAGCGTCAAGGTGTTGCTGTTGATTAAAATCAAAGGGCACGAATGACACGCGCGCATCCTTTCAGTCAGCTATGGGAAACATCTAGCGTCTGAGCCGAAAATGGGATACACCAGGGTTTACGACCAACATCTTTTTGATGAAATATTATATCATCTAAGATGGCCTAAAACAAGTGTTAGTCTCAACCATGAAGCAGGGCGGCTCAATGCTCACCTTGGGTAAGGAATTCCCGCTTCGCGGTGTATGCTTTTGGCGCAAAAAGCGCCCTATTCAGGGCGTTTTCGCAGGCCGATCAGGAGATCGGCGATCCCGGGGACAAGCTTTGAGCCGCCCTGAACTATGAAGTAGGCCACCATACTTTGGATGGAAATATCCACACCTGTCATTACTACACTGGGGACCGGAGGATTCCCAAGCTACAATCACGAGAATACACACCCTCTGTGTGAGAAAGCGTATCAACGATGGAGATATACAGCATCTCGTTGGGCAATGAGACATAATTCAGCGGCCTTAAAGGCATGGTCCTGGGTCATAGCCAGTTCAGTTCCATCCAGACAGTCGCGAATCAATTGGCCAAAAAATGGATACCCCACCTTACCAGCTACATTATAGCGCTGTTCACCATGTTCATTCACTACTATCACCCAGTCACCTTGCGAACTGACGCCGACATCAAGGTACTTACGCAGTTCAATATAGCCCCTGGTGCCCATAATTATCGTCCGTCCGTCCCCCCAGGTACGCAAACCATCGGGGGTAAACCAGTCGACGCGATGATATCCAGTAGCGCCATTGCCACCAATGACGCAGACATCGCCAAAGTCCTCAAGTTCTGGGTACTCGGGATTGTTAAAGTTTCCCACCTTGGCTGATTGCACGCTGGCTTGAGTATTGCCCGTATAAAAAAGAAATTGCTCTATCTGATGACTACCAATATCACAGAGGATGCCGCCGTACTGCTCGTGCTTAAAAAACCACTCTGGACGCGAAGGAGCGTTCAGACGATGCGGCCCGAGTCCTATCACTTGAATAGGGCGGCCAATCACATCTTGAGCAATAAGATCGCCAGCATGCATGGCAGATTCCACATGCAGGCGTTCACTAAAATACACCGCATATTTTTTGCCTGTTTCGGCGACCACGGCACGGGCCTCTTCGAGCTGATCAAGGGTGGTAAATGGACACTTGTCAGTGAAGTAGTGCTTGCCGTGACGTAAAACCTTGCAGCCCAAAGGGCCGCGCTGATTAGGGATAGCGGCTGCTGCCACCATGTGAATGCGTTCATCTTCGAGGATTTCGGATTCACTTGACGCCACTCGCGCCTGCGGAAATTGCTTTACGAAGGCCGCTACTTTCTCTGGATCAGGATCATACACCGCCACAAGCTCACCGCCTGCCTCGGTGAGACCGTTGCATTGCCCATAGATATGCCCGTGATCCAACGCTAATGCTGCAAAGCAAAACTCCCCAGGCTGCACAACCTTTTGCGCACACGCACTTTTGGGAGCGTAGTTCATGCCATCGTTTTTTTGCACCATAAATGACTCCTTGCCCTATAAAACGTCACCACGATGGAAAAATCCATCGTGGTGACAATGACCGTATTCGCAACCTTATGCAATTAATAAGTCTTAGTATCGATAAAACCCTCAAGCTTACGCGAGCGAATGGGGTGCTGAAGCTTTTTAATGGCCTTCGCTTCAATTTGACGCACCCGTTCACGAGTAACATTAAAGCGCCGACCAACCTCTTCTAAGGTGTAGGTGTAGCCATCACCAATGCCATAGCGGAGGCAAATAATTTCGCGCTCACGGTCAGTAAGACTATCCAGAACTTCGGTAATCTTTTCCTTAAGCATCTCATTACTAGAAATATTGGCAGGGTTTTCTACCGATTTATCTTCAAGGAAGTCGCCAAAATAGCAGTCATCAGAATCTCCAATGGGGCGATCCAAGGAGATGGGATGCTTGGACACTTTAATAATACGTTTGCATTCGGTGACCGAGATATTTGCTCGCTGCGCCACTTCTTCAATGGTGGCTTCACGACCAGTATCCTGCAAGATGTCTTTTTGTATCTTACGCAGCTTACCCATGGTCTCGATCATGTGCACGGGTATGCGGATGGTTCGCGCCTGATCGGCTATGGCCCGGGTTATACCTTGGCGAATCCACCAGGTAGCATAGGTGGAGAACTTATAGCCGCGCTTGTACTCGTACTTCTCTACCGCCTTCATCAAGCCAGCATTGCCTTCCTGAATCAGATCCAGGAAAGAAAGACCGCGATTGCGATATTTTTTGGCAATAGATACGACTAAGCGAAGGTTGCCCATGGAGAGACGCTGTTTGGCGTCCTCGTAGAGGTAAAAGCGACGTGAAACAGCGCTATAGCGGTCGACAAATTGATCTAAGGATTCGCCAATATGATGAGCGAGCTGATCCAGCTGCTCTTGCTTATTGGCCGCATCTCCACCACTACGCCGCGAGGCCTGAGAAATTTCACGTCGTGTACGTAAAATCCGACGGCGAATATCGAGCATATCGTCTTTGACTTCGATCACCGTTTTGGCATCCAGCTCCATTTCTTCGAGAAGGCGATATCCACGATTGAGCCGATTGCGGTAGAGTTGTCGGTCACGCAGGGTGGCCGATCCTTCGATCAGCTTGGCGGTCAGGTCGGTAACATGTTCAACCAAGGCATACAAGCTGCGCAGGTGTGATTCAGCACGATCAAGGTAGTCATCACGCGAGGGTGATGAACCATGGCTTTTGGCATTCTTTTCTTGAAGTTCTTTGATCTCTTTTTGCTCTTCAACCCACGCTATACCTCGGCGAATAGCTTCGGGCATTGCCATGACCTTACGACGGAAGCCGTCACGGTATATTTCGATACGCCGGGCGAGTTCAATTTCTTGGTCGCGGGTAAGCAGTGGTATCTCACCCATTTGCGACAAGTACATGCGAACGGGGTCGTCAATCTTCTCTGCGTATTCAGCTTCTGCGGCCAGCGGGTTGACATCCTCATAGATGGAAGGGCCTTCCTCCTCGTCGTCACTTACTGTCTCGTCAATGGTGTCTTGGGACACTTCCTCAACGAGCTCAATACTGCGAGCTTCCAGCTGCTCGAGGATCTGATCCAACTGCTCGGGGTCCGATGCAGCATCGGGAAGAATAGCATTGAGGTGATCATAGGTCACCATACCTTTGCCTTTGGAAGCCTTGACCAGCAAGTTTACAACTTCGGATAGGGTAAAGGTTTCACCGTCCCCTTTGCTAGGGGCTTCGGGGGCAGCTACTGATTTGGCCATGTTTGGAGGACTCCTTGAGACGAAAGAACCGCTGGGCGCGCCGCACCCAACGGTTCTCAGTACGCCTATAATTATATGGCTGGGACTGCTGGCGCAAGTAGGCAAAAGGACTTCCTAGGGGAACGGCGGCAAATCCGCCGCCAAATGGAACACGCGCACCTAACTGGGCATATTCCTCACTTTACCATCACCCCATTTCGGGTACGCGCGACCAGCTTTGCTCCGCTCGGGACGGTTTACCAACCATACATCTGCTTTATCCCGTGACGTTCATGGGTCGCTATGCTTGCGGGCCGCCCGTAGGGCACGAATTTCGGCAAAGAGCGCCATGGCTGTTTGCTGGTCACCATCCCGTGAAGCCTGCTGCATGGAGGCCTGCAAGAGACTGATTCGTTCCTCATCCAGACGTTCCAGGAGCGCTGATACATTCTCGCGTAAGCGCTGCTGCGGCTCATCGAGGGCCACACCACCGCGGCCGTGGTCATCGCGCAGCCACCGATGTACGGCTTGATTGAGCTGCTGATGATCCCGTATGGCAGTACAATTAAGGAGATCATCAGGACGCATTGACGGCGTCTCCAAAAGAATATCCACCACTATCCGCCATGGCTCTGATACGGTACTAGGCTCCAACCCGAGATCATCGAAAGCTAATGGGCGAAGATCAGGATAGCGCACCAGTAAATGCAGCACTTCGTCCTCCTGCCGCAATGCAGGACCATCAGCCCGGCCTTTTGCTGAGCGCTCTGTTTGGGAATCCTCTGCAGATGCAGCTAAGGAACCGTCGCGCAAGCGGCGCTGCAAGCGCTGCGGGTCCATGGTAAACCATTCGGAAACCACTTCCACATATTCGCGTCGGAGATCTTCATCAGCAATGGGCCGCAGTACCTCAAGACAGCGATCGAGAGCCTCTAGCCGCGCTCGTGGATCCATGCCATGGGGAATTGGCGCATGGCCGCGCAGGAGGTGATCAATGTCACTGCGATCGTTGCTGAGGATTGCCTGCAAAGCGGCAGAACCTTCGCTAGCGAGGAGTTCGGCTGGGTCCAGACCGGCTTGCATTTGCGCCACGCGACAAGGAACCCCTTGCTGAAGACAGGTCGCCACAGCCTTCAGGGCATTATCCTGACCCGCTCTATCACCATCGAAAAGCATGGTGACATGACCATCGCCACCAAGCACATTGGCTAACTGTTTCGCATGCTGGGGAGTGAGGGCCGTACCCAATACCGCCACACAGTAGTCAATGCCTGCTGCCGCGGCAGCAATGACATCGGTAGGCCCCTCCATAACCACAATGCGCCCGACCTTACGAGCCGCGGATCGTGCTTGGTGCAGATTCCACACCACCTCACTTTTATGGTACAGGGGAGTATCAGAACTATTAATATATTTCCCTACCCCACGTCCGGCTTCCTTGGCGCGGCGTTCAGCTTCGGGTAGTATGCGACCGCTATAAGCCAGGGTTTGCCCAAAACGATCTGCTATGGGAAACATGACGCGCCCATAAAAGCGATCCTGGAGACGCCCTTCACGATCCACTGCAAGATTACAGCTGATCAACTGCTCAGGGGAAAAGCCCTCCTGACGCGCCGCCTGACACAACAAACCGCGGCCTGGAGCCCAACCAAGACCAAAACGCTCGCCGATTGCTCGGTCAATGCCGCGAGCCCCTAGGTAGTCTCGGGCCTCCTGCGCCGCCTCCCCGTGCCAAAGCTGCCGCTGGAGCCACTGATGGCTCCAGGTCATCAGGGCAAGTAATCCTTCGCGCTGGGAACGAGCCTGGGCTGAACGCTGGCGTCGCTGCTCATAGGTGACCTGAATGCCGGCACGGCGAGCGAGGAATTCCACCGCGTCCGTAAAACTCAAACCTTCCTGCTCACGCACCAGGGTGATCACATCACCATGCGCGCCACAACCAAAACAGTGGTAGGTCTGCTGGTCGGGATAAATGTAACAGCTGGGTGTGCGCTCCTGATGAAAAGGACAACAGAGTTTAAATAATCGTCCAGCCCGCTGCGGTGGGGCGTAGTCACCCATCACCTCGACTAAATCTACCGCCTCCTTGATGCGGCGAACCTGATCCTCTCCAATAATGTCGGCCATTGTTCCCTCTTCAGTCTACGGCGTTCGCTGCGGTGGAACAGTATACTTCTGCATGTATACAGGCTTCTGCGCCACTGCAATCTCTGTCCGACATGGTCAACCAGAGCGACTTAAAGCTCGCCATGGCGGAGGAATGCCCGCTTCGCGAGGCAAGCCTTTAGCGCAATGAAACCCATTCAAAGCGTTTTTTGTGGGCCTATCTGGGGACCGGCGGGGGCGATCTTTGCACCGCCCAGCATGGTCACTCACCAGGCTCCAAGAGCACTCCCTACGCAGCGGCAACGCTTATTGCCGCAATAATATCGGCTGGAATGCGCTGCGGCCTGCCCCGAGGATCGACAGCCGCCACCACCACATGGCCATTGGCACAGAGGTCTTCTCCGCAATACAATTCGCTGGTAAACGATAGTCTGCTGGGTCCCTTAACGGTACACTGGGTCAACAAACGCACCACATCGTCAAAGCGCATACTGCGACGATAGCGCACATCCAGGGCCACCACTGGCATTAATATACCATTACGCTCCAGTTCGGCATAGCGATAGCCCAATTGCGCCAAGGCATCAATACGGGCTTCTTCCAGCCATGGCACGTATGATGCATGATGCACAACGCCCATGCCATCAGTTTCAGCGTACCGTACGCGAAGATCCAAGCGGAATGTACGCGCCATAAGAATACCCTATGCCGCCGCACCAATAACAGATGGGAAGATCATAAAGAGAACTAAGGCGACGGTGACAATGGTTAAGGCGAGCACTCCCAGGGGGCATATTCTGGCCGCGGGACGCGGATGGGCCGATGCATCACTCGCCGACCAGAGCACCACAATAAGACGCAGATAATATACTGCGCCGACAACGGCTAGCAGCATCGCTATCACCGCGAGGATAATCTCACCCTTGGCAACAAGATCAGAGAGAATAAAGAATTTTCCTAGAAAACCTGCCGTGGGTGGCAAACCCGCCAAGCTCGCAAGCATAAGGGTGGCAACAATGCCAGCAAACGGATGACGACGCGCACCGCCAGCCAATTGATGAAGATCATCCCCGTCCCCCTCTGCGGCCATAACTGCGGCCGCCAACATCAAGCCAGATGCCGCAATGCCGTAGGCGATTACATAATACCACACTGCCCATAACTCATACACCCCCATGACTGCGGTGGGAAGGGCCAGCCCCAAAATCAAATACCCAGCATGGGCAATGCCACTATACGCCATTAAACGACGCAGACAGCGCTGTCCCAGGGCAGCAAAGTTACCAAGCAGCAGGCTCAACAATGCCACGGTGAGCAAGATAAGCGGCAGGAAGCCAATAGCTTCGCGCAATTCAGGGCCCATGGGAATGGTAAGTCCCAGTGATAATGGGCCACGATAAGCCCCTTCACCAAGCACTGCTAAAGCATTCAGCCAAACCGCTGCAAGAGCGACAAAGGCACCAACCTTCATCGTCGCTGCCATAAATCCAGCCACGCCAATACTTGAACCAGTATAGGCATCCGGGGCCCAGGTGTGTACCGGCACTGCGCCAACCTTAAAGAGTAGGCCCAGAATTACTAAGGTCTGACCCAGCAAGAAGAGATGTTCGCGGCCCTCTAGAGGTGCATATCCATATGCGATACTGCCAGTAGCACCGTAGGTAAGGGCCATTCCATAGGCAAGGATTGCCGAAAAAACTGCCCCCATAATCAGATACTTAAACAGTGCTTCACCGGATTCGAGACGATGGCGATGAATGCCAATGAGGGCATAGGTAGCAAGGCTTGCCAATTCCAGACCAATATACAGGGCTAAATAACCCGAGGACTGGACCATAATCATGACGCCAATGGTACACAGAAGCATCAGCGCATAGCCTTCACCACTAGGGGCCTCACTGCGCCGCAGGCCGTGCTGCAAAGCTGCTAATCCGCACAATGCCGACAGCAATACCGCCAATTGCAACCAAGCCCGCGTGCTCTCAATTACCAAAATACCCGCTACCGATTGGACCTGGGTGGTTAAGCCAGGAATCAATGCTGCGGCGGCGGCGAGAAGGGTAATAGCCGCGATCCATGGTAATAGGGTGTGCTTGGCGGATACCCGTAAAAATGCCTCAGCAGCAATGCAGATTAGTGCACCTGCCGCCACCAGCATCACTGGCGAAAGCACCGTAAACAACTCGACACCCATATTACTGGTCTCCATCTCGGATAGGGCCGCGGACAAGGGAAATATCCCGCTGGCTGGGAGCTGGTTCAGCATCCCGCTGATATGCCGCCGACTCGGGCCGAGGGTCTATAATGCCCGCTGAACGAGCAGCGGTTGTTTCGGTAATGACTCGTGGCACTAGACCCAAGACTACCGAGGCAAGCAGCAAGGCCCCAATGGCCACCGTTTCGCTGGCTTTGGCCTCGCCCAGGGCTGGGCCGTGTGGTCCATAGGCCACGGCCTTCACCATCCGCAATAAATAGGCAGCTGTAAGAATTAACGATAGGCCGACTATCCCAACCAGAAGCAATGAACCATGTTGAGAAAGGGCCACCCCCAGCAGTATCAAAAATTCACCCGCGAAACTCGCCGTACCAGGCATGGCCACAGCAGTCAGCATCGATCCGATCAGTAAAACTGCCAATACCGGCGCACGCTGGGCAACGGCGCCAAAATCTTCCAGGGAACGACTGCCACGGCGGAACTCCAATGCACCAACCACCAGGAATAATGCCGTCACCGATAAGCCATGGGCCACCATTTGCACCACAACCCCAGCAAATGCCGCCTCTTCGCGCATGAGAAGGCCCACCAAAATTAACGAGAGATGCCCGAGACTCGCATAGGCCAGAAGGCGTTTGAGATCCGTTTGCACCAAGGCCAGCAAGGCGCCCCACAGCACCCCCACCACCGCAAAGCTCAATAACATCGGGGTCCACATGGCCACTTGTTCGGGGAAAATGGGCCACACCAGGCGAATAAAGCCATATAACCCCACCTTTGCCATCACCCCAGCAAGCATTGCACTGAGCATAGCAGGGGCTGATGCGTAAATGCGGGCCTGCCAGGAGTGAAATGGAACCATGGGCAACTTCACGGCAAAGGCGATTAAGAAGGCCGCCGCGCACCATGCCGCAGCCTGCTGTAATGAAGCGGCATCGGGATGATCACGGAATGCCGCCACAAGTTCGGGTATACGAGTCGTACCAAAAGTGAGGCCCATATACCAAATCGCCACCAACATACCCACCGAAGCGAGCATCGTAGTCAGAAAAAACTGCAGTGCCGCACCACGACGATCGGAGTCGCCATAGCGAGCCACCAAGATCAAGACGGGAAGCAACATCGCTTCGAAGAAAATATAAAAGACCACCAAATCGGCCGCCAAAAAGCAGCCCAAGATAGCCCCCTGCATAACAAACAAGCCAATAACTACATCGCGGAAATGCTCACTCGCCCAGGCTGTACCTGCAAGCAGCACTACTGGCAACACAAATACAGCAAGATATACCAGCCAGGTGGAAATAGCATCAGCCTGCAATGACCAGGTTACCACTCCCTCCCCGCCCCATAAAGTAAACCAGGGAATCACCGAGCTACTGACGACCTCTGAGCCACTTCCCAAGGTGAGCACAGCCAAAGCCGCAATTACCAGCGAAGCAAAAATTCCCCAGCGTTGGGCGCTCGAATCGGCATCGTTACTACTGATAAAGGCGGTAATTAGCGCCGCAGCAAACGGCGCAATAAGGAGCGCATGCAACATCACGAAGCCCTCCCAAGAATATCCCATACCACAATGAGCATAATAATGACAACTCCAAAGAGGGAGAGGATGAGCCCACTACGCATGCGTGGGCGTTGTACGCGCTGGTAGCCTACGCCCGTAATGTGCACTGTTCGCGCGATCCACTGGTTGACTCCAGGCAGGATCACCAGCTCGAAACTGCGAGAAATGCCACGGGCTAAAGCCATCGTGGGGCGAACCAAACTCGTATCGTACAGCCGATCAAAGGCATGGGTAAGACGCATACCTGTGGCACTAAGTCCCTCGGCCTGCGGATCACAGGGCGCTAAACGGAAGCGCGAGCGCGCCCACACGGCACCCACAATAATGACTCCGACACCAACAATCGCTAAGAGAATAGCCTTGAGTTTATTATAGGGCATCTCGCCTCCCCATACCCGCTGCGCCAAAACCTCCTGCGCAGGGGCAACCACGGGCTCCAGCCAGCGAGCCAGGAAATCGGCGCCTGGCATAAGGGCAAACCATACGCCACCCACCACCAAAGAGGCAAAACCTAAGATAGCAGGAGGTGCAAGCATGGTCATCGGCAAGGGTTCGGGCTCATGCTGGCGGCGCGATGGACTCCAAAATACATAGTACATCATGCGGGTCATATACACCGCCGTCAGGAAGGCCGCAATCAGGGCTAAAGCCCATAACACAGGCCCGTATCCAGGAACCAGCACCAAGCGATCAAGAATCAGTTCCTTGGACATAAAGCCAGCACCCAAGGGTAAGCCAATAATCGCATACCAGGCAAAAAACATGGGCGAGTAGGTTCCGGGCATAGCCTTGGCCAAGCCACCCATGCGGCGAATATCCTGCTCATGATGTAAGGCATGAATAATCGACCCCGCGCCCAGAAAGAGCGCTGCCTTAAAAAACGCATGGGTAAAGACATGGAACAGAGCCACATCAAATGCCCCAACGCCCACTGCCATAAACATAAAACCCAGCTGCGAAACAGTAGAGTAGGCAAGAATCTTTTTAATGTCCCACTGCACCAGAGCGAGAATGGCGGCGTAGAGGGCCGTGGCGATGGCTATGGTCACGATTATGGTCATCGCCAAAGGCGAAAGGACAATAACGTCGGCAAAGCGAGCGCACAGATAAATACCGGCAGTCACCATGGTTGCCGCATGAATCAGTGCCGATACGGGTGTCGGGCCTGCCATAGCATCGGGCAGCCAGGTAAAAAGGGGAATCTGGGCGCTTTTACCGGCGCAACCGAGGAAGATCAGCAGTACCGCTGCCAACAACAAACCACTTCCCACCACCCCTGGGTCAGTCGCGTGATTCTGTGCCCAAGCGGCAATACCGGTCCAGCTGAGATCCCAGCTACCAGTGGTATTCACTTGCAGGAGCACCACTGCTAAGAGCCCCAGGAGTAAGCCAAGATCGCCAACGCGGTTGATAATAAATGCCTTGCGAGCAGCGTTATTGTTGGCGTGGTCTTTATGCCAGAAACCAATCAGTAGGTACGAACAGAGACCAACCCCCTCCCAACCCAAGAAGGTAAGAATGGCGTTGTCAGCCATTACTAGCACCACCATAAAGAACAGGAAAAGGTTAAAGTAGGCGAAGAAGCGGGCAAAACCCCTATCATGGGCCATATATCCCACCGCATAGAGATGGATCAAGGTGCCCACACCCAGCACGAAACTGAGCATAAAAGCAGTCAAGTAATCAAAATGGAAGCCCATGGTGATTTCCCAATTTGCCCCCGAAAACCAGGTCCATTGGGCAAATTGTGGAATCATGGGAAGATCGCCGCGCAGCAGCACCGCTGTAGCGTATACGCATACGATGCTAGCCAGGGCTGGCATGCCCACAGCAATTGCAGCAACAATCTTGCGTTCGGGGCCTCGCTCAGACGAAGCGGAGAGAAGGGCAATCAAACCATTGGCAATAAAACCCAGTAAGGGCAGACAGGGAATAAGCCAGAGAAACTGTGCCGGCACGGTTACTCCTTCATCGACGCGTAGGCGTCGGCATCAAGGGTGTGGCGTCCCCGAACCAGCATCATAACCATGGCCAGTCCGATACAGGCTTCAGCTGCCGCCAAGGCGATAATGAACAGAGGCACAATTTGGCCATCCACTGATGCCACGTGCTCACTGAAGGTGCGGGAAAAACCAATGAAACTCAAATTCACAGCATTCAGCATGAGCTCAACGCCCATTAATAAGAAGAAAAGATTGCGTCGCGTCACCACCACGGCAATGCCGATGGCGAAAATGATCGCCGCCAAGGATTGCACCAAGACCGGGTCAATCTCACCCATGACTATCCTCCCCATGGGGAATCGCTTCTGGCTGTCGGGTATCGCTGAGATCACGCTTGGCCAAGAGCACCGCACCCACCAAAGCCACTAATAACACTAGACTTACAATCAAGAAGAGGATGTGAAAGGCTCCCCCATCCTGGGAAAAATCAAACATCCGCTCAGCAAGGATTTCCACCGTGCCGCGGGTGCCAGGAGTGCCATCGCCCAGGCTGGTTTGGCTGAGCACCAACAGCACCATGGAGACAAAGACAATTGGCACACTCAAGCCGAAGAGACTAGGCAGACTTACCGGCGGAACTGCATCATCACGGGCACTATTGAGCACCATAATGACGAACACCAACAACATCATGATCGCGCCTGCATAGACGAGGATTTGAATGGTGCCGTTAAAGGGTCCGGCAAGAATGCCGAAAATGCCAGCAAGAGCCAGCATCAGACCAATCAGATTGATTGCCCCGCCAATGGGATGACGTGCCAGGAGAACACCAATGGCACAGCCAATGGCGATCAGAGCAAAGACGCTAAAATAGATGTTTGCGAGATCCATAGGTGCGCGTACCAAGCGGGGAAAAGTGGGGGTGGATGTTTGATCCAAAGAAGATCAATGAGAATAACAGGACGTCAGTGCTGATCGCCTGACTGGAAGGCAGCTAAGGCTGCGGCATGTTTGAGGCCGCCTGGTGCCTGCTGAGAAATTTCATCGTGGTCAGGATAATCACTGGGCTTCCAGTCGAGGAGGCTGTCCTTATCGATAATAAATTTCTCACGGGCATCTTCGACCAATATCGCCTGCTTGGTATCCATGCGTATGGCATCACATGGACAGGCCTCCACACACAAACCGCAGTAAATACACAGCAGCAAGTCAATGTCGAATACCTTCGGCCGCTTCTCTACATGGGCATTATCACTTTCCTCAGCAACAATTTCAATGCAGCGTGCAGGGCAAGCCGTTGAACACATAAAGCAGGCTACGCAGCGCGGACTTCCATCCGGTCGCTGCATCAAACGATGTCGCGAACGATAGTCTTGGGGAAGGTCTGGCTGCACTTCGGGATAGTCCAAGGTCTCCAGGGTGTCCACCTTGGTCAGAGTCCGGAAAGCGTGACCGATGGTAAGGGCAAGGCCTTTGAAAATTTCCACGAAGTAGAGTTTCTCAGCAAAACTCAATTGTGGTCTTGGAATGACTATTGCCATGTCACAGGCCCTCCTTGATCAACATCACGATAACTGCGGTGACTAAGAGGTTTATTAATGCCACATTGAGTAGCACCTTCCAACCCAAATCCATAATTTGGTCGTAGCGCAAGCGAGGCACGGTCCAGCGCACCCAAACAAAGAGCCAGCAGAAGAATAAGGTCTTGGCTAAGACCACGCCGATTTGCACGAAGGCGGTCAGCACTCCGACCCAATCGGCATGGACAAAAGATCCTTCTGCGGTCAAGGCACGCTCTGGCCGTCCGATCAACCAGGCCGCAAGCACTGCGCCCAGAAGACAGACCACTCCCAACGAGAATACAACAAAGCGCATGAGCGAGTATTCCCGCTCTTTGCCGTCAGCATCACTTGCTTTCAGGGTACGATAGCGGCGGCGCTGACGACTAATGAGTGCCGCCAAGCCCCAGAAAATAGCCACCTTGCCGACCAATACCACCGCCAGGACATAGCCCAGGTTATCGGCAATAAAGTTGCCACCAAAACCAGGGATGGGCAGGAGGTCGTATCCGCCAAAAAAGAGGGTCGCCATAAGGGCCGAGGCTATCACCACGTGCGCATACTCGCCCATGAAATAGAGGGCAAATTTGATCGACGAGAACTCGGTATGGAAGCCACCAACAATCTCCGATTCACCTTCTGCCACATCAAATGGGGTCCGCCCTGTCTCGGCAAACATGGCTGCCAGGAAGAGGAAGAAAGCGACTGGCTGGACGACAATTCCCCAGGTATAATTGGACTGCCATTCGACAATCTGGGTCATATTAAAACTGCCAATGATCAAGATCAGGCCTAAAATAGACAAGCCCATGCTCACCTCATAGGAGATCATCATGGCCGAAGAGCGCATGCCTCCCAGGAGCGAATACTTGCTATTACTTGCCCAACTACCAATAACGATGCCATACACCGATAAGGCCGACATGGCGAATAAGAACAGTAGTCCCACATTAAAGTCGAGCACCGCGCCATTGAGACTTGAGCCGGTAATCGAGGCCATGGGCCCAAACCAGGGAATGAGGGCGGGAGTCATCACCGCCACCATCACCGGGATCATCGGAGCAAATACATAGAAAGCTTTGTGGGCATGGGCCGGGATAAAATCTTCTTTAAAGATGAGCTTTACCACATCGCTAAAATTATGCACCATGCCAAAGCCGCGGATCTCTACGCCAAAAATGCGAATACCGGCGCGATTCGGACCCACCCGATCTTGGATTACGGCAGCCCCCTTACGCTCAAGGAAAATCATCACTGGAATCAATCCCAAAGGAATGAATACCAAGAGGATTTTGGCAAAGGAGAGGATCATCTCCATACCACTCATACCTGAGCCTCCTCAACGGGGGATGATTCGACAACCGCACCCAGCGGCCCGATATGACGATAGGCTAAGCCATCCAAGGCGGGTATGCGCTGCTGCACCAGTTTCCAAGCCTGGGTTTGGCTCGCGAGACCCAAGGGCTTCTCACAGGCCTGACCGCTAATTCGGTCGAGTACCTGCCAGGCAGGCTCCAGGGCATCATCGGCACAGACTGGACAAGGGTTCAGCATTTGAATCCGACCATGACAATTGATCATAGTGCCGCGGATCTCTGCCCAGCAACGAATGGGAACCACGATGCTTGCTTGCCGCGCGGTTGCGGTGCGCCAAGAATCAAGAACGATGCGATGGGTGATCTGTTCCAAAGCAGCAGCTCGCTGGGGATCTGCCGCCCAAAGATCATGACCCATAACCAACAAGCAGTCGTAGTCGCCTGCGCGCTCGGGGAGTTGATCAAGGTTTTCAGTCAGCCCCATCATAGCCAAGGCCTTACGGTTGGCTACGGGGTCACCAGAGCGCGCGATACCATCGCCCTCACCTACGGGCAACCATGATCCGCTATACATATCAGCGCGATCACCAAACGATTCCGCCAAGGCCAATAATGCGGCATTGTCTTCACAGCTTAGATGTCCACTGGCTACCACCGCAATCTTGCCTGCAGTGCGTAGCACTTGGCCAGCAGCGACCATTGATTCCGACAAGGTGCAAGGAGCACCACGATGCTCGCCTTGGATCAAGCGGTTATCATCCAATTGGCGGTACAAGAGACGTGTATCGTTGTGAATCCAGCTCTTATTGACATGGGGATTGCGCCGCGGCATCAAACGCCAGACCTTCCCACGATGGTGCTCTATGGTGATATTGGCGCCAAGACTGTCATCAGGAGCGATGGAGTTGGTTTTTTGCAGAAACCACACCCGCTGCTGAAAGCGAAAATGCTTGCCGGTCAGAGCCCCCACGGGACAGATGTCGGTAACATTGAGGTCATAAGCATGGTCCAAGGGCTCGCCAGGAAAGGTAGTGATGTAGGCATGATCACCGCGGCCCGCAATGTAGAGCTGTTCGTCACCTGCCACATCTCGCATAAAGCGGGTGCAGCGATCACATAAAATACAGCGCTCCTGATCCAACACCACGGTAGGGCCAAGATCGATATGCTTGCCGCCGCGTTCTACCCCTTTGGTGTCAGTGAATCGATGCTCAGGACCACCTTTATAAGCTTTGCCAATGTCTTCGGTCACCCGGCTGTCATGACGGCCGCTGGTCATATAATGCTCTTGCAGAGTACATTCACCAGCCTTATCGCAGATAGGGCAATCCAGGGGATGATTTACCAGAAGGAATTCCATGACGCCCTTACGCGCCTTCACCACTTTTTCGGAAGTGGCTTCGGTGCGTACAACCATTCCTGGCATGGGGCGCAAATGGCAGCTAATCATCAGTGCAGGACCGCGCGGGCCATCCACCTCAACCAGGCAGATGCGGCAGTTTCCCGCCACGCCCAAATCCTCGTGGTAGCAAAAATGCGGCGTCTCCACGCCAGCTTGGGCCAGCGCTTGGATTAATTGCTGATTTTTGTCCACTTGGCGATCAACGCCGTCAATATTGATGGTGATAGTGTCGTCAGACATGCTCAAACCTTCACATGAACGCGCCAGGGAAGGATGCGGTTAACAAACCTTCCTGACGCTGTTCGGGGGTGTGTTGCAGGGCGCGTTCGAAATGATCTCGAAACTTGCTAATAAAAGATTTAATCGGCCAGGCGTCAGCCGTCGCTAAGGGGCAAATGGTTGTCCACTCGAAGTTGTCCGCGAGGTCGTAGGCGAGATCAATCTCTTCCCCTCGCCCCTTGCCCGCAGCCAGTTGTTTAAGAACGCGTGCCGCGTAGCCAGTACCTTCACGACAAGGCGTGCACTGCCCACAACTTTCATGGGCGTAAAAACGGGTCAAACAATTGAGGATTTGTACCGGATCTCGCTGCGTATTGAAAGGCATAACCGCCCCTGATCCCAGCATTGAGCCCACCGCCTGGAGACCCTCGTAATCCATCGTTGCTTTGTCGCATTCCTCGGCATTGAGCACTGGCGCCGATGAACCACCTGGGATACATCCCAGGAGATCGCCAACCATGCCCCCAGCGAGATCAAAGAACTCCAGCATGGGCATACCCAAGGGTATCTCGTAGACGCCAGGCTTGGCTACATCACCGCTAATAGAGAATAATTTACTTCCTGGCGAACGATCCGTTCCCCATTGTCGATAGGCCTGTGCTCCATGATTTAGAATCCACGGCAACGCGGCAATCGTTTCCACGTTATTGACCGCGGTTGGTGCCGCAAAAGCACCCGATACCGCAGGGAACGGGGGTTTTAAGCGAGGCTGACCTTTATAGCCCTCGAGGCTATTGAGCAGGGCCGTCTCTTCTCCACAAATATACGCGCCAGCACCTCGGTGCACGTAAATATCCATACTAAAGCCAGAGCCCTGAATATTCTCGCCCAATAAACCAGCATCGTAGCATTCGCGCAAAGCGGCATTAAGGCGGGCAATCTGCGGCAGCATCTCTCCACGTACATAAATATAAGCGGTACGCACTCCCAGGGCATACCCTGCAATGATCATGCCTTCGATAAGAAGATGCGGGTCGCGTTCAAGAATCAGGCGGTCTTTAAAGGTGCCAGGTTCGCTTTCGTCGGCATTGATAACCAAGTAGACTGGCTTACCACTGGAACGCGGCACAAAACGCCATTTCATCCCTGTGGGAAAACCTGCTCCACCACGTCCACGTAAACCCGAATCCATCACCATTTCGATCAATTCAAATTGACTTTGATCAAATAGCTTTGGTCCTAAGGTTGCATAAGCCCCATCTTTTTGCGCAACCGCGAGAGTATGACCGTCATCAAGATCAAAGCGCCCACTCAAAACACGGGGGAGATCCTGCCCCTTCCATTGGGTGATCATGATGCGCCCTCCTCACTGATACGGTATTCCACAACCGCCGATACCCGGCGCTGATCATCGGGCAGAACCGACCACACACGATACTGACGGGTCAGCCCAAGGGCCGGAGCCGAGGAATGAGTGAGGCTACAGTTTTTTGGTCCGGGCGGTCCTGGCACCGAAGCGGGAACAACATTACCACACTGACTCCACGAAGCGCCGTTATCATCAGAGTACTCGCAGAGCGTATCGCTGCACTCGGGCGCAGCCAACCAAGTAATGGTAACGGTTCCATTCTCTTCGCCTGCTTTTGCCGCAACCTTCAAGGGCGGCGGGGGCTTGGCGTAGCCTGTTTGCTGAACCTGGGCCTGGGCGCCTTCAGCACCAGGATGGCCTGGACTGGCAAGGATAATTCCCCCGAGCTCGTCATTACGTGGCGCCTGGGGATTGGCTTCGGCTTCGGCGCGTAAACGCTCAATCCAATCATCCATAATCTCTGGGGTTGGATGCCAGCCTTCTTGCAACTGATTTAAACCATCGGGACCAAAGAGGAAATCATCGTTAATCTGCACTGCCGGACCATTGCCACAGGCAGCAATACACTCAACCCGCTCAATGGAGAAGAGTCCGTCTGGCGTTGTTTCACCAGCGCGAATGGACAGACGCCGTTCAAGATGAGCGATCAGCTCCTCTGCCCCCTGAATATGGCAGGCCATATTATGGCAGACGCGAAAGGTATAGCGGCCCCATGGCACTTGGCGGTACATGGTATAAAATTCCACCACACTAAAGGCGTGCACTGGTGAGACTTCACACTGGCGCGCCGCCCATTTTATTGCCACGCGCGGTATCCAAGCAAATTCACTTTGCACCAACCACAGCATCTGCAACAAGGCCGCCCGCTTGACGGGATAGCGACGAAGAAGCTCGGCTACCGTCTCGGCGTGCGGCTGCATGCGCTGTTCAACTCCAGCAAGATCTAAATCCTGCGGCTGGGCCTCTAGGATGGCGATTCCATTGCCACTCATCGATCCAACTCCCCAGCGATAATGTTGATGGAGCCAAGGCAAGCGCCCATAGCATCGGCCACCAATTCCCCCTGCACCATTTCCGAATACGAAGCCCATTGGGTAAAACAGGGCGAGCGCACTTTAATTTTGTAGGGGTTGGTCCCTCCGTCAGAGACCACAAAAAATCCTAGCTCACCGTTAGCTGCTTCCGTGCCCGAATAGAACTCACCGGGAGGAGGACGCACCCCCTCATAAATCAATTTAAACTGATTAATAAGCGCTTCCATGTCCTGATATACAGTCATTTTCTGTGGCAAGCTCAGGCGCGCATCACTGGTATTAAAGGGGCCTGGGCGAAGACGATCCAAGGCCTGGCGAATGATTTTTGCCGACTCACCAATTTCATACACGCGCACCATTGCACGATCATAGCAGTCACCCGTGGTGCCGATGACGGTCTCAAAATCGTAGGTCTCATAACCATAATAGGGCGTCTTTTTGCGCAGGTCGTGATCAACGCCGCTGGCGCGTAAGCAAGGCCCCGTCCAGCCCCAGGCAATGGCTCGCTCAGCACTGACCACGCCCACATCCTGGGTGCGGTCAATAAAGATTTTATTGCGTTCCACCAGTCGCAAGACTTCTGCGACTGCCGCCTCAATGCGCGGTAACACGGCCCGCACGTCCTCACTAAAGCCTTCATAGGCATCCCGATAGAGGCCACCAATACGGGTAAAGGTATTGGTAAGGCGCGCCCCACAGAGTTTTTCCCAAATGCGATAGACTTCTTCACGCGGATTAAAGAAATACCAGAAGTTGGTCAGTGCCCCAAGATCTACGAGATTGGCACCAACACATACCAAGTGGTCAATAATCCGGGACAACTCTGTGAGAATGACGCGTATGGTGACGCATCGCTCTGGGATCTCGACCCCAAACATATCCTCAACAGCCTTACAAAAGCCTATATTATTGGTAATCGCCGAGCAGTAGTTGAGGCGATCGGTATACGGCAACACCATGGCATAAGTGCCTTGCTCGACCATCTTCTCAAAACCACGATGCAGATACCCCATTTCACAGGTTGAGGCCAAAATGGTTTCGCCATCAAGAG
Source organism: Planctomycetota bacterium (assembly GCA_007693455.1). Taxonomy (GTDB): domain Bacteria; phylum Planctomycetota; class UBA11346; order UBA11346; family UBA11346; genus REDP01. The sequence continues at coordinate 15,598 of REDP01000167.1, read as the reverse complement.
CCGCAAAAATACGCAGCGTGCCATGGGTGGCAGGATGCGAGGGCCCCAAATTAATGGTCATAATATCAATTTCATGACCATCACGAGTCCGCACCTTGGAAAGCTCGTCTTCTGCCCCAATGGGTTCGTACCCTTGAGCAATGAGGGCCGTGCGCAGCTGATCAATCATCGGATCATTATGACTACAGTGCTGCCGCCTCTGTACAGGATAATCCTTGCGTAAGGGATGCCCTTCGAACTGATGATGGTTTAACAAACGCTTAAGATTGGGATGTCCCTGGAAGCGAATGCCATATTGATCCCACACTTCCCGCTCAAGCCAATCGGCAATGGGAAAGAGCTGGGATACAGTAGGTAACTCCGCCTCGTCCTCCTCCACCATTACCTTCAGTCGCAACCACTGCAGTGCGTCCAGCGAGCAAAGCTGATAGACCACGGCAAAGCGTTCCTGGTACCAATTGGGGTAGGCAAGGTAGTCAATAGCGGTAATATCAAGTAGGGTGCGCATAGCCACGCGATCGTTATCACGCAGGAATCGCAGGGCTTCTTCTAAATGTGCGATAGGGATGATCACACCGCCCTGATCATTGGCCTGTTCGTCTCCTTCAGCGGCAAAGCGCTGGTGCAGCTCATTGAGCAGCCATGCGTGATCGTCTTGGGCTACCGCCTCTGCAACGGTACCGGATGCTTCGCCTGTGGTATCGGGTTGACTACTCATGCTCCCAAGGCCTTTCGCTCTGCCATGGATTCTGAATCAATCTTCTTCTGCAGCTGCACGATGCCCTCCAGAAAGGCTTCCGGACGTGGTGGACAACCCGCGATATACATGTCCACAGGGATGATCTCATCAATCCCTGGAACCGTGCAGTAGCAGTCATAAAAGCCGCCTGATGAGGCGCAGGCCCCGGCCGAAATCACCCACTTGGGTTCGCACATCTGATCGTAAATTTGCCGTAAAATAGGGGCCTGTTTATAGGTTACTGTACCGGCAATGATCAAAAGATCGGCCTGACGTGGCGAAAAACGCACTAATTCAGCGCCAAAGCGAGATAAGTCGAACATGGAGGACACAGTCCCCATGAATTCAATCGCACAGCATGCCGTTCCAAAGGGGAACGGCCATAAGGAGTTACGGCGACCCCAATTAATCACCGCATCCAATCGCGTGGTAAAAAAGGACTCGCCGAGATCGTTTGCTTGATCGAGCTGCGGCGGGGCGGGCTTAGGCTGATACATAAATGTCTCCCTTCACCCCTACCATACGCAATTGGCGCGAGTAGGCTTGCCCTGAAGTATTCATCATGAACGATCCCAATCCAAAGCCCCTTTGCGATAGAGATACAGATAGCCCGCTTCGAGGATCACCAAGAACACCAATAACACCACAACCATACCCCAGCCGCCCTTTCCAAAGTGCACAGCCCAGGGATAGAGGAAGGCCACCTCAAGGTCAAAGACCAGGAAGAGCATGGCGATGAGGTAGAATTTCACATCGAATCGCTGCGAGGCGGTACCAACAGTTTCCGTCAGGCCACATTCGTAAGGCTCATCTTTATTGGGATTATTCGAGTTATGGGGATTGGCCAGCCAACTGATCAACAGGAGCGATGCTGGAACAAGCAATGCCAGGAGCACCAGCACGGTTATGGGAAAGAAGTACATAATGGCATCGTCAGACATTCGTGTCCTTTCCGTTAGTTTCCATGTCCACCATGGAAAACCCTACCCATCGCCAAGGAACCTGATCCCGTAAGCAACAACCCAACCACGCTGACTAGGCTCGCCAAAAAAACACAACGTTCTTATAGTGAAGCACTTAAATCAATGTCCCAGAGAAAGATCAGGAGGGCAGGCAGCCCCATGCTGATCATTACCTAGCACCGTTATGAGCAACGAGGCGGCACCCTAACCACGCTCGCATGCCAGTCAATCAAGGGTATGTCAGAATCCCGCAGCGCTTTTTTTGCGCCCACGCGCAAAGCCTTGACAGCAATAATGGCGTTCCCCATCGCTAAGCCTTGCACTGGTGCCACAAATGAGAGCATGGCCATCATGATTACAGGAAGTATCTGTCCATTGTGCAACAAACGCCTTGCCACGGTACATCTTACCGAGGTAGACGAGGATGGCACCATCCATCAACTCCACTCCTGTAGCCAGTGCCTGCATCGCCTGCACGTGGAATTGGGCGACCAGCCGACCCCCATCGCCGAAATTTTATACCGCAATGCTGAAGATGCCGGCCACGACAGTAAAAACTTGGTGGGTCCACTGTCAGCAGTACTCAGCGAAAATCTCGACCAAGCATCGCACGACACCACGTGCCCTAACTGCGGTATTAGCTGGAATGACTTTATAAAGCGCAATCGTTTTGGCTGCGAACATGATGTGGAGGTTTTTGCCGAACACCTCAAACAAGCGGTACACGAACTCCATGCCGCCGATCATCACCAAGGGCGAAGCCCAGACCAGCATCTCGACCCCCAGCACCAGCAGCGCCGTCATCACCAGGAATTACAGCAGCAACTTCAGCAAGCGGTACGCAACGAACATTTTGAGCGAGCAGCCGCCCTCCGCGATGAGATTCGCGACCTAGAGAGCCGCCTTCCATGAAAGCTCTCAAAGACATCTGCGCCGCACCTGCCCCCTGGCTTACTGCTCCGGGAAGCCGTCAGGGCATCATTGTTTCCAGCCGTATTCGCCTAGCCCGCAACCTCCAGGGACGTAAATTTCGTCGCTGCCTCGACAGCCGTGAACAAGAGGAACTGGTGCAAACCCTTCTGCCCTTAGTGAGCCAACAAGTGGACTGGTCAGACCCCCTTGCCCAGCGCATGGACGAACTCACCCAGTCTGAGCGCCTCGCTTTAGTTGAGCGCCACCTTGCCTCAAGCGAACTCACGACCGCTGGCACTGGCGCGGGGATCGTCCTCCGCCCCGATCAACTTGCCTCGGTAATGATCAACGAAGAAGACCATATTCGCATTCAAGTACTGCATGCTGATTGCCATCTTAGCACCTGCCTGGATCAAGCCTGCGCCATTGATCGACAACTGCAGGATCTCGGTTGGGCTTTCCACCAACAATATGGCTATCTTACATCCTGCCCCACCAATCTTGGCACGGGGATGCGGGCGAGTGTTATGCTTCATCTGCCAGTTCTTGCCGATAGCAAGCAATTAGGCCAAGTGCTGCGCGGGCTGGGGAAATTGCATATGACCATTCGCGGCCTCCATGGCGAGGGATCGGATGCCGATGGACACTTTTATCAGGTTTCCAACCAACGCACCTTAGGCTTGACTGAGGACGACATCATTCACCAACTCATGGAAGCGGTCGATGATATCGTCACCCATGAGGAAATGCTGCGTGAGGTAACACTCGAGCGCCAGCGCTACCACATCGAAGATCGTGTATGGCGTGCCTGGGGACTATTACAGCACGCCCGACGTATCGGCAATAGTGAAGCCCTTGAGCATCTTTCTTGGCTGCGTCTAGGAGTCGGCAGCGCTCTCCTGCCCGAAAGCCTATGGACGATACTCGACTTTTTGATCCTAGCGATCCAACGCGCCCATCTGCAATTGCGCGATGACACCGCCCTTGACGGAGGTCGCCGTGATCAGCTGCGCGCCGCGCTCATCCGTGAACACCTCTCCCGTGTTCATCTCTAACACTCCAGGCTGAAATCGACCCTTTGCCTTGAGCCGAGACGCATACCCTAGCTTTCACCATGGAACACTGCCTAGCGCACCTTCATGGCTGATTATCACTCCGAGACCTCTCATTAACCGTTTAAAGCGAGCACGAGAATGTTTGACAAGTTTACCGATCGCGCACGGAAGATCATCGCCCTCGCGCAAAAAGAAGCCGAACGCTTCCATCACGACTACATCGGCACTGAACATATCCTTCTGGGTCTGGTCAAAGAAGGAAGCGGCGTAGCCGTTACCGCGCTCAATAATTTGAGCGTAGACGTGGAGAAGGTGCGCCGCGAGGTGGAGAAACTGGTGGTGAGCCATGAAAAAGATGGCCCATCTACCCCCCTTCCCTTTACCCCTCCAGCAAAAAAAGTCCTTGAGCTGGCCAATGAAGAAGCTCGCGCCTTGGGCCACCCCTATATAGGCACCGAGCATATCCTTCTGGGCCTCCTGCGGGAAAATGATTCGGTTGCGGCCCAAGTGTTGATCAACCTTGGCCTCCGCCTGGAAGATGTGCGGGCTGAAATACTTGATCTCTTAGGGGCATCCGACCCTACAGCTGCACCCACTGCCAGTGATAAGCACATGGAAAAACCGCGTAGCGGCGGCAAAGGTAAGGCCGACGAAACGGCAACCCCCGCTTTGGACGCCTTCGGCCGCAATCTTACCGAGGCCGCCGAAAATGGTGAATTAGATCCGGTCATTGGCCGCAGCAAGGAGATTGAACGCCTCTGGCAAATCCTCTGCCGACGCACCAAAAACAATCCCGTTTTATTGGGCGAACCTGGGGTTGGCAAAACCGCCATTGTTGAAGGCCTAGCACAGTCCATTATCAACCATGATGTGCCTGATATTCTTGCCAATAAGCAGATTATCACCCTTGACCTGGCAAGTATGGTAGCGGGAACAAAATATCGCGGTCAGTTTGAAGAGCGCATTAAAGCGGTTATGAAAGAGGTGAAGACGCAGAAGAATATCATCCTCTTTATTGACGAGCTCCACACCTTGGTTGGGGCCGGTGGCGCCGAAGGTGCCATTGACGCATCGAATGTATTAAAGCCGGCCCTGTCGCGTGGCGAGATTCAAGTCATCGGCGCCACTACACTCAATGAATATCGTAAATACATTGAAAAAGATGGCGCTTTAGAACGCCGTTTCCAGTCCATCATTGTCGAGCCGCCGTCCATACCGGACGCTGTCGATATCCTCAAGGGCCTGCGCGATCGTTATGAAGCGCATCACCGGGTGAAGATCACTGATGATGCGGTCACTGCTGCCGTCACCCTTTCCGATCGCTATATATCCGGGCGCTTTCTCCCCGACAAGGCTATTGATGTGATTGATGAGTCGGGGGCAAAACTGCGCCTACAAGCTTCATCCAAAGCCCCGGCCTTTAAACAAGTCGAACAAGAAATCAAAGAATTCGAACGTCTCAAGTCCGAGGCCGTACTGAACCAGGACTATGAAAAGGCCGCTGAATATCGCGATAAGACTGAGCAGAAAAAAGCCGAGTTGATGCAACTCCGCAAGGCCAGTGAAGAATCAGCCAAGGAACTCTGCGGGACTGTTGATGAAGACCTTATCCGAGAAGTGGTTGGCAAGATGACTGGCATTGCCGTGCAACGCCTTGATCAAAATGAAGCCAAGCGACTTCTGCAACTTGAGGATTTTCTGCATCAGCGGGTTATTTCCCAAGACGAAGCCATCCGTGCCCTGGCCAGAGCCATCCGCCGTTCACGCGCTGGCCTCAAAGACCCCAAGCGCCCCACCGGAAGCTTTGTCTTTGTCGGCCCTACTGGCGTGGGTAAAACTTTGCTCTGTAAGGCCTTGGCTGAATTTATGTTCGGCGAGGAAGAAGCCCTCATTCAGGTGGATATGTCTGAATTTATGGAGAAACATAACGCCAGCTTGCTGGTGGGCGCGCCTCCCGGATATGTGGGCTACGAAGATGGCGGCCAACTCACCGAAAAGGTGCGCCGCCGCCCGTATTCGGTGATTCTCTTGGACGAAATTGAAAAAGCCCACGCCGATATCTTTAATATGCTCCTGCAGATTATGGAAGAAGGACACCTCACCGATAACTTTGGGCGCAAGATCGACTTTAAAAATACCATCCTGATTATGACCTCCAATGTTGGTGCGGCCCAAGCCAGCGATGCGGGCACCCTCGGCTTTGACACCTCTGGTGATAGCAGTGAAGATTACGCGTATAAATCTAGCAAAAACGCCTATCAGCGAGCCATGGAAGACTACTTTAAGCCCGAGTTTATAAACCGTTTAGACGAAGTGGTGGTTTTTCGGCCGCTCGAGCGCGAGGATCTCAAGCAGGTGGTGGGCCTGGAATTCAAACAACTGGCCAAGCGTATTGTCGATCATGGCATTCACTTGGAGCTGTCTGAGAGTGGCGCCGAGTTGCTGCTCAAAAAAGGCTTTAACCCACGCTTTGGCGCACGACCCATTCGCCGTATTCTTGAGACCCACATTGAGGACCCCCTCTCTGAGGCCCTCCTACGCGGCGAATTCTCCACTGGTAGTCGTATTAGCGTTGATGCTGAAGACGACCAAATCATCTTCCGGCGCCTAGAAAGCCTTCCCCCCGAAGATGCCGAGGGCAGCGACGGCGATGAAGCGCCAGCAGCAGAAGACACCGCCGATACAGGGGAAAGCACCCGGGAAGAATCCTCGGACCTGCGCGAATAAGGCCTCGTCTCGCCCGTTTCTCAGATATAGCCTGTCAGAAATGGCTGTGCATACGCTTGCATGAATGGGCCATCTAACGACGAGAAAGAGCTGCATGGAACTACCGCTGATCACTGCTGAAGCGCCGAGGGATGTGCTCTCAGCCATGGCTGAGAGCCTGGGCCGGGTGCGGGATGTGTGGGCCCGGCACTGGTTGATTCTTCCTGGCAAGGGCCGGGCGGAGTGGGTTCAGCAGGAATGGGCGCGCAGGAGTGGTATCGCTTCGCGTTCCCAAACCATGGCGGTACGCGCCCTGGTCGAATTGGCAGCAGCCGGCGGCGAGCGCCAAGGCGCCTTTTCTGCTGAGGCCCTGGCCTTGGCGGTGGCGGGATTGATTCCCCAGTATGCCGAGCAGCTCCCCTTAGCCCAGCCGCCCCCAGCCAATGCGCCCATTGATGGCCTTATGCTGGCTTGGGGCAGGCAGCTGGCGGATGCCCTGGACACGGGCTTGCTATGCCGCGCCCAGGCCTCAGAACGTTTTGCAGATGCGCCTTTTTTGGCCGCTTTAGCCGAAGATCAAAGCCTCCAGGAAATCCTTGCCAGCCATTTGGGTTGCATGAGCGAGGATGCTTTTCGCCAGCAATGCCAGGCCTTTATGGCCCACTGGCAGGGGCGCGAAGGCCTTCCCTACCTCTGGATCCATTTGGACGGTGGCCTGCCGGAAGTGCTTTGGCAGCGGCTGATGCTCTTGCTGTCCCTCTGGCCGCGTGAGCGCGTGCGGGTGTTTGCCTTAAGCCCCAGTTTACAGTTTTGGGCAGACCTGCGTACCGGCCGCCAGGCCAGCGTGGAGAATCCTGGCCCCCTCCTACAGGCCTTTGGCCGCCGCGCCCAGGATCTCCAGGAACAGCTCAGCCCCCTCTTTGACCAGGGCACAGGGGGCGTGGAATTACCCAGCCCAGAAACCGGTAGCAGTCTCCTGGGGCGTCTGCAAGCCAGTTGCCGCGATCTTGCCGTCCCTCAAGAGCCGCAGCCGCTGGCTGAAGATGATGTGTCGTTGAGTGTGCATGGCTGCCGCTCTCCCCTGCGTGAATTGGAAGGTATTCGCGATCGTATTATCCAAACCCTGGCCGCGCAGCCCCATCTCAGCCCCGATGATGTGCTGGTACTCTTGGCCGACCCTGCCACCCATGCGCCCCTGGTGGCGGCCGCCTTTGCCGCCGCTGGTGATCGCCAGCAGCACCTGCCCTTCCGTTTGACCACCGGCCAGGGATCCCAGCCCGCTGCCCTCAGCGATGCCATTACCGCCCTATGGACGGTGATGTGTGGGCGCTGTGATCAGGAGGCTGTCTTGCAGGTGCTGGAGTCACCACTGATCCGGCAGCGATTCAATCTCCAGGACTATGACGGTAGTACCCTGCTGCAGTGGCTCAGTGATGCCCGCTTTTCGTGGGGCATGGATGCCCAGCAGCGCCAGCAGCAGCAAGGCCCCCTCGGAGATCGCGCGCACCTGGCCTTTGCCCTGCGCCGCTTGGCCTGGGGTGCGGTGGCTGATCCCCGGCAGCAGTCCGTGCTTGGAGATGGCGTGGTGCCCCTGGATCGCGCCAGCGGTTTAGCCACCGCGGCCTTGGCCGATCTGGGGCAACTGATCCATACCCTGGCTGATCAACGTCAGTACTGGGTGGATCATCACGGCAACGAGCCCCAGCCGGCAAGTAGTCGCCAATGGTGCCGCCGCCTTGAGCAACTGGTCGAAGCCTGCATTGCCGCCGACGAGGGCCTGGCCCAGCAGCAGCACGGTCAGTTGCTGCACCGCATTTTGCCGCAGCTGCGCCAGCATCTGCCCGATGACCTCCCCATGTTGGGCAGCGCCTTTCGTCGCTTAGTCCTGGCCCAGTTGGAAGAATTGCACCATCAGTTTGGCAGTGGTGGCGGCGGCGTGTGTGTGGGAGCCCTGCGCGAATGGGCCGGGCGACCAGCGGCGGTGGTGGCCATCTGCGGCCTCAGCGATGGGCTCTTTCCCCGCAGTGATGAACGCCCAGGCTGGCATCCGCTTGCGGCACAGCGGCGTCCTGGGGATGCCGGACGCCGTGACGATGATCGCCATGCCCTGCTCTTGGCCCTGCTCGCGGCTGAGGAACAGCTGATCTGTACCTATGAATCGGGCTCACTCTACGATGGCAATGAGCGACCACCGTCTACCCCCCTGGTCGATCTCCTGGCCGCCGCCAAGGCCTGTGCCCCGGCCCAGAATCATGATCGCCTGTGGCAGCGTCATGCCCTCAATGGCTTTGCCCCGCAAAGCATTGCCCGCCATACTCCATCCTGGGCCCGCAGCAGTGCCGCCCACGACTATGCTGCTGGGGCCGCCGTATTGGCCGCCCGCCGCCAGCCCCAGCCCGGGCATGGCCTCTGGCGCCGAGCCGCACCAAGCGCACCGCAGGCTTGGCGTTGGAAGGATCTCTTGGCTGTGGCCAAGGAGCCGGTGCAGGGGTATATTCGTCATCTCGGCCTGCGGCTTCCCGAAGAAAGCACTGCCCTGCACAGTGTCGAGTCCTTTACCCTCGACGGCCTGGAACAATGGCAGCAGCGCGACCGCTTGCTGCGCTTTATACGTGAGGGCGGTGATCGCGACAGCCTGCAGCACCTGCAAGGCTGTGCCGGGATTTTGGGCCCAGGTCTCTTTGCCGAACAGCAATGGCAGGCCATTCAAGCCCGCCTGCCCAAGCCCGAGCACCTGGCCCTTGCCGGCACCGCCATCGACAGTGACTGCCGGAGCCTTGCCACCACCCTTCCCATCGAAGGCAACCATAAGTATGCATGGTATGCCGACGAGCAGGGCTGCCTGGCCTTTAATGCCAGTAAGCAGGGCCCGCCAAAGAAGAAAGAAGCTGGCGCGCCCATGCCAGTGGCGGAAAGTTTGGCGACGGTTTTAGAAATGTTGGCTCTGGCTGCTGGCGGCCACAGTGGTCAAGCGCGGGTGTATTGCTGCGGCAGTAGTGATGGCCCAGGCAGTGTGCTCAGCTGGAATCTTCCTCCAGCTGATGCGGCTCGGGCAGCCCTGGATGCCTGGTGTGCTCTGGCGGGCCAGGCCTGCCGCGTACCCATAGCCTGGACCCCGGGCATCCACCAGATCATCGTCAGCCAGGCCAAACATGGCGAAAGCTTTGCCCAGGATGAACGCTCAGAGCTGCTCAACCAGTGCAATGAGGCCTGGGTAAGCGGCGGCTTTCAGCAGGCATCCCCCAGCGAAAGCCCGGCCGCACGCCTGGCCCTGCGAGGATTAGCCGATCCCTGTTCGTGGATGGGGCCAGAAGGCCTGGATGCGCAGCCCCTCGCTTTACCGCATCCCCACCTCTGCCTCACTATGCGCTGGTGCCTGGCGCTGGAGGATTGGTTTCACCAGCACATTGCTCCTGGCCCCCAGGAGAATCTGCCATGACCCAGCCCAGCAGTACCCCAGCCTTTGATGCCCTGGCGCAACCCCTGCACGGACTGCACGCCATAGAAGCCAGCGCGGGTACGGGGAAGACCTTTACCATTACCCTGCTCTGGCTGCGTCTGCTCTTGGAAGAAGGTCTGAGCGTGGACCGCATATTGGTCTCCACCTTTACCACTGCCGCCACCGCGGAACTGCGTGAGCGCCTGCGCCACGGCCTGCAGCAAGCGCGCAGCGCCATAGCGGCACAGCGCGCCGGCCAGCCAGCTAGCAAGGATCCGGTGGGACAGCTTATTCAGCGCCTCCTGACCAAGGAGGGCGCCAGCGAACACGACCCCGCCGAAGCCCTGGACAGCACCCTACGGCAAGCGCAAAGCGCCTTTGATTTGGCCCCGGTAAGCACCATTCATGGCTTTTGTAGCGCCATTATGCAGCGCCACAGTATGGAGTTGGGGAGTGATCCCGAAGCCACCATGATTGAAGGCGATACGACTTCCCTGCAGCAATTGGTGGTGGATACGGCGGTGCGCCATGCCCAGCGCATTGTGCCCGATCTCAAACGCTGCCAGGGTATCGCCAAGGATATCGTTGGCGAAGTGGCGCTCAGTGAGGATGCCATTGCCCTGCCCCGTCTCCACGGCGACGGCAGCGAAGCCGCCATCGCCCGCGCCCGTGAAGCCCTGCAGGCCATGCGCCCTGAGGCAGATCAGCGCCTAAAGGCCATTGCCGGTCGCACCAAGCTGGCCGTATATGGCATACGCATTATGGACGCCCTCATTGCCCAAGAGCCAGGCTGCTATCAGGTCTGGTTTACCTCGGGCAAACAGGAAGAAATTGTCGCCAAGGAATACCCTCAATGGCTCGAAGCGGTGCAATCAATACGGCAGGCACATGCCGATCTCAGCCGTGTGCTCTATCGCGATATTGTGCGCACTGCACGTCAAGACTATCCCGCCCACAAGCAGCGCATGGGCGAGCGCAGTTTCGATGATCTGCTCTATGGTGTTCAGCAGGCCCTCTATGGGCCCAACGGTTCGGCCCTGGCGCAGGGTCTACGCGAGCGTTTTCAGGCGGTGATGGTGGATGAATGCCAAGACAGCGATGGCATTCAGATTACCGTCTTTCAGCGTATTTTTGCCGCAGCCGAAGCGGGCCACACCCAGCCACCCACGCGCAGTTTCCTGGTTATTGGCGATCCCAAACAAAGTATTTACCGTTTTCGCGGAGCCGATCTTGCCAGCTATCGCCGCTTAAGCAGTCACGCCACGCGGGCCGCAGAAATGACCACCAACTGGCGCAGCGACGGCCCCCTGGTGCGCGCCATCGACCAGCTCTACCAATCCAATAGTCCCCACTTTAGTGATAGCGCCAGCGGCCAGCCCATCCCCTATGTGCCGGTGCGCGCCGCCGCCGCTGCGGCTCGCTATACGGATCCCGGCCTTGTCGACTGCGGCAGCCCCGAGCAGCAAGCCCTGATCGCCCTGTGGAGCCCCCACGATGACAAGGATCAGGCCCAGTACCATATTGCCCGGCAATGTGCCCAGGAATGCCAGCGGCTTCTCGCGGGAACGGTGACCCTTATTGACCGCAACGATAACCAGCCGCGCCCGGTGCAGGCCAGTGATCTGGCGGTACTGGCGGCAACCCGGGTGCAATTGCATCAGGTGGCGCGCGCCCTGCGACGCCTGGGCATTCCCTATCAATATGCCGGCCGTGGCCTCGGCTCGGTACTGCACAGTGATGAAGCCCATGATCTTCTGGCCTGGCTGGAGGCGCTTGCGGCCTGCGAACAGGGCGGCGGCCATGTGCTTCACGCCCTGCTTACCCTGCACGCCACCCCCCTCTATGGCGGTGATGGCCAATCCTGTCAGGACCTGGCCGACGATCCCCTGGCCCAGGCAGATGTGGCCCAGAGCTGCCGCGAACAGGCGGCCATTCTGCAGCGCCTGGGGCCCCTGCCCACGCTTCTGCAATTGGTGCATCAGCCCCAGCGCTTGCAGCGGATTATGAGCGATGCCGCAGGCGAACGCTTGCTCACCAATTGGCGGCACTGCGGTGATCTTTTGCAGGCCGAATGGGCTCGCGGTCACCGCCAACCCGCGGCCCTGCGGGCGGCACTGCTGCGTCTCATGGCTGCGGCTGATGCCCAGCCCGATGCCAGTATGGAACGCCTGGAGACCGATCTCCCGGCCGTGCAGCTAGTGACGACCCATGGCAGTAAGGGCTTGGAATATCCCTTCGTGTTCTGTCCCTTTTTATGGATGGTCAAAAGTCCGCAAAAACGCAAGAGCAGTAAGACCGTGGCCATTGTCCGCCAGCCCCACGGCAGTCGTCTCTCCCTCAAAGACAGTGACGGCTTTGCCGAACAGCTCGCCCAAGATATTGCCCAGGAAGATGAGGAGCAGGAACGGCTCACCTATGTCGCCCTTACCCGCGCTCGTCATCGCTGCTATCTGGGTATGGCACCAGTACCTGATTCCAAAGGGCACAGCAATGGTGCCCAGCGCTCGGCCCTGGCGCGCCTCCTGGGCCTGAGTGAAGTGGACACAGGGCAATGGCCGCAGATTATTGCCCTGCACTGCCTGATCCTGAGCCAGGTTCCCCACAATGAGCAAGACACTGCGCCATCACCAGACGCCGCCGCAAGTACCCAACTGGCAGAGCCCATCCTTTGGCAGGGCAGCGCCTATGCCCCCCCACGCACCAGCAGTTTTTCCGGGCTCAAGCATTCTCGCGGTGATCATGGCCTGGCCTATGACCGCGATGGGGATGCCGATGAAGCGCCGCGATCCATGCCGGGACTCTTAGAGGGCCTAGGCGGTGGCATTACCCTGGGTAATCAGATCCACGACATGCTGGAGGCCGTGATTGGCAATCGTCAACCCCTCGATGCGGTTGTACCAGTCATGGATGACACGGCCAATGAGACTGCGCAGCAGCAGCGCCAGCGCCGCGTGCGGCAGGCCCTTAGCAGCATAGTCTCAACACCCCTGCCGCTGCCCCTGGTGGAGGATGACTGCCCCACCCTGCTGGATCTGCAGGCCCAGGCCATTGCCGAAATGCACTTTCTCCTGCCCATTAGTGCACTGCATCCCCGCGATTTGTCCGCTGCCCTACTGCAGGATCCCGCCATTCTCGAACATCCGCAGCGCAAACGCTGGGCAGAAGAAATTGCCCACTGGACCTTTAGCCGCCTGGAAGGCTTCCTTCAGGGCTATATTGATCTGACCTTTCAATACCAGGGTCGCTGGTATGTGGCCGACTATAAAACCAATCAACTCCCTGCCTACGACTTCGCCAGCTGTGAACGCTGCATGCTCGACAGTTCCTATTTCCTGCAGGGACGCCTGTATCTGCTCGCCCTGCATCGCCATCTGCGTCAGCACGATGATGCCTATGATCCATCCCAGCATTTAGGCGGGTGCTGCTACTGGTTTGTGCGGGGCTTTGATCCGCAGCAGCCGGGCCAGGGCATGTGGACCGATGCCATAAGCGCGCCCGCCATTGCGGCCCTGGACCGTCTGTGTACGGAGGTATCCGCATGAGCACCCCTGCAGCCGAGCATGTTTCCATTCAGCGCTTTCACGCCCTCGCCAGCGCGATTATTGGACCAGACGATCATCCCTGGCACGCATCCCTGGCGGCCCTGCTGGAAGCTGCCAGTCGCGGTGTGGGGTCGCTCCCTGCTCCCGCAGGGCTTGCTGATCCCCCGCCCTGTGTGGTGCGCGATGGCGATGCCATCCTTTTGCCCCGCACCCATGCCGCCTGGCAGCGGGTACGCAGCTGCATCAACCAGCGCCGCGCCACACCACCACCGCGCTTCCCCCACGATCTGGTCGCCCGCCATCTCGACCACATCCTCCCCGCCCAAGAATACCATCGGGATCCTAATGGTCTGATTATTGATAATAGCCAGCAGCGCTTGGCTGCGGCGCTGCTGGTGGATGCCCCGGTAGGGGTGCTTACTGGCGGGCCCGGCACGGGTAAAACCACTTCCGCAGCAGCCCTCTTGGCCCTGGCCTTAGCCCTAGATGCAGACTTGCAGGCTGATGCCATTCTGGTCTGCGCCCCTACCGGCAAGGCGGCCAATCGCTTACGTCAATCCCTGCGTAGTAGCGCCGCGCGCCTTAATCTTGATGCCAGACAAACACAGATCATTAGCAGTCTGCGCCCCAGCACCATTCATAGTGCCCTGGGCTGGACCCCAAAAGCAGTGGAGGACGGCGGTCCCTGGCGGCACCATGGGCGCAGCCCCCTGCGCCAGCGCCTAGTGATTATGGACGAGGCCAGTATGGCCGATGTGGAACTGTTTGCCGCGCTGGTGGATGCCCTCCACCCTGATAGCCGACTACTGATTCTTGGCGATCGTGATCAACTGGATTCGGTACAGGCCGGCGGGGTTCTCGCGGAACTGGTGGCCCGAGGTGCCGCCGCTGATCTTCCTGCCGAGCTTGCCGATCTGCTGCGCCAGCGCTGTGGCGCTGAAGCCGCGCAGATGTGGCGCAAAGGCCTACCTCCCCTGGCCCATTCCAGCCAGCACGACAGTCTCCCTGGCCTGGCGGCAGGCCTTAGCATGAGCTTTCGGGCCATGGCGGCGCCGTGGATTTTGCGTGTGGCCGAGCTGGTGCGACCAGGATCCAACGCCAATGCCGAGGCCCTGCGCCGCTGCCTGCGCCAGCACGACGATGCCCAGTTACGCCTGCTCCCCACACGCCAGGACACGCACCTGCACTGTATCCAGCATTGGCTGGCCCTGCGCCAAGTCAGCGCCCAGTGGCATGCCAACCAGCCCCCCGACAACGATCAGCTGCAGGCGGCCTTGGATCAGCATCAGCTCATTGTCGTGAGCAATCAGCAGGTGCAGCGCGCCAATGCTCTGGGCCATCACCTCCTGCGCGTAAGTGGAGCGGCCCTCGACATCGATCCCGCCAGCATACTGCCCCAGCTCCCCCGCCTGCCTGCTCATGCGCGCATGCATGGGCCCCTCTGGCATGGCACCCCGATTATTCTCCAGGCCAATGATCGCGGCCTGGACTTGGCCAATGGCGATATTGGCATGGCCCTGGGCGCGGGTCTCGGTCAACCCGCCAGCGTTGCCGTCTTCCCCGGCCGCAGTGACGCGCCCCTCCCCCTGGCCCGCCTCAGCGATTACCGCAGCGCCCACGCCATCACCATTCACAAAAGCCAGGGATCCGAATGGGCACACGTCAGCATTGACCTCCCCGCCCATGCCGGCGACCTCCTCGATCGACGCCTGCTCTACACCGCCATCACCCGCGCCAGCCAATCCCTGGCCTTACACCCCAGCGGTAACAGCCTCAGCGATATTTTGGACCCCGCGGCCACAAGCTAAGGCCAAAGTCGCAAGCTATGGCAACAACGCGACGACCCAAGGCTTGCCTTCATCCCTAGCGATTGACCTCGGCTATGGCTAGTATCGATTTTCTCAAAGCGGGTTCATCAAACGAACACCGAGGGTAATCAGGGATCCTTCGGTAAGTCCGCCAACGGATACGGAGCAATGATTCGCTCAATCTCATCCATACCGGGCAGGTTTTTATTCTCTTCATTGAGGCAGGCCACTACCTCCTGAGAGTCCCCCTGCAGGACAGGGTCTTAAGGATCGCTCACTTTGTGTGAGTGTGCTTGTGGCGCACACAATTCGCTTTTGGAGATATTTTCTTGTCGCACCGGAGTTCGACGTTCCATGACGGGAAACACGGTTTTCTGAGCGAAGCCCGCTGCGCGGGCACCATTATCCTTGCCCGCATAATAGGAGCGGCGGTCC